>CAZVDO010000141.1:0-2704 GCA_964625345.1 uncultured Anaerolinea sp. | reverse complement strand
CCGTCGCTCGCCGCCGGGCCGGCCAGGTAGTCGAAGAGCTCGTCGAGCGCCGGCCCGATGCGGTCCGCCTCGTTGAACGCCGGGAGGACCACGGTAAGGCTCTGGATGTCGGTGCGCTGGAAGTCGGTCACGGCGCGAGGGCCCCGATCGGGACCACCGATACGCCGTCCGGCCGTCGGTACGCGTACCCCCAGCCCGTGACGACGACGAGCGCGGTCGGCGCCCCATGGCGGGCCGTATCGATGCGGTCGGCGAGGCGCCGCAGCGCGGCCGCGGCGGCGTCAATGGCGCCCGGACCGAGCTTGACCTCGACCGCAGCCCATCGCCCATCCGGCCGCTCGAGGATCATGTCCGCCTCGACCCCGCCGCTGTCGCGATAGTGGCGAATCTCGATGCCCAGCGGTTGCGCATAGACCCTGAGGTCGCGCAGCACCAGCGACTCGAAGAGGAGGCCGAAGAACTCGACGTCGTGCAGGAGCCGATCCGGGCCCGCCCCGAGGGCCGCGGCCGCGAGCGACGGGTCGACGAAGTGCCGCACCGACGCGGAGCGCAATCTCGCCCGCGACCGGATGGCGGGTGCCCACGCCGGCTGGTCCTCGACGACGAACACGCGAGCGAGCGCGTTCGTGTACTCGAGCACGGTGTGATGGTCGATCGGGCCATCGGCGCCACCCACGTCGGCCGCGATCGATCGCGCCGATGCCGCCGTCGCCGTGTGACGGGCGAGGGACCGGATGACCCGTCCCACGTTGTCGGGTTCCCGTCGAATACCTTCGATCCGGACCAGGTCCACCCGGGCGACATCGTCGAGATACGTCCGGAGCGCCGCACCGGCCTGCGATGGATTCCTCCCGAGGAGGCCGGGCCAGCCACCGACGCAGATGGTCTCGGCGAGATCGCCGATGGTGAGGCCGGGATCGGCGGCCTGTGGCGACGCCCCGTCCAGCAGCGCGGCGACGGATACCGCCCCCGACGACTGGCCCATCTCGAAGAGCGTCATCGGGCGCATGCGAAGCCGACCGAATCGCAGCGCGCCACTATGCCGGAGGCCATCGTCAGCCGGGACGGCCGATCCGGTCAGGATGAACTGGCCGGGGCGGCCACCGCGATCGTCAACCGCTCGGCGGATGCGATTCCATACGGCCGGCACCACCTGCCACTCGTCGATGAGGCGTGGCCGGTCACCGGTCAGCAGGATGCCGGGATCGAGCAGCCCGGCCTCGCGAGCCGCATCGTCGACGTCGAGCCGGACCTCGCTGGCCGCGATACGGCGTGCAGTCTCGGTCTTGCCGGTGGCCCGGGCGCCCTCCACCACCACCGCCCCGGACACGCCGAGCAGACGGCCCAGCTCCGCATCGGCCACCCGGGCACGGTACTCCGTGGCGTCGACCCCTGATTGGACACCCATTTGCAGACAAACTAGACACCCAAACGGAGGGCGTCAAGGCACCCAAACGTCAGGTCTGGCATCCGCCGACCGGCGTCCGGTGCCCGTGAAGGCGTCTCGGTCGTGTCATGCGTCTCGCCGCATGAACGCCGGTTCGGCCGGCCCGCGGGGGCGCAGGGCAAGGCCCAGCAGCACGAGCGTCCCGGCCGTCGGGAGCCCCCGATTCACGATCCAGGACAGGTCGCCCAGGGCGGACTGCTCGCCGCCCGAGAGGAGCAACCAGGCGAGGAACAGCCACGGGAGCGCCCGCGGGCGGCACTCGCCGAGGAGCAGGAGGAAGGGCAGCACCAGGATCGCGAGGTAGTGGTGGTAGAGGGCCGGCGCGATCAGGAGCGAGAGCAGCACGGCGGCGGTGTAGGAGGCGGACGCCGGCAGCCGGCGCGCGGCCCAGGCGAGCAGCACGAGCGCCGCGCCCGTGACCAGCACCCGCGCCGCCCCGAATCCCACGACCCCCGCGAGCCAGACCGTGGGCGCGAGCGTGTCCGTGGTGTCCGAGGGCGCCGAGAGGTTGAGCAGCGCGCGCGGCCAGTCCAGCCACGGCCCGATGCCGGTGACCGGCAGGGTCACGAGGACGAGCGCCACGGCCCCGATCGCGGACCAGGCGGCCGCGCGCCACCGGCCTGTGAGCAGGAACCACAGCACCACGAGCCCGGGAAACACCTTGATGACCGCCGCCACGCCCACCGCGATCCCGGCGATCGCGTCGCCGCGACGATCGCCGTCGTCGGCCCGCCGGATCCCCAGCCAGGCCAGCGTGAGCAGCCCGAACAGCAGCACGTGGACGTTGCCCAGCACCAGCTCCCCGACCACGGGCGGGAACGTGAACGCGCCCACCACGAGGATCCACGGGCCGAGTCCCGTGGAGGACCGGACGCGCTCCCCCAGGCCGTCCCGGCGCGCGAGCGCAAGTACCCCCGCCACGAGGATCGCCGCATCCAGCGCGAGCCACGCCCAGGCAGCCACGCGATAGGCGGTCGGGACGAGGATCGCGAGCGGGGTCACGAGCGCCGCGAGCGGCGGTGGATAGAGGTACAGGAACTGGCGCTGGGGGGCGTACGGGCCGGCGAGCTGGTCCGGGGCGTAGATCGCGGCGCCCTCGAGGAGGTGGCGGGCCGCCTGCCAGTAGGCCGAGAAGTCGTAGCCCCACTGGATCTGCGTGCTGAACACCAGGAACTGGGCGAGCCGGAAGACGATGAGGATCGCGGCCAGCAGCAGGAGGATGAGGCGGCGCATCCGCGGTTCCCGCAGCCGGCGCAG
>CAZVDO010000140.1:0-2748 GCA_964625345.1 uncultured Anaerolinea sp. | reverse complement strand
CCGCTCGCCCCTCGCTCCACGTCGATCTCCACGATGGTCGGGTCGCGGAGCGGTCGCCCCTGGAACAGGCGGATGAACTGGCTCCCGACGTGCACGGTGTCCGAATCCCCCGCGAGGTGCAGCCCGACGGTCCGCGCGTACTCCGCGCAGGTTTCGATGACGTTGCCCACCGGCAGGGCAATGCCGGCGACACGGGCGGTGCCGCCCGCAGGGTGGACCTGGCTGTCGCGAGCGGCTCGCGCGTCCGCTCCCCACTCGGCGCCGACGAGCTCGTGCTGGACGAGGAAGGGGGGACGTGCCGGCCCGAGCTCTGCGTACGCCGCGTGCCAGGTCACGACCTCGCCGTCAGGTCGGGTCCGCGACCGCGTCTCCGGCTCGCCGATGTCGGAGCCGCGCGCCCGCAGGCGCTTCGCGTCGGCCGTCACGTCGTCGGTCGCGATCGCGTAGCTCACGAGCCCCTGTCGGCCGCCATCGAGGGCCTCGGCCACGGCGCGTGAGACCGGGCCTCCCGGCGCGAGGGACCGATCGAACAGCCCGATCAGCTCCACGTAGGTATCGCCCAGCCAGGCCAGGCGGTTGAACGTGCCCCACTTCGGGTGGCGTCCGCCACCCGTGCAGGCCAGGCCGACCTCCCGCTCCAGCTGCTCCGCAGCGGAGTCCGGGTCGGCGACGGCGATGACGAGATGATCGAGTCCGAGGAGCAAGGGACGCCCTCCGCACGGGCATTTTCCCACGCCGCGACGCCCAGTTGGTGCCCATCGACTCCGCATGGGCGATGATGGGGCCTGCGGCACGGGTACGGCCCGGCAATGTCCACGCGCAGCCTGGCACGAGGAGCGGCACGCAATGCACGACAACGGGGACGAACACGGCCACGCCTCGGGGCCGGTGCCGCCGTCGGTGGCCCGGGCCCGATGGGACGCCCTCATCGCGAGCGGCGGCACGGTCATGGCCGACGGCGCGATGGGCACGATGCTGTTCGCCGCCGGCCTCCAGTTCGGCGACCCGCCCGAGATGTGGAACGTGGCATTGCCCCAGGGCTCGATCGTGCGCCAGATCCACCGCGCCTACCTCGAGGCGGGCGCGCGGATCATCCTGACGAACACGTTCGGCGGCAACCGGATGCGCCTGAGCCTGCACAACAACGAGCGCCACGTCGGCGAGGTCAACCAGATGGCCGCCGCGCTGGCCCGCGCCGAGGTGGAGGCGGCCGGCGGCGAGGCGCTCGTAGCCGGGGACATCGGGCCGTCGGGCGCGATCATGGCGCCCATCGGGACGCTCGAGTTCGATGAGGCCGTGGACGTCTTCGCCGAGCAGGCACGCGCCCTCGTGGCGGGCGGCGTGGACCTGCTCTGGATCGAGACCATGTCCGACCTCGAGGAGATCCGCGCGGCCATCCAGGGGGCGCGCCAGGCCGCGCCCGAGCTTCCCCTCGTGGCCACGATGACGTTCGATACCCGCGGCCGGACGATGTTCGGGGTCAAGCCGGAGGATGCCCTGCGCGCCCTTCGCGGGTGGGGCGCCGACGCCGTCGGCGGCAACTGCGGCAACGGCCCGGACGAACTCCTGCCGGTCATCGATGCGATGCGCGCCACGGACCCCGATGCCGTGCTCGTCGCGAAGTCGAACGCGGGGATGCCGGAGCTGGTCGACATGCAGGCGGTCTATCGCGCCGAGCCGGCCGTGCTGGCCGCCTACGCGATCGAGGCCCGAGCCCGCGGCGCCACGATCATCGGGGCCTGCTGCGGCTCGACGCCCGCCCACGTCGCCGCGATGACGGCGGCCCTCCGCGCCGGCTAGATCTCCCGGAAGTCACGCGGCGAGAGGCGCGGGCCCCGCCGCTCCGGACCGGCGTGGCCGGCCTCCAGGAGCCGGATCACCCGCGCCCGATGCCCGCGCCACGGCTCGAGGAGCTCGAGCATCCGCTCGTCGGTTCCGCGCCGTTCGCCGGCGAGCGCGAACGTCACGAGGTGCGGGAGGTGGAAATCGGCCACGCTCACCGCGTCGGGATCCCCGAGCGCCCGCAGCGTGACCTCGGCGGCGGTCCACGGCCCGATGCCCTGGTAGCGCTGGAGTGCGGCGCCCGCCGTGCGCCCGGCCGCCGCACGATCCCCATCCGGTGCCGGAAGTGCCGCCAACGCCTCCAGCCTGGGCGCGTCACGGGCCACCCGTCGCACGAGTTCCGCCCGGCGCTGCTCGATGCCGAGCGGATGGAAGGCGTGGTAGGGGAGTGCCGCAAGGGCCTCGGGGGTCGGCAGGAGGCGGAGGCCCATCTCGGCGGCGACCGGCCCGGGGCCCGGCGCGCCGTGGACGCGGACGAGGGACCGGAACGCCCGCGAGGCCTCGGCCCCGGTCACCTTCTGCTCGAAGATGGCGGGGATCAGCGCCTCGAGCACCGCGTCGGTCCGGCCGAGGCGCAGGCCCGCCAGCCGTCGCGCCAGGCCTGCCACCACTGGGTGGAGTGACGGATCGAACCCCGAGGGATCGTCGTCGAGGCCGAGGAAGCGCGGCAGGCCCTCCAGGACCCACCCGGCACCCGCACCCCAGGCCTCGGCCTCGAGGCGGTCGCCGCGGCGCTCGATGAGCAGCGTGGCGGGCCCGTCGGGTGTGCGCGTCGCCCGGGCGACCGCGAGGCGGTTGAGCCGCAGCGTCGGGTCGCCGCGGCCTCGATAGAGCGGCGCGAGCGTCAGGGCCAGGTCCAGCGGGGCGTCGAGCGTGATCGAACGGCGGGGCATGCCGGCATTGTGG
>CAZVDO010000139.1:0-2820 GCA_964625345.1 uncultured Anaerolinea sp. | reverse complement strand
CGGGCGGGGCGAGGGCCTCGGCTATCATCGTCCGATGGCTGCCCTCTCCCGCGCCGAGGTCGAACATGTCGCCCACCTCGCCCGCCTCGGGCTGCGCGAGGACGAGCTGGATCGGCTCGAGGGCCAGCTGAACCACATCCTCGACCAGTACGCGATCTTCGCCCGCCTCGACACGGACGCGATTCCTCCGACCGCCCAGACCATCGAGCTCGAGAACATCCTCCGCGACGACGTTGTGACCCCTTCCCTCTCCCAGAGAGACGTGCTCGACAACGCGCCGGCGCGCCAGGACGGCTTCATCGTCGTGCCGGCCATCCTCGGAGGCGACGCGTGACGGCGGACGCCGTCGAGGGCCGCGCACAGCCGCGCGAGCGCACGGGGACCGCCCCGTGACCGCGGACCCGACGGCGGACCCGACCGGGCTCCGTGCCCACGAGATGGCGGCGGCGCTCCGGTCCGGCGCGCTGTCATCGCGCGAGCTGGCAACGGCGCACCTGGATCGAGCCGACCGACAGAACCACGCGCTCAACGCGTGGCTCACGATCGACCGTGATGCCGCGCTCGCCCAGGCCGATGCCGCGGACGCGCGATTCGCCGCGGCCCGAGCCACCGGGCCCGAGGCACTCACCGCACTCCATCCGCTCGACGGGATCCCCGTCGGGCTCAAGGACCTCATCTCCGTCCGTGGTGGCCAGTGCACCGCGGGCTCCCGCATTCTCGAGGGCTACCGCGCGCCGTACGACGCCCACATCGTCGAGCGGCTCCGCGCTGCCGGGGCGGTGTTCATCGGCAAGACCAACATGGACGAGTTCGCGATGGGGTCCTCGAACGAGTACTCCGCGTACGGGCCCGTCAGCAACCCGTGGGACCTCGACACCGTGCCGGGCGGGAGCAGTGGCGGATCGGCCGCCGCGGTCGCCGCCCGCCACGTGCCGCTCTCGCTCGGAACCGACACGGGCGGCTCGATCCGACAGCCGGCGGCGCTGTGCGGCGTGGTCGGCCTCAAGCCGACGTACGGCCGGGTGAGCCGGTACGGCATCGTGGCCTTTGCGAGCTCGCTGGACCAGATCGGCCCCTTCGCCCGGGATGCGCGCGACGCCGCGGCCCTGCTGCACGCGGTGGCCGGGCGCGACGACCGGGATTCCACCTCGGCACCCGAGCCGGTTCCCGACGACCTGCTGCGCCTCCCGGCCGGCGACGACGAGGCGGTGGCCTGGCTGCGCGGCAAGCGCTTCGGCCTGCCGCGGGAGTACTTCATCAAGGGCATGGACCCCGACGTCGAACGGAGGATCCACGAGAGCGTCGCGTTCCTCGAGCACGCCGGGGCATCGGTGGAGGAGGTCAGCCTGCCGCACACCGACTACGGCCTCGCGACCTACTACATCGTGGCACCCGCCGAGGCGTCGGCGAACCTGGCGCGTTACGACGGCGTCCGGTATGGCCATGCCGTCCGTTCCGGCGAGGGCGACTTCCTCGCGGACTACCTCGCGACGCGGGGCAGCGGCTTCGGGGCGGAGGTCAAGCGCCGGATCATGCTCGGCACGTACGCGCTGTCGGCGGGCTACTACGATGCGTTCTACGTGAAGGCCCAGAAGGTGCGAACCCTGATCAAGCGCGACTTCGACGAGGTCTTTGCCTCGGGGGTGGACCTCCTGGTCGCCCCGACCTCCGCCTCGGTGGCGTTCCGGTTCGGTGCCCGGACGGCGGACCCGGTGGCGATGTACCTGTCCGACGCCTGCACGCTGCCCGTCAACATGGCCGGCCTGCCCGGTATCTCGGTGCCGTGCGGGTTATCCGAGGGGCTCCCGGTCGGGCTCCAGCTCATCGGTCCCGCGTGGAGCGAGCTCGAGCTGCTCCGGGCCGCCCGGGCGTTCGAGGGGCTCACGGCCTCCGCGGACTGGCGCGATCGGGAGCCGCGCGACCTCGCCCTCGCCGAGGATGCCACCGGGCCCACGCCTGCCCAGCGGGCCGCCGCGCTCGCGGTGCCGGCATGACCGGCATGGACCGGCCGCCGCTGGGCGAACGAGCCCTCGCCCAGCGCGTCCTCGCGGTCCCGCCGTCGGGCATCCGCAAGTTCTTCGACATCCTGGCCTCGATGCAGGACGTGATCAGCCTCGGCGTGGGGGAGCCCGACTTCGACACACCGCGCCGGATCGTCGAGGCCGGGGTCGAATCGCTGCGCGAGGGACGGACGCACTACACCTCGAACTACGGAACCGTCGAGTTGCGGCGTGCCCTTGCGGAGCACCTGGAGCGCCGCTACGGCATCGCCTACGACCCGGCCCGCGAGCTGCTCATCACCGTCGGCGCGTCCGAGGCGGTCGACCTCGCCCTCCGGGCGACCTGCGATCCCGGCGACGAGGTCATCCTCCACGAGCCCTCGTACGTCGCCTACGTCCCAGCGATCGTCTTTGCGGGCGGCACGGCGGTCCACGTGCCCACCCGCTTCGAGGACGACTTCGCGCTCGACCCCGCCGCCGTGGAGGCTGCGATCACGCCGCGCACGAAGGCGCTGTTCCTCGGCTATCCATGCAACCCGACCGGCGCGGTCCTCCCACCCGAGATCCAGGAGGAGCTGGCCCGGATCGCCGAACGCCATGACCTGCTCGTCTACAGCGACGAGATCTACGATCGCCTTGCGTACGGGTCGTACACCCATCGTCCGTTCTCGGCCCTCCCGGGGATGCGCGAACGGACGATCCTGATGGGCGGGTTCTCGAAGGCCTACGCCATGACCGGCTGGCGGGTCGGCTGGCTGGCCGCGCCCGCGCCGATCCTCGAGGGGATCGTCAAGGTCCACCAGTACGGGATCATGTCGGC
>CAZVDO010000138.1:0-2933 GCA_964625345.1 uncultured Anaerolinea sp. | reverse complement strand
GCCGATCCCACGTGGGGCACCACGAGGCAGTTCTCCAGGCCGAGGAGCGGATCGTCGGCGGGGATCGGCTCCGGGTCCGTCACGTCCAGCGCGGCCGCCCGGATCACGCCATCCCGCAGGGCCGCGTGGAGCGCCACCGGGTCCACCACCGGGCCGCGCGTGGTGTTCACGAGGATCGCGGTCGGCTTCATCCGCGCGAGCGCAGCCGCATCGATCAGGCGACGCGTGGACGGGTTGAGATCGACGTGGAGCGTGACGATGTCAGCGACGCGAAGCAGCTCCTCGAGCGGCACGTGCGACGCGTGGAGCTCCGTCTCCACCGCCTCGGAGGCACGCGTCCGCGACGCATACACGACGGGCATGCCGAACCCGAGCGCCCGTCGCGCCACCGCCTGCCCGATCCGCCCGAAGCCCACGATGCCGAGCGTCGCGCCATGCACGTCCACCCCGAGCTGGTGCATCGGCGCCCAGGTCTGCCAGCCGCCGGACCGGACGAATCGCTCGCCCTCCGGCAGGCGCCGGGCGGCCGCGAGGATGAGCGCCCAGGCAAGGTCGGCCGTCGTCTCGGTGAGCACACCCGGCGTATTGCCGACGGCGACGCCCCGGGCCGTGCAGGCCGGCACGTCGATGTTGTCGTAGCCGACGGCCATGTTCGAGACCACCCGCAGGTTCGGCCCCGCGGCATCGAGGAAGGCGTCGTCCACGCGGTCGGTCAGCATCGTGAGCACGCCGTCGCAGCCCGCCACCGCGGCGAGGAGGGCGTCACGGGGCGGGGGCATCTCCCCTTCCCACACGGTCGCGTCGCAGGCCTCGAGCACCGGCCCGAGCCCCGCGTCCGGGATGCGCCGCGCCACGAAGACGCGCGGCCGGCTACCCACGCGGCCGACCCGCGGCGGAGCGGCCCCCCATCAGCCCCGTGCCGCGACGAGCGGCTCGATGACCGTTCGCATCCGCGCCAGGGCCTCCGTCAGGTTCTCGCGGGAGTTGGCGTACGAGATCCGGATGTGATTCCGTCCCACCTGTCCGAAGGCCGACCCGGCCAGCACGCAGACCCCCACGTCGTGGAGGAGGTGGTCGGCGAGCTCGGCACCGTCCAGGCCCGTGGCGGAGATGTCGGGGAAGACGTAGAAGGCCGCATGCGGCCGCAGGCAGCGCACCCCCGGGATCGCGTTGAGCCCGTCCACGATGAGGTCGCGGCGGGCCTGGAACTCGGCGACCATCGCGTCGATCGGCTCCTGCGGTCCCGTGAGCGCCTCGATCGCGGCGATCTGGCTGAACGTGGACGTGCACGAGATCGAGTTGATGATCAGGCGGCTGTAGGGCTGCAGGAGGAAGTCGGGCAGGATCGCGTAGCCGAGCCGCCAGCCGGTCATCGCGAACGTCTTCGAGAAGCCGTCGAGCACGATCGTCCGCTCGGCCATGCCCGGGATCGAGGCGATGGAGACGTGCTCGCCCTCGTACACGATCCGGCCGTAGATCTCGTCGGCCAGGACGATGAGGTCGTGCCGGATCGCCAGCTCCGCGATGCGCACGATGTCCTCGCGGGTGAACAAGCCGCCGGTAGGGTTCGCCGGCGAGTTGAGGACGAGCATCCGGGTCTTGCGGGTGATGAGGGACTCGAGCTCGTCCAGGTCGGCGCGGAACTCGCGCTCGGCGCGAATCGGGAGCGGCACCACCGTGCCGCCGGCAAAGCGGGCCATCGATTCGTAGATCGGGAACCCAGGGTCCGGGACGATGACCTCGTCGCCCGGCTCCACTGCCGCGATCATCGCGTAGTACATGATCGGCTTGGCCCCTGGGGTCACGACCACCTGGTCGGGGTGGACCGGGAAGTCTTTCCGGGCCGTGGCATCCGCGGCGATCGCCTCGCGCAGCTTGGGCAGGCCGAAGAACGGGCCGTAATGCGTGTAGCCGTCGTCGATGGCCCGCTTGGCCGCCTCGCGGATGTTGGCCGGCGTGTCGAAGTCGGGCTCGCCGATCTCGAGGTGGACGATCGAGTGCCCGGCGGCCTCGAGCGCCCGGGCGCGGGCGCCCGCCTCGAACGCCGTCTCGGTCCCGATCGTGTCCATGCGCGATGCGATTCGCATGCCCGGCATCATACGGGCCTAGAATCAGTCCATGACGCGGTTCTACGACATCGACGAAGCGAACGAGGCCCTCCGCGAGGTGGAGCCCCTCCTCCTCGGCCTGCGCGACCAGCGCGCCGAGCTCATTCGGGTGCGGGACGTCATCCTCGAGCGCTCTGCCAGCCCCGAGGGCCAGGCCCGCGGCGAGGGCGCCGGCGATGCGCCTGCCGGGACGACCACCGCCGACACGCGGACGCTCCGGCTCCGGATGCAGGGCCTCATCGACCAGATGCAGGCCGCCGTGACGGGCCTCGTGGAGCGAGACGTCACCCTGCGGGAGATCGAGAGCGGGCTCATTGACTTCCCGGCCCTGGTGAACGGGCGCCAGGTCTGGCTGTGCTGGCGCCTCGGCGAGGACCGGATCGGGTGGTGGCACGAGCTCGGTGACGGGTTCGGCGGTCGCCGCTCGCTCGACGAGCTCACCTGACCGGCGCGGGTCCCCACGGAGCGCGTCCCATGTTCGAACGAAACCAGATCCCCTCGATCAGCGTGGCCGAGGCGCATGCCCGCTTGACATCAGGCGTGGCCACCTCCGCCTCGGATGGCGCGCTCGGGCCGTTGCTCGTGGACGTCCGCGAGGCCTCCGAGTACCGGGAGGTCCGGGCCGAGGGCGCCGCACTGGTGCCCCTCTCGGTCTTCATGGCCCGCTATCGCGAGCTCCCGACCGACCGGCCCCTCCTCATGATCTGCCGGACCGGGGCGCGTTCGGGGCAGGCGACCGCGTTCCTCCTCGCCAATGGCTGGACGGACGTGGTGAACGTGAGCGGCGGGACGCTCGCCTGGGCGCAGGCGGGGCTGCCGGTCCGG
>CAZVDO010000137.1:0-2950 GCA_964625345.1 uncultured Anaerolinea sp. | reverse complement strand
GATCAGCGCGGGATGGCGGCCCTTGCAGCGAGGAGTGCCGCCTTCGCGCCCTCGGCGATGAACGAACCCTCCGAACCGACCCCCAGGAACGTGAAGCCGCGCTCGAGATGCGGCCCGAATGCCGCCGCGTCGTAGAGCAGGATGCCGGCGGCCTTGCCATGGTGCCGGCACGCCGCCACGACCGAGTCGAGGGCCGCCAGGTACGTGGGGTCGTCGAATCGGCCCGGCACGCCCAGGGAATGGGACAGGTCCGCCGGCCCGACGAAGAGCACGTCCACGCCCTCGATCGCCGCGATGGCGTCAGCCTCGCGGACGGCGCTCGGTGACTCGACCTGGATGATCCCGACGATGTCCCGATTGATCGTCCGGACCTCCCCGTGGCCGACCGTCCCGAGGCGCGCCCCGCGTGTTCGGAGCGCGACGCCCCGAACCCCATCGGGCGGATACCGCAGGAACGAGACCGCCTCCTCGGCCTGGGTGGCGGTATCCAGGCGGGGGACCATGATTCCTGCCGCACCCAGATCGAGCGCCCGGCCGATCCGAAGCCGCTCGCCGGACTGGGGCCGGACGAACGCCGCGGCGCCGCTGAGCTCGGCCGCGAGGAGCACGGGCAGCAGGTCAGCCTCGGTGCCGGCCCCGTGCTCAAGATCGGCGATCAGCCAGTCGAACCCGGTCCGGCCGGTGATCTCGGTGGCGAGCGGCGATGCCATGTCGGTCCAGGCACCAATCAGGGTCTCGCCGGCCAGAATGCGTCGACGGATCGTGGAGCGGGCGGAACCGGCAGCGGTGGAATCGGTCATGGCGCAATCATGCCTGACGGACGTTCGGCCTCGAGGGCCAGCCGGTCGAGTCGACGGCGCATCCCGCGCATCGCATTGCCGCCGAAGAACAGCATCGCGATCAGTCCGGCCGGCGCCAGCAGGTAGAGCAGCCGGGTTCGCCCGCGCAGCCCGATCTCGGCCTCATACCTGACGATCGAACCCCCGCCGGGTCCCGCTTCCGGGGAGACCGTGATCTCGTCCCAGCCACGATAGCCGGACGCCGTGCCGTTCAACCGGATGCGGCGGGCAGCCGGGTCGAGGTCGGTCACCTCGTACCGGAGCCGGAAGCCGCCGATCCGCGGCGTGAGCCGGTAGACAGACCCGACGCGCGGCTCCCCAACGGTCAGCCGCTCGACCGACCGGATGAACGGGTCCCACTCCTCGATGTGCCCGAAGTCCTCGAGGTAGGCGAACGCCAGCTCGGGCGCGGCGCGAGTGGCGAACGACGTCCTGAGGCGCACAGCCCAACGATACCGAGTTCCTCTGGCGGGCCTTCAACAGCGATCTCTCGCGACGCCTCGCCCCGGCTCCGGCGCGGCGCCTCACCCCGGCGATGAACGATTCGCGACCGGGTGACCCTCATCATGGGTAGACCGAGGCCACCAGGCCCGGCACAGTCCAGGGTCAGATGGACCGAGACCTCGTCGAGCGGGCCCGCACGGGCGATCAGGAGGCGTTCGCAGTCCTGGTGCACCAGGTCAGCGACACGCTCTTCGGCGTCGCACGGCGGATCCTGCGCGATCCCGGACTCGCCGAGGACGTCCTGCAGAACGCCCTCGTCACCATCTGGCGGAAGCTGCCCCACCTGCGCGACCCGGACCGGTTCGAGGCTTGGGCCTACCGGATCGTCGTCCATGCCTGCTACGCGGATGCGCCGCGCTACCGCCGGTGGGCATCGACCGTTCGCGTCCTCCCAGTCGATCGGGCGCACGAGTCCGACGACCTCCAGTCGCTCTCCGATCGCGACGAGCTCGAGCAGGCATTTCGCCAACTGCCCCTCGATCAGCGCGCGGTCTTCGTCCTGCACCACCACGTGGGCCTGCCCCTCGTGGAGGTGGCCGAAACACTCGGGATACCGGATGGCACGGCCCGGTCCCGCCTTCACTACGCAACGCGTGCGCTCCGGAGCGCCTTCGAGGCGTCCAGGGCGCGAGACGAGCTCCGCGAAGGACGACCGGCATGAACGACGATCGCGCATTCGAGCGCGCAACCCGCGACTGGTTGGAGTCCGGCTCGGACCGAACCTCCTCCGCCACGATCGATGCCGTCCTCCTCGCGATCCGAACCACACCTCAGGAGCGGGGGCAACGGATCCCCTGGAGGACCATCACGATGTCCAAGAGCATGCGCTTCGCGTTGACGCTGGCCGCCGTGGTGGTCATCGGCGTTGGCGCGCTCGCACTCCTTCGCAACGTCCCGCCAGTCGGCGTGGAGCCAACGCCCAGCCCGACGGCGAGCTCGACCGCGACCGCCACAGCGACCGCGGGTCCGAGCCCGACCGCCACTGCCACGCCGAGCCCGACCGCAACTCCGATCGCGTCGACAGGTGCGCGGATCCCGCACGGACCGCTCGCCCCTGGCACCTACACGACGACCGTGCTGACACCGCCGATCACGTTCACGACCGTGGCCGGTTGGATCAACTCGACCGAGACGTCGGACCGGATCACGCTGTACGTGACCGACACGGCCCACCAGGTCAGCATCGTCCGAGTGACCGGAGACCCGCTGGTCTACGCCCGGCCCAATGCGGACTACGAGATCGGCGCCCCCGTCGCGACCACCGTCGGCGGACTGCCGGCCCAGGAGACCTCGGTGGTGCTCTCGGCAACCGCGCAACAGCGGTCGTTCTATCCGCTGTCGGCGCTCGCCGATTCCGCTGCGCAGGGTGGAGACGCCACCCTCGACCTGGTCCAGCGCGGCACGGACGCTCGGGTCATCACGATCGATGTCGCGGGGACGCAGGTGGTCATCCTGGTCCAGCTGCCCATCGGCGATAGCACGGACTTCGCAGCCCTGGCCCAGGCACTCATCGACTCGCTGGCCTTCAACTGAGCTTCGGCCAGGAAGGCTGCCGCGCCTCAGTCCGGGAACGCCTCCGGGCCTCGTTCCGAGAGCTCGGAGGCGTG
>CAZVDO010000136.1:0-3048 GCA_964625345.1 uncultured Anaerolinea sp. | reverse complement strand
GCGCGGTGCGGTTCCGGGCGGTCGCGCTCGCGGCGGGCCGGTGCTCGCGGGAACCACTTGACATATTTCGTCGTCCGGCTAATAGTTAGCTCATCGGCTAACTCATTGGAGGAACGCATCATGGAACATCGGCTCAAGGATCAGGTCGCGCTCGTCACCGGCGGAGGCCAGGGCATCGGGCGCGGCATTGCGCTCGCGCTGGCGGCGGAGGGCGCGGCGGTTGCCGTCGTCGGCCGCACGGCGGCCAAGCTGGATGACACGGTCGCGGCCATCGAGGCGCGCGGCGGACGGGCCATCGCCTGCCCCGGGGATGTCAGCGACGAGGCGGCGGTCCGGGCGATCGTGGATCGCGTCGTCACGGAGCTCGGCGGCCTGCACATCGTGGTGAACAACGCCCAGGCGTATGCGTTCGGCTCGATCGCGGAGATGGACCTCGGGCAGCTCGAGCAGGGCTGGCGATCGGGTGCCGTCGGCACGTTGCACCTCATGCGGGCAGCCCATCCCCACCTCCGGGGCCACGGCGTCGTCATCAATGTCTCGTCGGGAGCCGCGTCCGAGGCCAACCCGCAGGGGCTCGGAGGCTACGCCGCCGTCAAGGCGGCCATCGAGTCCCTGAGCCGCGCGGCGGCGCTCGAGTGGGCACCCGACGGCATCCGGGTGGTGACGCTCATCCCGTTCGCCAGGACGCCCGCGGTGGCCGAGGTCCTCGATGCCAACCCGGGCATGGAGGAGATGCTCCTGTCCTCCGTTCCGCTCGGGCGCTTCGCCGACCCGGAAGCGGAGCTCGGCAGGGCGGCCGTCTTCCTCGCGTCGTCGGATGCGTCCTTCATCACCGGCTCGTCGCTGGTGGTGGACGGCGGCTCGACGTACCTGCGCTGAGGCTGGACGGACATGGACGCCGGTGCGACACCGCGCTCGGCTGGCCTCGGGGGCGGCTTCGGCCGCCTCTGGGCCGCCAGCGCGATCTCGAACCTCGGCGACGGGCTGCTCCTGGCGGCAGTGCCGCTCCTGGTCGCGTCGCTGACCACGGATCCCCTCCTCGTGGCGGGCGCCACCGCCGCCGGCCAACTCCCGTGGCTCCTGCTCGCCCTGCCGGCCGGCGCCTGGGTGGACCGGTGGGACCGACGCCGCGTCCTGCTCGTCGCCGACGGCATCCGGGCAGTGGTGGTCCTCGGGCTGGCGTGGGCCGCGGCCGGTGGTGGCCCGGCAGGCGCCGCGCTCGTCGCGATCTACGGTGTCGCGTTCGTGCTCGCCGCCGCCGAGACCTTCTTCGACCCGGCATCCGAGGCCCTCGTGGCCAGAATCGTGGCACCGGCGGCGCTCGGAAGGGCCAACGGACGTCTGCAGGGCACGACGTGGCTCGCGAACATCTTCGCGGGCCCCGCCCTCGGGGCACTGTTGTACGGGCTTGCCCCGTGGCTCCCGTTCGTGGCCGATGCCGTGACGTTCGTGCTCGCCGTCCTGCTCGTCGCCACGCTCCGTGGGTCGTTCCGGCCGGTTGGCGGCGCGAGCGGGGGCCGGCCCAGCCTACGGGGCGAGATCGCGGAAGGCCTGCGCTGGCTCGCGCGCCAGCCGACGCTGCGAACGCTCGCGATCGCGGCCGGACTCGTGAACCTCGCCTCGTTCGCGATCATCGCTACCTTCGTGCTCTACGCCCGGGTGGTCCTCGGCATCAGCGGAACGGAGTACGGCATCCTGCTGTCCGTCATCGGCGTGGGCGGGCTCATCGGAGCCACCCTCGCCCCGCCCGTGCTGGCCCGGCTCGGTCCCGGCAACGCGATCCGGATCGGGCTCATGCTCGGTGCCGGGGCCGGGGTCGCCCTGGCGGTCACGACCGACGTCGCCGTTGTCGTGGTGGGCGGGCTTGGGTTCGGCATCATGCTCACGTTCTGGAACGTCGCGGTGATCACCCTGCGCCAGCGCATGGTCCCCGACCATCTCCGGGGCCGGGTCATGAGCGCCTACCGACTCGTGGCCTGGGGCACCCAGCCCATCGGTGCCGTGCTCGGCGGCGCCCTTGCCGGCGCCGTGTCCCTGTCGGCGGTACCTGCCGTCGCCGCGGCCATCTACGTGCTCGTCGCCCTCGGCACGACCCGGATTCGGTTGGGGTCGCCCCCGATCCAGCCGGCGAATTGACTTGACACATAGCGTTCACGTATGACTAACTATTAGCCGAGTCTGCAACTGTAGGGGGCGCCCCATGATCGATGAACGTGCCCGACTCGATGGCGTCTTCGGCGCGCTGGCCGATCCCAGCCGCCGGGCGATCCTGGCCCGGCTGGCCGCCGGCGAGGCCACGGTGGGCGAAGTGGCGGCCCCGCTCGAGATGGCGCTTCCCAGCGCGAGCAAGCACATCCGGATCCTCGAACAGTCCGGGCTCATCACGCGACGCGTCGACGGCCGCCGCCACTGGCTCCGCCTCCGGCCGGACGGACTGCGAACGGCTGGCGAGTACCTGGACTTCTATCGTCCCTTCTGGGAGGCCAGCGTCGATCGCCTCGCCGAACTGACGGCGGAGCTTGTGGCCGCACCTCGCGGGCGCCCGGCCGGCCGGAGCACACCGTGACGGTGCCCGGCCTGGGCCTCGTCATCGACCGGCGCCTTCCCGGCACGCCCGCCCTCGTCTTCCGTGCGCTCACGGATCCGACGCTGTACGCCCGATGGATGGGCCCGATCGGATCCGAGACCGTGGTGGACGAGATGGACGTCCGACCTGGCGGACGGCTCCGGTTCCGGGTCCGGTTCCCCGGCGGACCGGAGTTCGAGTTGGGCGGGACGTATCACGAGGTCGAGCCGCCGCGTCGACTGGTCCATTCGTGGGCGCTGGCAGGAGACTCGAACGAGACCACGGTCACGTTCGACCTGACCGAGGAGCTCGGCCAGACACGACTCATCCTCACCCACAGCGGGTTCCTCGACCTGGAGGACCGGGGCCAGAACGATGCTGGCTGGCAGCACCAGCTTGACCGGCTCATCACACTGCTCGAAACGGAGCTCGGCGCAGGCAGCTGAACGCCCCGAGCGTCGCCGGAGCCCGGCGTCCAGCCC
>CAZVDO010000135.1:0-3135 GCA_964625345.1 uncultured Anaerolinea sp. | reverse complement strand
CACGAACACCTGTTCGGTTTCACGCGGTTCCGCTACACTTCGGGCGTGCCCCTCGATCGGATCGTGGTTCGCGGCGCGCGCGAACACAACCTCAAGAACGTCACCCTCGAATTCCCGCGCGACCGCCTCGTCGTGATCACCGGCCTGAGCGGGAGCGGGAAGTCCAGCCTCGCCTTCGACACGATCTACGCCGAGGGCCAGCGCCGCTACGTGGAGAGCCTCTCCGCCTACGCGCGCCAGTTCCTCGGCCAGATGGAGAAGCCGGACGTCGACCAGATCGACGGGCTCTCGCCCGCGATCTCCATCGACCAGAAGGGCGCCTCGCGTAACCCGCGATCCACCGTCGGCACGGTCACCGAGATCTACGACCACCTGCGCCTGCTGTTCGCCCGCATCGGGCACCCCCACTGCCCGGTCTGCGGGGCGGAGATCGAGCGCCAGACCGTCCAGCAGATCGTCGACCAGGTGCTCGCGATGCCCGAGGGGACGCGGCTGCTCGTGCTGGGCCCGCTCGTGAAGGACCGCAAGACCGAGGGCGACCGTGTCTTCGAGAGCGCCCGCAAGCAGGGGTTCGCCCGCGTCCGCGTCGACGGCGTCACCTACGAACTCGACGACGCCCCGTCGCTCGACAAGTACAAGCGGCACACGATCGAGGTCGTGGTTGATCGGTACGTCGTTCGGCGGGCGGAGGCGCCCGAGGGCTGGGCTCGCGACGAGCATGGCCGCCCGATCGAGCCGGCCACGGGCGAGGCGCTGCCGGACCCGGACATGTCACGGCTGGCCGATTCGATCGAGACCGCGCTGCGGCTCGGCGAGGGCGTGGTCCAGGTGGCGCCGGTACCCCGGGAGGGCGAGCCCGCGGCGTTCGAGGAGCGCCGCTACTCCGAACGCTACTCGTGCCCGAACGATGGGACCACCATCGACGAGCTCGAGCCGCGCAGCTTCTCGTTCAACTCGCCCCACGGCGCCTGTCCGACCTGCACCGGCCTCGGGACCCGCCTCGAGATCGACCCCGAACTGGTCATCCCGGACCGATCGAAGAGCGTGCTCCAGGGCGCCGTCGTCCCCTGGTCGCGGATGCCCACCGACGCGTCCTGGCGCCTGAAGATCATGGAGGCGGTGTTCCAGGCCCACGGCTGGGACCCGAACGCGCCGGTCCGGGATCTCCCGCCGAAGGCGGTCGCGCACCTGCTCAACGCAGCCAAGGACGAGAAGGTCGTGATCCGCTACCGCCACGAGCGCGGCGAGAACACGTACACGGCGACGTTCGAGGGCGTCATCACCAATCTCGAGCGGCGCTATCGCGAGACCGATTCGGAGTACATCAAGACCGAGCTCGAGAAGTACATGGTCGAGCGGCCCTGTCCGGCCTGCCGCGGCAAGCGACTCCGGCCCGAGGCGCTCGCGGTCACCGTGGACGGCCGGGACATCTCCGACGTCTCGGACCTGCCGATCACGGACGCGCTGGCCTGGGCGGAGCGCCTTCCCGGGCGCGTGTCCGAGCGGGAGCGCACGATCGCCTACCAGGTGCTCAAGGAGATCCGGGCACGACTCGGCTTCCTGGTGGACGTCGGGCTCGACTACCTCACGATCAACCGGACGAGCCAGACGCTGTCCGGCGGGGAGGCCCAGCGGATCCGCCTCGCGACCCAGATCGGGACGACCCTCATGGGCGTCCTCTACATCCTCGACGAGCCCTCGATCGGGCTCCACCAGCGGGACAACGCCAAGCTGATCGCCACGCTCACGCGGCTGCGCGACCTCGGCAACACCGTCCTCGTGGTCGAGCACGACGAGGAGACGATCCGGACCGCCGACTGGGTCATCGACATCGGGCCGGGGGCAGGGGAGCACGGCGGCGAGATCATCGCGAACGGCAGCCTCGACGCGGTCCTCGCCGAGCCCCGATCCATCACCGGCGCCTTCCTGCGCGGCGAGCGGGTCGTGCCGGTGCCGGCCCATCGCCGCCCGGGCAACGGGCGTGAGCTCGTGGTTCGCGGCGCGACCGCCCACAACCTCAAGGACCTGGACCTGGTGGTGAAGCTCGGGACCTTCACCGCGGTCACCGGCGTGAGCGGATCCGGGAAGTCGACCCTGGTGACGGAGGTCCTGTATCGGGCGCTGGCCCGCGAGCTCCACGGATCCCGCGAGACACCCGGGCCGCACCGGACGCTCGAGGGCGCCGGACACGTCGACAAGATCATCGAGATCGACCAGAGCCCGATCGGGCGGACGCCGCGCTCGAATCCGGCGACCTACACCGGCCTGTTCGGCACGATCCGCGAGCTCTTTGCCGCCACGCCCGAGGCCAGGCTCCGTGGGTACTCGCCCGGCCGCTTCTCCTTCAACGTGAAGGGCGGACGGTGCGAGCAGTGCAAGGGCGACGGGATCATCAAGATCGAGATGCAGTTCCTGCCGGACGTGTACGTGCCGTGCGAGGTCTGCAAGGGCGCCCGCTACAACCGAGAGGCGCTCGAGATCCACTACAAGGGGCGCTCGATCGCCGAGGTCCTCGAGATGACCGTGGCCGAGGCCGTGGAGTTCTTCGCCCCGGTTCCCTCGGTCGCGAACAAGCTCCGGACGCTCAACGACGTGGGCCTCGGGTACATCCACCTGGGCCAGCCGGCCACGACCCTCTCGGGCGGCGAGGCGCAGCGTGTCAAGCTCTCGACCGAGCTCTCCAAGCGGGCCACCGGCAAGACGCTCTACGTCCTCGACGAGCCCACGACCGGGCTCCACTTCGCGGACGTCGAGAAGCTGCTCCAGGTCCTCCACCGCCTCGTCGACGCCGGCAACACCGTGCTCGTCATCGAGCACAACCTCGACGTCATCAAGACCGCCGACTGGATCGTGGACCTTGGGCCCGAGGGCGGCGCCCGGGGTGGCCGGATCATCGCCGAGGGCACGCCTGAGACCGTTGCCGCGAGCCCTGGCTCGGCCACGGGCGAGTACCTGGCCCGCGTGCTGCGCGGGGAGCCGCTCGTGCCGCTGTCGGATGTCACCTTTGCGGAGGCGTCGGGTCGTGCCCAGCGGGCAGTGCCGCGAGGGCCGGAGCGCCGCAACGGGCGCATGGCGGGCGGCGTGGACTCAGCGCCGATCCGCAAGCGGGCGGCGGCCGCGCCGCGTTCCGCCTGA
>CAZVDO010000134.1:0-3263 GCA_964625345.1 uncultured Anaerolinea sp. | reverse complement strand
GCGGTCCGGCTCGTCCTGATCGGGATCTACCCGGACCCGGCCTACCCGGACAGCTACTACTACGTCGACGTGGCGCGCGCGATCGCCGCCGGCCACGGCCTCAACGTCGACTTCATCTGGATCTTCGCCGAGGTCGGCAATCGCATCCCATCGAACCCCACGCTCCCCATCCCATCGAACGCGCACTGGCTTCCCCTCGCGAGCCTGGTGCAGGTGCCGTTCATCCAGGTCCTCGGGCCCACGGCGCTCGCCTCGGCCCTGCCGCTCGCGATCATCGGGTCGCTCGCTGCGCCGCTGACCTGGGTCATCGCCCGCGACGCGCGCGCCGAGCCGATCGTGGCCACCACGGCGGGCGTCATCGTGGCAATTCCGGGCGCCGGCACCGTGTTCATGTCCCAGCCCGAGAACTTCGCGATCTTCCTGCCCCTCGTCGCGGCGGCCCTCTGGTGCACCGCCCGAGGCCTGAAGGGCGACGCCCGGGCCTATGCATTCGCGGGTTTCCTCGCGGGGCTGGCGGCCCTCGGCCGGAACGACGGGATCTTCCTGGGCGGTGCGATCGGGCTCGTCTGGCTGGGCGATCGCCTGCGCTGGCTGCGCGGCCGGCGCGGCGCGGGGAGCTGGGTCCACGTGGAGGATCGGCGTCCGATCCCGATCTGGGCCGCCGTTGCGTGCCTCGCGCTCTTCCTCGCCGTGATCGGACCGTGGTGGGCGCGCCAGCTGGCGACGTTCGGCTCGATCTCGCCGACCAGCTCGACCGGCGTGGCCCTCTGGATCCGGACCTACGCGGAGTGGAACTCGATCACGGCGGACCCGAGCCTCGCCCGGTTCCTCGACCAGGGCCTCGGGCCGATCGTCTCGAGCCGGCTGGCCGGCCTGTCCGCCGCGCTCGGCAACTTCGCGGTGGTCATCGGCTCCGTGGTGCTGATCCCGTTCATGCTCGTGGGCGCGATCGGGCGCCTGGGTTCGCGCGACTTCACGCCCTGGTTCCTCTACACGTTCGTGGTCTTCCTCACCGCGACCCTCCTCTACCCGCTCCACGTGCCCGGCGGTGCCTTCATCCACTCGGCGATCGGGCTCCTGCCGCATGCAGCGATCCTCTCGATCGAGGGCGTGCTCATCGTGGTGGGCTGGGTGGCGGCGCGACGGCGCCGCTGGGACGAGCGCAGTGCCGGCGGGGTGTTCGCGTGGGGGATGGTCGTGCTCGTGGTCCTGACGTCGGTCGTGTTCGGGCAGGGCGTGATCGCGAGCTGGGATGCGACCCGCCAGCCGCGAATCGCGCTCGCCGCCGAGCTCGATCGGCTGGACGTGCCGGCCGGCGACCGGATCCTCTCGATCGACGCGGCCGGGATCAAGTACTGGACCGGCCACCCCGGCGTGGTCACCCCGAACGATCCCCTCGAGACGATCGAGGCCGTCGCCCGCGCCTACGACATCCGATGGCTCGTGATCGAGCGCGACGATGCCGCGAGCGCCCTCGGCCCGGTCCTCGACGGCACACAGCGGCCGGCCTGGATCGGCAGCGCCGTCTGGGCCTTCCCGACGACGGGGAACCTCTACGCGAAGATGCAGATCGCCTTGTTCCCGGTCTGCGTCACCGCGGGCGATACGCGGTGCGAGGAGCACTCGCTGTGAGCCGCCGCGAGGCGTGGCTCTCCGTGCTCGGCGTGTTCGTCGCGGCCCTCGTGGTCCGGGTGGTCGCGGCGGGCGTCATCACGTTCCCGCGGCCCGAGGACACGGCGTACTACGTGGGCGTGGCGCGAAATCTCGTGGAGGGCCGCGGGCTCGTCAGCGATGCCCTGTGGAGCTACGCCACGCCGCCGCTCGTGATCCCGCGGCCCGCCTTCGAAGTGTGGTTGCCGCTCCCCACGTTCCTCGCGGCGGGGACGATGACGCTCCTCGGCTCGACGAGCTTTGCCGCCGCGCAGTGGTCCTCGATCCTCGCGGGTTCGCTCGTGCCGGTCCTCGCCTGGCGCCTCGCGGCCGATGTCGCGGAGGAGCGCACGATGCCGCTCGGCCGCGCCCGCACGCTCGCGCTGGGAACCGGCATGGGCGCGGCCGTGTACCTGCCCCTCGTGCTCCACTCGGTCCTGCCCGATTCGACGATGCCGTTCGCGCTCCTCGTGCTGGCCGTGTGCCTGCTCGCGGGTCGCGTGGCCGTGGATCCTCGCGGCGCCCGCCTCCTCGACCTGCGCGTGCTCACCCTGGGTGCACTCCTCGGGCTCGCGGCGCTCACCCGCAACGAGGCGATCTGGCTGGCCCTCGCCTGGGTCTGGGTCGCCGGGGGGATTGCCGGCTCCGTTGCCGGCTGGCTCCGCCTGACGCTCGCCGCCGCGATTCCCGCCGCGATCGTCTTCGCGCCATGGGCCCTGCGCGACTGGCAGGTGTTCGGGAGCCCGTTCCCGGGACAGGCACTCGCCAACGCCCTGTCCCTGAATGGCCGCGACATCTTCGCCTGGCAGGACACGCCGACCCTCGCGCGATACCTCGATGCCGGCCCGGGCACGCTCGTGAGCCTCCGCGTCGACGGGCTGCTGCACAACCTGCTCAACGTCCTGCTGCTGCTTGGCTTCCCGATCTCCGCCATCGGCCTGCTCGCGCTCCCGTGGCAGGGCCGCGGCGTCGCGCTCTCGCTGCTGACCGGGTTCTCGGTGCTCACGTTCCTCGTGGCCGCGCTCGTGTTCCCCGTCGCCACGCAGTGGGGCACGTTCCTGCACGCCGCGGGCGCGGTGCAGGTTCTCCTGCTCGTGGCCGCGCTCCTGGCCCTCGATCGCGTCATCGTCCTCGTCGGCCGCCGGCGTGGCTGGACCCGCCCCGTGGCCTGGCTCGGGCCCGCTTTCGTGGTGGGTTCCGGGCTCCTCTTCAGCGCGATCCTGCTGGTCTCCTTCGGGCGCAGCGGCGACGAGATCCGCGATCGCTACGCCGCGATGCCGGCGGCCCTCGCCGCCGCCGGCGTGCCGATCGACGAGACGACCGGGCCCGTGATCACGGACTTCCCGATCTGGTTCTCGGAGGAGACCGGGCATCCGGCCCTGGCCCTGCCCGACGAGGACCCGGCGAGCATCCTCGACCTCGCGGCCCACTTCCCCGGCACCGAGCTCATCGTGGTCGCGGTCGACAATGGCGGCCGGTGGCCCGAAATTGCCGGCACCGACCAGGTGGGCCTCTCCTGCCTCCAGCCCGTCCTGGTCCCCGATCTCCCCGAGATCATCGCGTTCCGGATCACCTGCCCGTAGCACGGGCGCCGCGCGGCGCGACGCGCCGGC
>CAZVDO010000133.1:0-3441 GCA_964625345.1 uncultured Anaerolinea sp. | reverse complement strand
CTCGCGGCGGCTGGCGCGCTCGTCCTGTCGGCGGTGCTGGTGCCGTTCACCCTCGACGGCATGCTCACGCCGTGGCTCGGCCTCCTCGAGCGTGCGTACGTCGCCATTCCCTCGATCTGGCAGGCGATGGTCGGCATCCTGGCCTGGCGGCTGTTCCGCCGCGCCGCGTCATGACCGGGCACGCGAACAACAGGGCGCCGCACCGGGACATGGCGCTCGACCGCGCCCGCCGAGTGGCTCCGTTGGTGGCCGCCGTCCTGGTCTTCATCGCCGGCTGCACGACGCCGATCCCGCCGACCGCGCCGCCCGTCACTGGCAGCGCCGACCCGAGCGGAAGCGCCGCGCCGACCGTCAGCCCCGTCCCGACGCCGGTCGGGTCGCCCACGACGCTTGCCACGCCGACCCCGACCGCGGGCGTGGCCGCCGGCTACGCCCCAACCCAGTCGGGGGTGCCCGGACTCGACTGCTCCGGCCCCACGGGCGGCGTGGGGATCGACGCGACGCCGAACGATGCGTCCGCGGATCCCGTCGCGATCGCGACCGCGACCCGGAGCCTTCGCGCCGTGCATTGGACCGATTCGATCGCGGTCGAGGGATCCCGATCCGCCGTGATCCGTGAGGGTCGTGCCGTCCTGCGTGCGGCGTGGGTGGCCGGTCCCCGCAGCGCGTGGCAGCTCGGGACCGTGGACGGCTGCGTGGACGTCCTCGCCGAGCTCACGCCGCCGCGCGGCCTCGTGCCCGACGCCATTGCCGAGGTGACGGCCGACGGGGTCGCGATCCGGACCGCGCCATCCGACCAGGCCCCGCCGGTGGTCGCGGACCTCGTGCTCAAGCGCGGCGATTCGGTCTTCATCGTCGCGGGCGCCACGCGGGTCGCAGGAATCGACTGGTACCCGGTCCTGGCGGGTCCCGAGGGGGACCTCCTGGGCCCGCTCGGGTGGGTTCGCGCCACCACGCCGGTGGGGGCCGCCACGATCGACGACATCGCCCAGACCGCGTGCCCCCGGCTGCCCGACGACACGCTGCGCCTCGGCGTCATCCCCGATGTCGTGCTGCTCCACTGCTTCGGGGGGAGCGACGTCTCGTTCCAGATCGAGGCGAACGTGTACTGCCAGGGTGCGTCGTTCGAGGGCCCGATCGTCGCGCCGGCCTGGCTCACGCCACGCTGCGGCCTGTTGAGCGGGGACGCCTGCGGCTCGTGCGGGATCTTCCTCGCCGTGGACCCGCAGTTCGGCGCCCTGCCGGCCGAGGAGGCGGCGCGCTGGTCGGTTCTCGGCCACTTCGACGATCCGGTCGCCTCGACGTGCACGCTCGTCGCGCCACCACCGTCGTACCTGCCCTCGGCGGCGGAGCTGGTCCTCGGCTGCCGGACGACGCTCGCCCTGACCTTCCTGCAGCGGATCGGCGACGCGTCGGGCTGAGGAGGCGCGTTCGGTCGCGAGTCCGGGCGTCGGGCGTCTGGCCGGACCGCCACCCGGGACCCGGTATCCTTGGCGGCCCGCCCGCCAGTGGAGTCGTCCCCGCATGACATCGCCCGCGTCCCCGCCCGCCTCCTCCGACGCAGACGCCGCGCACGCGCCTGCCGGCTCGCGCGCGGGGGGCGGCGAGCCATGGACGGTCCGCGTCGCGATGTGGAGCGCCCGCCACCGCTGGCCGGTCTTCGGGCTGTGGTTCGTGGTCACGATCGGGCTGTTCGTGGGCAGCCTCGCCGCCGGCGGCATCAACGCGCTCGATGCCAACGGAGACCCCACGGGACCCAAGCTCGAGGCCCAGGAGGCGTACGACGTCTTCAACGAGGGGAGCACGCCCGAGCCCGCCTCGGAGCGATTCCTCGTCGTCATCAACGGCGGGCCGGACGCGGCGAGCGATCCCGCGTTCCGGACCGCGATCGGCGCCTTCGTCGCCGACCTGAGCGCTGCCACGGCACCGCTCGACGGGGTCTCGACGCCCGTCTTCGACCAGGTGGTGGACCCGTTCCTCGTGCCGCCCGAGACGGGCCTCGTCTCGGCGGACGGCACCACCGTCCAGGTCGTGGGCACGATCCCGGGCGAGCGCGCCCAGGTGGAGCAGCTCCTCGAGCCGGTGCCGGCGATCGTCGACGCGGCGCGCGCGGCCCTTCCGGACGCCGAGATCCACGTCGTGAGCAACACGCTCATCAACGAGGACATCAACGAGCTGATCACCGGCGACCTCGACAACTCGCTCAAGATCACGCTGCCGCTGACCTTCGCGATCCTGCTCCTCGCGTTCGGGGCGATCGTCGCCGCGATCGTGCCCCTCGTCCTGGCCGTCACCGCGCTCCTGGCCGCGTTCGGGATCATCGGGCTGTACAGCCAGGTCGTCGGCGCGGTGAGCCCGAACGCGACCCAGCTGATCGTGCTCATCGGGCTCGCCGTGGCCGTCGACTACACCCTCTTCATGGTCACCCGGTTCCGCACCGAGCGGCGGCACGGCCGGCCGATCGCGACGGCAATCGAGGTCGCGAGCAGCACGGCCGGCCGCGCAGTCTTCTTCTCGGGCCTCGCGGTCATGATCTCGCTCGCCGGCCTCCTGACCCTCGGCATCAACCTCTTCACCTCGATGGCCGTCGGGACGATCGGGGTGGTCCTGGTGTCGGTGATCGGCAGCCTCACGTTCCTGCCGGCGACCCTCGCGATCGTCGGCGACCGGATCAACCTCGGGCGGCCCGCGACCTGGCTCCCGCGCCTCGCCCGTCGCCTGCCGGTCCCGCCTGTTCGACGGTGGGGCGAGCGGGCGATCGGGTGGCTGGATCGCCGCGCGGCGCGGCCGGAGGGCAGCGGCCTGTGGGCCCGCCTCGTGACCGGCGTCATGGCCCGGCCCGTGGTGATGCTGCTCGCCTCGGGGCTGCTGCTCGTCGGCCTGGCGCTCCCCGTGCTCCACCTGCGCACGGGCCTGACCGACATCACCGGGTTCCCGTCATCGATCGACGGCGTGGCCGGGATCAAGCTCCTCAACGAGAAGTGGCCGCAGGGGACGGACCTCCGGCTCGACGTGGTCGTGACCCACGCCGATCGCGCGGACGTGGCGGCGGCGATCGAGCGATTGAAGGTCGAGGCGCTCGACGTGCCCGAGCTCAGCGGCCCGGCCCGCGAGCGCACATCGGCCGACGGGACCCGGGCGATGATCTCGTTCACGATGGCCGGCGGGCGCAACGACGAGGCCAATCGCGAGGCGGTGCGCACGGTTCGCACGGAACTCCGGCCGGCGATCTTCGGCGGCCTCGAGGACGTCGACGTGTACGTGGCCGGCCAGGCCGCGGTGGCCCTCGACGTGGTCCAGGTCTACGTGGACGGCACGGGCCGGATCTTCGCCTTCGTGCTGGGGCTGTCGTTCCTGCTCATGCTCATCGCCTTCCACTCGATCGTCATCCCGATCAAGGCGATCCTGCTCAACCTGCTCTCGACGGGCGCGGCCTTCGGG
>CAZVDO010000132.1:0-3442 GCA_964625345.1 uncultured Anaerolinea sp. | reverse complement strand
GGCTGAACGCCGAGTCGCGCGTGACGACGACGGCGCCGAGCCGGGCGGCCTGCGCAACGAGCATCCGATCGAACGGGTCCCGGTGGTGCACCGTGAGGCGCGCTGCGCTGATCGCATCCGCGGCCGTGATCGGCAGGATGGCGAAGTCCACCCGTTCCAGCTCCTGGATCAGGTCCACGTCGATTCGAAGCTTCCCGAGGGCTCGTTTGATCTCGAGCTCCCAGATGGTGCCGGCGGAGACGACGACATCGTTGGCGGGGCTCTCGATGGCGCTTCGAGCCGATGGCGCGAGCGTCTCGGGCTCTGAGACGGCCCACAGGACGACGTGCGCGTCCAGCAGCAGGATCACGCCTCAAATTCGCGGGCGATGTCGGCATTCAGCTCCGGCGAGTCCCAGTCCGGCGCCAACCAGATCCTGCCTCGCAGACCGCCGAGCTCGCGCGGCTTGGTCCGGCGACCGAGCGGTACGAGCCTCGCGACTGGCCGGCCGCCGCGCGCGATGACGATCTCCTCCCCGGCCTCGGCCCGCTCGACCAGGCGCGAGAGGTGGGTCTTGGCATCGTGGATGTTGACGGTGTCGGTCATGGCCGGACCGTACGCGGTTAGTCCGACTTAGTCAACCGACGCCCGTCCGGCCGCCGCCCCCTTCCTGGACGCCATCGCCCCAAGATCGACCCCGGCAAGTGATATCACGTGTGTTATCTTGCCTGCATGAACGCAGCACGCGCGGTTCGGTACGCCCGGCGACGAGCGGGGCTCACGCAGCGAGCGCTGGCCGCCAAGGCGGGTGTCCCGCAGCCCGCCGTTGCGCGGATCGAGCGCGGAGCCGTCACGCCTCGAGTTGACTCGGTTGTCACGCTGCTGGAAGCAGCGGGCTTCACGCTCGAGGTCGTGCCGATCGCCGGTGCCGGCGTGGACCGCACCCTCATCCGGTCGGCGCTCCTGCGCTCACCCGAGGAGCGAATTCGGGCAGCAACCGAGGCCGCCGAGAACCTTCGGGCATACCTGGAGGCCGTGCGTGGCCAGACGCACCGAGTTTGACCCCGAGGCCGTCATCGGGCTGCTCGGCCGTCACCGAGTGCGCTGGGTGCTGATCGGCGGCCTCGCCGCAATCACGCACGGAGCTCCGCTTGTCACCCAGGATGTCGATATCTGCTACGCCCGCGACGACGAGAACCTGGCACGCCTGTCGGCAGCGCTGCGCCAGGCCCACGCGGAACTCCGCGACGTCGAGCCCGGGCTGCCCTTCCGGCTGGACGCGCACACGCTCCGAAACGGCGACGCGTTCACGCTCACGACCGACGTCGGCTGGCTCGACCTCCTGGGCACGCCAGCCGGAACCGCCGGCTTCGACGACCTCGCCCGCACCGCGGAGGCCATCGACGTGTTCGGTCAGCGCGTTCTCGTCGCCTCGATCGACGACCTCATCCGGATGAAGCGCGCCGCCGGCCGCGCGAAGGACCTCCTCGCCGTCGAGGAGCTCGGCGCCCTGCGGGCCGAGCTGGACCAGGTGACCTCCCACGATGCTCGCGCAGCGCGGCTGCCACGAGGGCGCCAGGGCTGACGCCGTTCGAGGTGAGCCTGCAGTCAGCGGTGCGGACTCCACGCAGGCTTCGTCCGACGTCGTCGACCGGGAAAGCCCGCCGCGTCAGGCCATCGCAAACAGGTCGCCGATCGAGCCGGCGCCGACGGCCACGATGACGTTCTTCAGGACCTTGCCGGCGGCTGCCGCGGCGAGGTAGCGGGGAATCGGCATGCCGGCCGCGCCGGCCGCGATTCCGGCCAGGTCGAACAGCGGGTTCGGGATGACCGCCAGCACGAAGATGACGATCGCCCCGTGCCGCCGGACGAGCTCACCGAGGCGGGTCGCCTGGGGCGTGGCCGGCAGGAGCGCCTTGCCGCTCCGTCCCGCGAGATACCCGGTCAGCTCCCCCACCGCCTGCCCGAGCCCGGCGACGACGCCCACGACGAGCGGGTTGCCGGCCGCGCCCGCGAGGGCCGTCAGGGCCAGGGCCGGTGCCGGCAGGATGAGCGTCGCGCTCGACAGCGCGGCCAGCCCGAACAGGACCGCCAGCCCGACGGGCGACCGAAGGGCCGCCTCGAGGCTCGAGCGGGCTCCAGGATCGGTCGTCAGCCAGCCGAGCAGCCCCACCGCGACGACGACGATCGCGATCGTGCCGAGGAGGACCGCCCACGGCCGGCGCTCGGCCACGGAGCCCGTCATGACGCGACGTTGCTCCCGGTGACGATGACGAGGGCCGGCCCGACGTCGCCGGAATCGGCCAGCAGGCCGGCCAGGGAGGCCGCCGCCGCGCCCTCGACGGTGACGCCGATCGCCGTCGTGAGCTCGCGCTGGGCCGCCCGCATCGCCGAATCCGAGACGCGCACGATGGCGTCGACCCGGCCGACCATCATGTCCAGGGCCTCCGGAACCGGGACGCGGCAGGCAATGCCCTCCGCGTAGGTCGCGGCCTCGTCGGTCTCGATGACGTGCCCGGCCTCCCAGGACAGGGCCATGGACGGCGCACCCTCCGCCACGATGCCGACGATCCGGCAGGCCGGCGCCGCGTGTCGCAGCCACGCGCCCACGCCGACGATGAGGGCGCCGTTGCCGAGGGGCACGTAGGCGACCGACGGCTGCGGGAGATCGCCGCGCGCCACGCCGTCGGTGACCTCGAGGGCCATCGTGGCGGCACCCGCCGCGACCCGGGGGTCGGCGCCATCGACGAGGAGATGGCCGCCCGTCGCCTCCGCGTGCGCCTGGCTCGCCTCCCGCGCGGCGTCGAAGTCCCTCCCCTGCTGGATCACCGTGGCGCCGAAGGCCCGGATCCGCTCCAGCTTGACCGGATTCGCGTGTTCGTCGGCGAAGATCACGGCCGGGACGCCGTGCGCACGCGCCGCGTAGGCGACGCCCTGGCCGAAATTACCGGTCGACGCCGCCACGATCGGGCGGTCGGGTCCGACCCTCCCCTCCCCCGCCAGGGCGGCCACCGCGAGCCACGTGCCCCGGCCCTTGAACGCGCGGATCGGGTTGATGCACTCGACCTTCACGATGACGTCGCGCCCCGCCGTCGCCGAGAGGCCCTCGTGCACGTACTGGGGCGTGCCGGTGAACGCGGGGTGGATCCGGGCCGACGCCGCGCGGATCGCGGCGGGCTCGAGCTCGGGATCGCGGCGCTCGTGGAACGGCATGGCTCGATCCTAGCGAGTCCCGGGCACAACGAAACGCCCGAAGGAACCGCCTCCCGCTCGTCGCTCCATCCGCCACCAGATTGCTCCGGGGCGGGACCTGTGCAAGCACCGGTCGAAGCGTCGTTCGTTTGGGGCCCCTTCGGGCAAGACCAACAATAGCCGGGCGCCCCAGGGTCGAGGAAGGGGCTTATCCACGAGATTTCGCGATCGTGGGCCGATTCCGGGGGCCTCGTCCACAGTCCGTCCACGC
>CAZVDO010000131.1:0-3477 GCA_964625345.1 uncultured Anaerolinea sp. | reverse complement strand
GCTGCCACATCGTCGCGACGTGCTGCTCGAACGCGTAGAAGTCGCGGAACGCGGGGGGCCGGAGGATCGGTGGGCCGAACGCAAGATCCGACGCATCGAGGACCGCATCGTCGTCAGCGGAACGCGGCACGAAGTCCTCCAGGAGCTCGGCGAGCGCTTCGACCCGGAGGCCGCGGCCGAGGTGCTCGTCCAGGGTCGTGACGGGCTGGCGGAACAGGACCGCATCGTGGGCGCGATCCGGCCGGGCCGCGACGGCACGGCGCCGGGCGACCTCGAGATCGAGCCAGCGGAGGGGTTCGGTCCCGGCGCCCGAACCGGGCCCGACTGGCGCAACTTCCGAACCGGCGCCGAGGCCCGCGGCCAGTCGCCACGGCGTACCGGCGGGAGCGTGCCGCTCGCGGACGTGGGCGATGCGCATGCCCGGAGTCTAGTCGGGCGACGGGAGCCCGGGCAGTCGGCTCAGGGCGCCGGTCGAATCGAGCGCAGTGCGCCCGGCGGTCGAGCCAACCGGCCGCCCGGCGCCAACGCGCAAGGCGCCCTAGAAGGGCTTCGCCTCCATCATCCAGACGAGCAGCGCCAGGCCGCCGAGGCCGATGGCGGCAGTCAGCTCGGGCCGCACCCTGGCCCTGAGCGCCGCCAGTTCGTCATCGCTCACGGGGTCCGGCGTGACGCCCTGCTTGCGATCGGCCGCGAGCGGCTGGCCGATGCCGCGTCGGACGTGGGCCAGCGGGATGGCCGCGACCGGCGTCATGAGGCCGCCCACGACCACGAGGACGATGATGCTGGCCCACGGCCAGAAGTGGGCGAAGTGGTCGCCATTGATGGCAGCCACGATCCCCGACACCAGTGCCACCAGGAGCCCGATGCCCGCCACCGTCAGCGATTGGGCCGACAGGTCGAGCAGGGCCGCCAGCCTGGCCCGGTCGGACTCCCCGCGCACGCGGAAGACGACGAATGCCGACACCCCATGCCCCAGGATGAACACCAGGGCCGAGATCACGTGAACGAAGACAAGCCAGCCGTACAGGGACATCGCCTACCTCCTGGGCCGAGCCTACCCGACCCGGGGTGTCCGGCGGGCGATCAGGACGCCGAGCGCGAGCAGCGCCAGCGCGTTGACGGGATGGAGCGCCGCGACCACGGGCAGCGATGCCCGGAGGGTCGGCAGCATGGTCTGGACGACATACAGGATCAGCAGCAGGAGGCTCAGCCCGATCTCCCGGCCGGGCAGCCGCGCCGCGAGGGCGGCGAGCAGGACCGCCAGGGCGAGCAGCCCGATCGCGGTGTACCCGAACTCGACGTGCAGGCCGAACCCGAACCCCGCGGCAAAGATCCCGAGTCCCGCGAAGAACACCTGGGCGACCACGGCGACGACGAACAACCAGGCGAGTGCCGGGTGCGCGCGCCGTGCGAGCGACGTGATCATGGTCAACGACTCCCGTGCATGGCGACGCGTCCCGGCGCGGGCGCGTCGAGATCGGCGATCGATCGGAGGGTGCGGCCGGCCCACACCGCCCACAGCGGGTATCCGAGATAGCTCGCGCCCACCAGGCCCATCCGCGCTCCGCGGGTCACGATCCCGGCGCGGCTCGCGAGCCAGCCGGCGATCACCAGCCACGCACCGAACGCGAGGATTGCCACGGACGCGGGGACGACCTCGTCCTCGAACGCGATCCGGCCGGCGACCAGCAATCCCTGGAGGACGACGACGGCCGCGAGGGCCACCACGGCTACGGTGGCGAGAGCGAACCCGCCTGGGCCCGTGGCGACGCCGCGGTGCCGGAACACGACGTGGAGCGCCAGGACCAGGGGCACGGCCAGCAGGTACGAGACGAGGACCATCAGGTCGTTCAGCCATCCGAAGGCCAGGGCGGTTGGCCGGGCGTTCGTCGCGAACGCGCCGAACATGATCGTGATGAAGACGATGCCCAGCGCCGCGACACCCGCGCTGACCGGTGCGAGCCTCACCGCGGCACGCAACACCGATCGCTCGGTTTGGCTCAACTCCACGGCGCTCCTCCGGTTCGCGGGCGTGTCCGCCGCCCGACCGACTCCGGTGTAGGCGATGCGCTGTCCCGCCGTCATGGGACCGGCGTCACGATCGACCCGGGCAATCGCGGGCGACACCCTGGGGTCGGGCGCCCGTCAGGCGCCCGCCTGGCGCGTCCCCCCGAGACCGGCCTCGCGCGCGAGGACGATCGCCTGCGCCCGCCCGGCGACCTGGAGCTTGCTGAAGATGTTCGAGATGTGGTTGCGCACCGTCTTCGGTGACAGGCCGAGTCGAGCGGCGATCTCGGCATTGCCGAGGCCGCGCGCGATGAGGTCGAGCACTTCGCGCTCCCGATCGGTCAGGTCCGGAAACACCGTCGGCGCCAGGGCCGGGCGCGCCGCGAAGTAGGCCATGAGTCGGCGGGCAACGCCCGGCCCGAAGATCGCCTCCCCCGCCGCCACGCTCCGGATGGCCCGGATGAGCTCGGCGCGGTCCGCCCCCTTGAGGAGGTAGCCGCGGGCGCCGGCCTGGAGTGCTCCGAAGACCTGGTCGTCGTCCTCGTACATCGAGAGGACCAGCACGGCGACATGCGGACTCGTGGCCACGATCCGTCGCGTCGCCTCGATGCCGTCGACCCCGGGCATGTTGAGATCCATCACCACGACGTCGGGCTGCAGGGCGAGCGCGCCGGCGACCGCGGCCTCACCGCTGTCGGCCGCTCCGGCCACGGCCAGGCCCTGGACCGACCCGATGAGCGCGGCCAGGCCGTCGCGGAACGCCTCGTGATCGTCCGCCACGAGCACGCGGATGGGTTCGGCGTCGGGATCCTGCACGCCCGGCATGCTAGCGGTCGTCGCCCGCGGCGGACGAACCGGCCGGTTCCGACCGCGGCAGGCGCGCCTCGACCCGCGTCCCACCCCCCGGATTCGGCCCGACGAGGCACGTTCCGCCGACTTCCGCGGCGCGCTCCCGCATGGACGCGAGCCCGATGCCAGGTCGCACGCGTGTCGGCAGGCCACGGCCGTCGTCGATGACCTCGAGGGTCAGGGCGCCGTCCGCGGCGTCGATCTGGACCAGGACCCGGCACGCACGAGCCTCGGCATGGCGGGTCGCGTTCGTCATCGCCTCGACCGCGATCCGGTACGCGGCCACCTCGATCGCGGCAGGCAGGTCCGGCAATGGCCCGCCCTCGACCACCTCGAACGCAGGCACGGGCCCGAGTCGATCCGCCTGGGCGCGAAGCGCACCCACGAGGCCGAGCTCGTCGAGCGCCGGGGGGCGAAGGTCGTCCACGAGCCGCCGGATGTCGACAAGGGCGCCGGCCACCTCCCCTCGGAGCTGCTCGAGGACCCGACCGGCTCCCGCCGCGTCGGCCGAGAGGAGGTCGGCGGCGAGCTCTGCCCGGAGCCCGATCGCGGCCAGCGTCGGGCCCAGCCCATCGTGGAGGTCCCGGCGGATCCGGCGCCGCTCCTCCTCCCGAGCCGCCA
>CAZVDO010000130.1:0-3496 GCA_964625345.1 uncultured Anaerolinea sp. | reverse complement strand
CGCAGAGCTGCCAGATTCCCGTCACGTGAGCGTTCGTCATGGAGTTCCGGTCAGATCCTCACGGACCTTGGGAAATGACCGCCGCGCGGTTCGGCCTCACGCTCAGCCGATGGGACCTGGCCCGCGGGGCCTTGACGAGCTCCCGTGTGCTGGGAATCTGTCAGGAACCCGGCCCGGTCCGGTGCTCAACCGCGCTTCCGCACCACCCAGGCCTCCTCGGCCGGCCATTGCCGCGCCCACTCCGCGGTGACGAACGTGTAGCGCCCCGAATCCACCGCATCGGCGGGGGCGCGGACCTCGACGAGCCGCTCGATCTCGAACCCGTGCTCCCGCAGGAGGCGGATCCACTCGCCGTGGGGCAGGTGGAACTCCACCGACGTGTCGTCCGGCCAGCTGACTCGGTGCATGCCGAAGAGCGGCCGGCGCAGGACGTTCTTGGCCGGATCGTCGGCCTCGTGCTCCTCGACGCACAGCTGGAGGATCACGCCGTTCGTGTAGAAGACGAGCTGGCCGCCGGGCCGCAGGATGCGGGCGGCCTCCGGGATCCAGGCGTACGGATCGGCCCACAGGGCCGCGCCGTACTCGGAGATCGCGAAATCGAAGCTGGCGTCCTCGAACGGCGTCGCCTCGGCGTTGCCGAGGTGGAGCGGAAAGCTGATCCCGTGTTCGCGCTGGAGCCGCTCGGCCGTCTCCAGCTGCCTGGGCGAGTTATCGATGCCCACCGGACGGGCGCCGCGGCGGGCAAGCCACGCCGACACGTACGCCGTGCCGCAGCCGAGCTCCACGGCATCCTTGCCCTCGAGGTCATCGGGCAGCAGCCGGAGCTCGGCCTCGGGTACGCCCCACAGCCCCCACGACGGCTCGGCGCTGGCCCACGCCCGTTCGCCCGACGCCACGTACTCGGCGGCGTAGCGATCCCAGGCCTCGCGATTGGCGGCGACGTGTTCGGGCAAGTCCGGCATGGCGCGATGGTAGGGCACGTGCCGCCCACGACGAGCCGCGCCCGGCGAAGCGTACGGCTGGACCGACCGGGACCTTCTCGCTATCATCCGGGCCTATCCAGCCTGCATAGACTTTATGCGTCCTCGAGCCTGCGCAGCCGTGGATGCGGGCCCGATACCGGAGGTCGAATCGCGTGGACGCCCAGGAGATCAAGGCCGCCGTTGCCCACCAGGCGGCGCTCGCTGCGCCGGGGCCGTTCGTGAACCAGCGCGACCCGGCCAAGGCGCTCGGTCCCGACGGTCGTCCCGCGGTGAGCCGTCGCGCCCCGATCTACGCCGACGTTCCCGACGAGCAGTGGAACGACTGGCGCTGGCAGCTCTCCCACCGCGTGAACACGGTCGAGGAGGTCGGGGCGATCCTCAACCTGACCGACGAGGAGCGCGAGGGCCTCTCGGCGACCGACAAGTTCCGCGTGGACATCACGCCGTACTTCATCAGCCTCATCGACCCGGACGATCCCAACGACCCGATTCGCCGGCAGGTGATCCCGGTCGGGCGGGAGCACGAGGCCTTCACCGCGATGATGGAGGACTCGCTCGCCGAGGACCGCCACTCGCCGGTCCCGGGGCTGGTCCATCGCTACCCCGATCGCGTCCTGATGCTCGTGACCACGCAGTGCGCGAGCTACTGCCGCTACTGCACCCGCTCGCGGATCGTGGGCGACCCGACCCAGAACTTCAATCGCAAGGACCACGAGGCCCAGCTCGAGTACCTCCGCCGCACGCCCCAGGTCCGCGACGTCCTCATCAGCGGCGGCGACGGGCTGACGCTCGCCCCGAAGCTGTTCGAATCGATCCTCCGAGGCCTGCGCGAGATCCCGCACATCGAGATCATCCGGATCGGCAGCCGCGTGCCAGTGTTCCTGCCCCAGCGCATCGACGACGAGCTGTGCGCGATGCTCGAGCAGTACCACCCGCTCTGGATCAACCTCCACTTCAATCACCCGAACGAGATCACGCCCGAGGTCTCACGGGCCGTGGACAAGCTCACCAAGGCGGGGCTTCCGGTCGGCAACCAGAGCGTCCTGCTCGCCGGCGTCAACGACTGCGTGCACATCCAGCGCTCGCTGGTCCACAAGCTCGTCGAGAATCGGATCAGGCCGTACTACCTGTACCAGTGCGACCTCGTCGAGGGGTCGGGCCACTTCCGGACGCCGGTGGGCAAGGGTCTCGAGATCATGGAGGGCCTGCGCGGGCACACCTCGGGCTACGCGGTCCCGACCTACGTCATCGACGCGCCCGGCGGCGGCGGCAAGATCCCGGTCATGCCGAACTACCTGATCAGCTACTCGGACCACAAGGTCGTGCTCCGGAACTACGAGGGCTACATCACCACCTACGAGGAGCCCGAGACCTACCAGAAGCACGATTCGCGGGCCTGCGCGTACTGCCAGCACGAGCGCCCGGAGCCCGGACAGTCCGGCGTGCTGGGCCTGCTCGAGGGCGAGCGGATGTGGATCGAGCCCAAGGGGTTCTCCGAGGTCCACACGCGCGGCAACACGGAGGCGCATCGCCTCCAGGATCCGAGCAAGTGGGTGCCGTTCGGGGTCGGCGCCATCGAGGGCACGGCCGGGGCGCCGCTCCGCGTGCTCGAGGCGGGGTCACCGGCCGCTGCCGGTGGGGACCTCCCGGCAGGCACGGAGCCGCGCCCGCGGGAGGGCGAGCCGACAGCCTCGGCCCACGGCGAGCTGCTCTAGGTCGACGGGTGACCGAATCGCTCGCGCGGCCAGCCATCGAGGGCATGCGCCCGGCCCCGGTCGGGATGCCCGCCGATCACCCGGCTCCTCCGATCGTCGCCCAGTCCGGCGACGCGTTCGCGGCGCTGCGGATCGTCGCACTCGTGGCGCGCCTGCCGCGCGGGTCGGCCGTGCCCCTCACGGCGATCACGGACCACCTCAACGCCACGCACCTGGATTGGTTGTTCAGCGAACGCGTCGTCGCGGACGCCTTGCTTCAGCTCGCTGCGAACTGGGCCGCGGACTACCGGAGCACGCACGGCATCGTGCTCGACGACGGCCCTGCCGGGGCTACCCTGACGGTCGAGGATTCGAGCCGGGTGGACCCGTGGATCGTCCGGCAGGCCCAGCGACTCGACGCCGAGTGCCGCGCCGCACTGCTCGACTTCAGCCGATCGGACCGGGCGACGGGCCGCGACTGACCGCCGGGGCGCTCCGGTCGGCGCCGGCTCGCTCTCCGCGCGCCCGCCACGCCTGCTCCGGCGCCGGCGCCCTCGTCCCGGCGCCCCGAGACAGACGGGCCCTCAGGCGAAGCTGGGATCGATGACGGTTCGAATCGGGTCCACCAGGTCGGGTCGGGTCGCGCAGAACGTATCGTGGTCCGTGATCCGGAAGCCCATGCGCAGGAGCGCGATGAGCGCGGGCTGCGGCCCGGGGACCACAAGGTGCAGCACCGTCGGCGCTGCCCGATCACCACGCACGAAGTGGCAGGAGACCAGGGCCATCACGGCCCGGACCGGATCGGCCTCGGGGGCGACC
>CAZVDO010000129.1:0-3530 GCA_964625345.1 uncultured Anaerolinea sp. | reverse complement strand
CCGCCGCCCGGGCCTTGACGGCGGCCGACGCCGCCTCGCGACGGAGACCAGGGGCCGTGACGATGGCCGCCAGGGCAGCGTTGGCCGTGCCGAATCGACCCCCGCTCGGACCCGCTCGATGGCGGCCGGACGGGACCCTCTGCTATACTCCGCCCGCTTTGCCAGGGCGTACATGATCGAGCCGGGCCGCGGTGCGGCCTACCTCGCCCTCTTCACCGAGATCGGGTTCGTCCTTCTCGTGACGACCCTGGCGGGCGTTGGCCTCGGATACTGGGTCGACAAGCAGGTGGAGACCACGCCCGTCTTCATCCTCGTCGGCCTCTTTGCGGGGATGGGAGTGGGAGCGCGAGGGGTGTGGCTGTTGATCAGCCGGTTCCTCGCCGGCATCGACGACACGACCTGAGCGCCCCCGGGCGTGACGTGAAACCTCGACGAGCGCGACGGATGTCGCGCTCCAACGTGTGGAGCGAGTCTTGACGAACGAACGGACGGCCGACGAGGTCGCCCCGCCCGCGCCACGGTCCAGGCGGAACCTGATCCTGGCCGGCATCGCCGGCATCATCGGGCTGGACATCCTGGCCGCGATCTTCGTCCCGCCGTTCCCGATCGGGGAGCCCGGCAAGCCCGTCGCCGGGATCGGCGACCTCATCAACGCCAACCTCGAGTTCCCGGCGCCCCACGTGGTGTTCGACCTGGCTCCGAGCGATCCCATCGCCGACGGCGCGATCCTCTTCTTCCACCCGAGCATCTCCGCGCCCCTGTTCACGATGTGGTTCGTGATGGCCGCGATCCTGATCGTGGCCTTCCTCTCGGTGCGGGGCATGACCATGGTCCCGGGCCGCGTCCAGAACGCGGTGGAGTTCGCCTGGGAATCCCTCGAGAACTGGGCCCTCTCGCTCGGCGGGCCGGGCGCGCGCAAGCACATCCCGCTGTTCGCGGCCTTCTTCCTGCTGATCCTCTTCTCCAACTGGAGCGGCCTGCTCCCGTTCTTCGGCAAGATCGAGGCGCTCCGCGCCCCGACGAGCGACGTGAACGTCACCATCGGGCTGGCCCTGGTGGTCTTCTTCTACTTCCACTTCCGAGGGTTCCAGGCCCTGGGCATCCGCGGCTACCTCGGCAAGTTCTTCGTCTTCAGCGGCTTCAAGCACGGCATCGCGAGCGGGGCGATCGACCTCTTCGTGGGGTTGATCGAGTTCCTCCTCGAGTTCATCAAGCCCGTCACGCTGGCGATGCGACTCTTCGGCAACATCTTCGGCGGCGAGGTGGCGCTGGGGGTCATCACGGCGCTGACGATCGCGGTCCTGCCGGCGGCCATGCTGCTGCTGGAGGGCCTCCTCAACTTCGTCCAGGCCCTGATCTTCTCGACGCTCATGCTCATGTACACGATCATTGCCGTGGAGAGCCACGGCGACGAGGCCCATGACGCACCGGCGTTCGCGGACGATCCGCAGGGCCTCGAGGGGCCACCCATCGCGAGCATGCAGCCCGCGGGACACTGACGGCACCGGCCCGGCGAACGGGACCGGCATCCACCAATCGGACACCATGTGAGCCACGGGACGTTCCCGGGGCCAGCAGGAGGGAACAAATGGAGCACATCGGCGCAGGCCTTGCGGCCCTGGGGGTCATCGGTCCTGGCATCGGCATCGGGATCCTGACCGGTCTGGCCGCCTCGGCGATCGGGCGCAACCCCGACGCGACCCCGTCGATCCGCGCCCAGTTCATCCTCGGCGCCGCGTTCGCCGAAGGCCTCGGCGTGCTCGCGATCGTGGTTGCGATCCTCGCCATCGTCCTCTAGCCGGCCGCGAGACCGACCGCATGGAGCTGTACAGCGTCGTCGGCCTGCCGACCGCGGTTGGTGCTGCCCTGGCGGCCGAGGCCGAGGGCGGCGGTGGCCTGGCGATCAACTTCTTCTGGATCATCGTCGCGTCGCTCAACTTCATCGTCTTCGCGACCATCCTGTACTTCGCCTTCGGCAAGTCCGTCAGCTCGATGCTGGCCGCGCGCCGGGAGCGGATCGAACAGGGGCTGCGGGACGCTGAGCAGGCACGCAACGATCGCGACAGCGCGGAGCAGGAGCGGCTCGCCGCCCTGACCGAGGCACGTCGCGAGGCCAACGAGATCCTGGCGCGCGCCCAAAAGGTCGCCCAGGAGACCCGGGACGCCGACATCGCCTCCACCCGCGAGGAGCTGGAGCGGATGCGCGTGCGTGCCGCCTCGGAGATCGAGGCGGAGAAGCAGCGCGCCCTCGCGGACCTTCGGGCCGAGGTCGCCGACCTCGCGCTCGCGGCGGCCGGCAAGGTCGTCGGCGAGACGATGACCGATGCCCGCCAGCGCCGGCTCGTCGAGGAATTCCTCGCCAGCTCGGCGGGGGATGCCCGCAACTGATGGCCCGACCGACGACCGCCGGGCGCCGCTACGCGGAGGCCGCCTTCGAGCTGGCCACGCGTGACGACGCCCTGGATGCGTGGGCCGCGGGCCTGGACCTCGCCGCGACGTTCGCGCGCGATCCGGGCGTGCTCAAGGTCGTCGACAACCCGTCGATTCCGCACGCGCAGCGCCAGGCCGTGACCGCGGAGCTGCTCGAGGGTCGCGTCCCGCTCGGCATCCTGAACCTCGCTCGCCTGCTCACGCAGCGCGGCCGGTTCGGCACGCTGCCCACGGTCGCGGCCGAATTCACGCGACTCCTCAACCGGCGCAACGGGGTGGTCGAGGCGCTCGTGACGAGCGCGTCGGCCCTCACCGACGCCGAGACCGAGGCGGTCAGCGAGCGCGTCCGGGCCATGACCGGCTCGGGCGTGATCCTGCGCACCACGATCGATCCATCGCTGATCGGCGGGCTCACCGTCCGCGTCGGCGATCAACTGCTCGATGCGAGCGTCCGGGGCCGCCTGGAGCGGCTCCGCGAGGACCTCGTGGCGGGCTCGCGCTAAGGCCCAACGCCCGCCCCGGCGGGAACCAGCGGGCCGCGCGCCCGAACCCATGGAGAACCGATGGCCATTCGCTCGGACGAAATCATCAGCATCATCAAGTCGGCGATCGACGACTTCGACCAGGGCGCCGAGACGCGCAGCGTCGGCACGGTGGTCGAGGTCGGTGACGGCATCGCCCAGGTGTACGGCCTCGCCGGCGCCCTGAGCTCGGAGCTCCTCGAGTTCCCGAACGGCGTGCGCGGCATGGCCCTCAACCTCGAGGAGGAGACGGTCGGCGCCGTGATCCTCGGCGACGCCCGCGCGATCAAGGAAGGCGACACCGTCAAGACGACCGGCCGGGTCGTCGAGGTGCCCGTCGGCCAGGGCCTCCTCGGCCGCGTGGTGGATCCGCTCGGGCGGCCGCTCGACGACAAGGGCCCGATCGAGTCCAGCACGAACCGCCCCGTCGAGCGCATCGCCCCCGGCGTCATCGTCCGCCAGGGCGTCGACACCCCGGTCCAGACGGGCATCAAGGCCATCGATGCCCTCATCCCGATCGGCCGCGGCCAGCGCGAGCTCATCATCGGCGACCGGCAGACCGGCAAGACCGCCATCGCG
>CAZVDO010000128.1:0-3581 GCA_964625345.1 uncultured Anaerolinea sp. | reverse complement strand
GTCGAAGTGCCGGAAATCCGCTGCACAACTCCCGGTTGGGGGGAATCTGGTGGAAGTCAGCCACCGGCCTGGGCCGAGCCCGCCACTAGCCCGTGCCGACGGCGCGCCCACTCCGAATCACAAGGCCCGCCGCCGGCATGGCGCCGGCGGCGGGCCCGTGACTCCCGCGGGTGAACCGCGATCAGACTTCCTTGAACTCGCCCTCGACCGTCTCGTCGCCGTCACTGGCGCCCGAGCCGGACCCGTCGGCACCAACCCCGGCGCCGGCAGCGTCGTCGTCACTCCGGAAGGCGTCGCCGCCGTTCGGGTTGAACCCGCCGCCATCGCCCTCGGCAGCGGCGGCCTGGTAGGCAGCCGTGCTGACCCGCGAGAGTGCCTCGGCGAGCGTGCCGGCGGCAGCGGTCAGCGCCCCGGTGTCGTCGCCCTTGAGGGCCTCCCGAACCGCCGAGACCTTGGTCTCCACGTCCGCGCGGTCCTCGGCGGACACCTTGTCCCCGAGGTCCTTGAGCGTCTTCTCCGCCTGGTACGTCAGCTGCTCCGCCTGGTTCCGCGTCTCCACGGCCTCGCGGCGCTGGCGATCCTCCTCGGCGTGCTCCTGCGCCTCGCGGACCATCTGGTCCACCGCCGACTTGTCGAGCATCGAGGACGCGGTGATGCGCACCTGCTGCTCCTTGCCGGTCGCGCGGTCCTTGGCCTTCACGTCGAGGATGCCGTTCGCATCGATGTCGAACCCGACCTCGATCTGGGGCACGCCCCGCGGAGCCGGCGGGATCCCGTCGAGGATGAACCGGCCGAGCGTCTTGTTGTCCGTCGCAAAGTCGCGCTCGCCCTGCAGGACGTGGATTTCCACCTGGCCCTGGTTGTCCGAGGCGGTGGAGAAGACCTGCGACTTCGAGGTCGGGATGGTCGTGTTGCGCTCGATCAGCCGGGTCATGACGCCGCCCAGGGTCTCGATCCCGAGCGAGAGCGGAGTCACGTCCAGCAGGAGGACGTCCTTGACCTCGCCGCCGAGCACGCCGGCCTGGATCGCGGCCCCCACGGCCACGACCTCGTCCGGGTTCACGCCGCGATGCGGCTCCTTCCCGAACACGCTCTTGACGAGCTCCTGGACGGCGGGCATCCGGGTCATGCCGCCGACGAGGATCACCTCGTCGATCTCGGCCGGCTTCAGGCCCGCGTCCTTGAGGGCCGCGAGCACGGGCCCCTTCGTCTTCTCGATCAGGTCGCCGACGAGGTCCTCGAGCTTGGCCCGCGACAGCGTCATCACGAGGTGCTTGGGACCCGAGGCGTCCGCCGTGACGTACGGCAGGTTGATCTCGGTCGACATCGTCGAGCTGAGCTCGATCTTCGCCTTCTCGGCGGCCTCCTTGAGGCGCTGGAGCGCCTGGGGGTCCTTCGAGAGGTCGATGCCCTGGTCCTTCTTGAACTCGGCCAGCAGCCAGTCGATGACCCGCTGGTCGAAGTCGTCGCCGCCGAGGTGCGTGTCCCCGTTGGTGGCCTTGACCTCGAAGACCCCGTCCCCGAGCTCGAGGATCGAGATGTCGAACGTGCCGCCGCCCAGGTCGTACACGGCGATCTTCTCGTCGTGCTTCTTGTCGAGGCCGTACGCGAGGGCCGAGGCCGTGGGCTCGTTGATGATCCGCTTCACGTCGAGGCCGGCGATCCGGCCCGCGTCCTTGGTGGCCTGGCGCTGGGTGTCGTCGAAGTAGGCCGGGACGGTGATGACCGCCTCGGTGACCTTGTCGTTGAGGTACGCCTCAGCGTCCGCCTTGAGCTTCTGGAGGATCATCGCGCTGATCTCCGGCGGCGAGTACGTCTTCCCCTCGCCCACCTTGACCATCACGCCGTCCGTCTTCGCGTCCTTCTCGACGGTGTAGGGCACGAGGCCCTTGCTCCGCTTCACCTCGGCGTCGTCCCAGCGGCGGCCCATGAAGCGCTTGATCGAGAACACGGTGTTGGCCGGGTTGGTGACCGCCTGGCGCTTGGCCAGCTGGCCCACGAGGCGCTCGCCGGTCTTGGTGAACCCGACGACGGACGGGACGGTCCGGCCGCCCTCTGCCGAGGCGATGACGGTGGGCTCTCCGCCCTCCATGACGGCGACGACGGAGTTGGTCGTGCCGAGGTCGATGCCGATGATCTTTCCCACGGTGGTGGCTCCTGTTGGTATGCGGTTCAGTGGATGGGGTTGTCGTTGGTAGGTGCGGGCTCGCCAGCCGCAGCCCTGGCCGGTTGGGCGCCACTCGGGCCGGCGTCGCTGCCGGACGCGGCCACGGCCACGAGGGCCGGCCGGATCACCCGGTCGCGGAGCCGATAGCCGCGGCGAAGCTCGCTGACGATGGCCCCGTCGGCCTGCCCGGATTCCGGGACGCTGGCCACGGCCTCGTGCTCACGGGGATCGAACGGCGTGCCCGCTGAGGCGTCGATTGCGCTGACGCCCTCGCTCTCGAGGAGCTGGCGAAGCTTGCGGTCGATGGCCGCGATCCCCTCGACCCACGGGTCCTCGGCGATCGACGCTGGGCGCGCCTCGATCGCGCGGTCGAAGTCGTCCGCGAGCATGAGCACCTTCGTGATGAGGCCCTCGGCGGCGATGGCCGCCATGACCTGGCGCTCCTCGCCGACCCGTCGCTTGTAGTTGACGAACTCCGCGCGTTCGCGCTGGAGGGCGCCCAGGTATTCGTCCTTCTCCCGCGCCGCGGTGTCGCGTTCGCCGGTCAGGCGCTCGATCTCGGCGAGCAGGGTGGAGGGGCTGATGTCGATCTCGTCGGCGCGCTGTTGCGCCCTGGTTCGTCGGTCCATGGGGTTCCCGTGCAGCGTGGTCAGGCGTAGAGGTGGTCGACGAGCTCGTCCATGAGCCCGGAGACGAAGCGAACGGTGCCGATCGCCTGCGGATAGGCGAGGCGCGTGGGCCCGAGCACGCCGACGACGCCCATGGCTCGGCCGGGTCGTCCGTACGGAGCGAGCACCAGCGCGACCTCGCGCATGTCGGCAGCGGCATTCTCGTGGCCGATGAAGACGCGGACCGATCCTCCGGCCGCGACGTTCCCGACGAGCTCGCCCAGGTAGGCCCGGTTCTCGAGGGCGGAGAACACGCGGCGGAGCTTGTCGCTGTCCGCGAACTCGGGCGATCCCATCACGTTGAGGAGGCCGTCACTGAAGACCTCCTCGACTGCGTCTGCGTCGTAGTCCCGGAGGATCCGGACGATGCGGGACCCGAAGCGCTCCACGAGAACCGCCAGCGGGTGGTCGTCCGGGAACCCGGCGAGTCGCCGCTCGACCTCCCCGGCGGTCCGCCCATCCGCGATGTCGTTGAGGATGCCCGCGACGTCGCTCAACGTCGCCTGCTCCGTCCCCTCCTCGACGCTGACGAGCACCTGCTTGAGGGCGCCCTCGCGAAGGATGAGGACGAGGCTGGCGAGATGGTCGCTGATCGCGACGACATCCACGCGCCGCACGTGCGCGGCCGCGGGCTTGGCCGGCGTGGCGAGGCCAGCCGCGCGCGTGACCGAGGCGATCGTGGACGCGGCGAGGCGGAACCAGTGCTCGCTCGCGAACTCCACCTGGCCGAACTGGTGGCGGATCAT
>CAZVDO010000127.1:0-3631 GCA_964625345.1 uncultured Anaerolinea sp. | reverse complement strand
TGGGCCCGTAGCTCAATGGCAGAGCAAGTGACTCTTAATCACTGGGTTGAAGGTTCAAGTCCTTCCGGGCTCACCAGATCGACCTGACGTGACAGAACCCCTCCGACATCGGAGGGGTTCTGTCGTTCGTGCGGGTTCGGGCGGCCGACAGGGGGCGAGCGGCCGCCGCGATCGGTACGGGTCAGCCGCCGAGCATGCCCTGCCCGAGCATCTGCATGAGATCCTGGATGAGGGTCTGGATCGGCACGTCCACGAAGGTCGACGGTGCCTGTTCCGCGACCGATCCATCGGGGTCCTTGAACGTGACCGTGAAGTCGGCCTTCTGCGTCGAGTCCGACTTGGACACGACGTGGACATCGACCTCGACCACCTGCTTCGCCGATGGATCGACCCAGATGTCCGCGGACAGGTTGGCCTCCTTCAGCGCGGACGCCATGTCCGCGACGTCCGCCGGAGCCGCGCTCGAGAACATGTCACTCGCGAGCAGCTTGTCGACGTCGACCGTGGCTTCGATCCGGGTGGCATTGACGCCGACACGGGTGGCCGATTCCTTGACCGCGAGCGTGACCCCGGCCTTCTCGAGCGTCGACTTGAGTTCCGGCGCGGCGAGCGCCGACGGCACGGGCAACTGCGGCGTGGCGGATCCGCCGAGTGCGGCCATGATGGCCGCCAACTCGTCCTTGGTGCCGAACCGGAGCCAGCCGCTCAAGTCGCCGCTGGGCAGCTCGCCCGAACCGGCCAGCAGGAACGTCAATGCCACGCCTGCGAGCGGGCTTCGGACGTACAGGCCCTCGCCGTCGTATAGCAGGTCGAAATCGATCGTCGAGCCCGTGACGCCGAACGATGCGAGCGTGGCAGCATCGAGCCCGAGATCGCTGGCGGCCAGCGACAGGTGCACGGCGCCGGTGCCGGCTTCGCTGTCGACGACGATGCCGATCGAGGCCGGGTCGATCGCGATCGTGTCGGTTCCGTCGGTCGCCGAGACGCCGACGTTGATCTGGACGGGGTTGCGCGCGGTCTTGAGTGAATCGCTCAACAGCGCATAGGGATCGGACGCCGAGCTGCCGCCGCATGCAGCGGCGACGATGGCCACGACCACGAGCAGGATCGCCAGCCCTGGGATGGTTCGACGCATGGAAGCCCCCTGGATCGGGCCGCCGGTCTGATCATCCAGCCGATGCGGCCGCGACCACTGTATCGAGTGCCGCGGAAGGTGGCGCTGGATCGATGGTCCCGCCGCCGTCGGGACCCTCCGGACCTCCGCCCGTGCTACCCTTCAGGCACCCTTGAAGGCCGGTCCCGTGAGGCCGGCGAACCGGTCCCGTGAGGCCGGAAAGGAGGCCTGGTGGCTGCGCACAGCTCCATCGGCGGCGAACTTCGCCGCGCCCCGCAGTCGGGCGCCACCCCGTTCCTCACGCAGGCAGGGATCGGTCCGACGATGCCCGCGTGATCCTCCCGCCGCCGCCCCGGCCGGACGCCGTCGTGGATCCGAGGATCGGCGACGCCGGGCCGGCATTGCTGGCGCTGGAGGACGGCTCGGTCTTCCGCGGCGTTGCCTTCGGTGCCCCCATCGCGGCGGGTGGCGACCTCGTCGTGAACACGAGCCAGACCGGGTACCAGGAGGTCTGCACGGACCCCTCCTACGCGGGCCAGATCGTGGTCATGACGTACCCGCTCATCGGCAACTACGGCCGCCTGATCGAGGACGACCAGTCGCTCCGGCCGTGGCTTCGGGGCCTCATCGTGGCGAACGCCACCGCGGCGGTGCTCGACGACGCACGCCAGCTTGCCGCGATGCTCCGCAGCCACGGGATCCCCGCCCTCGCCGGGGTCGACACGCGGGCCCTGGCCCGCCATCTCCGGACGCACGGCAGCCTGCGCGGCACGGTGCAGGCCCCCGGCGCCCTCGACGAAGCGGAGGCCGTCGCGGCCGCGGCGGCCGTGCCGCGCTGGGAGGACCAGGACTTCGTCGGCCAGGTGTCGCCGGCGGCCATCACGGAGGTCGGGGAGGCGTCCGAGGGCGGCCCGCTCATCGCGATCGTCGATCTCGGGCTCAAGCAGAACATCGTGCGCTCGATGCGCCGCCGCGGCGCCCGGGTGCGGATCCTGCCCCATACGGCGGGCCCGACCGACGTGCTCTCCAGCGATATCGACGGCGTCATCTTCTCGCCCGGCCCGGGAGATCCCGCGCGACTCGCCGGCCAGGTGGCCCTGGCCGCCGCCGTGATCGAGCGGGGTCGCCCGCTGCTCGGTATCTGCCTCGGCCACCAGATCGTCGGCCGTGCGGCGGGTGCCGACACGAGGCGCCTGCCGTTCGGGCACCACGGGGCGAACCACCCGGTCCGCGATCTCGACCTCGGGCTGGTCCAGGTCACGGCCCAGAACCACGAGGTCCAGGTGGTCGGCGATTCCCTGCCGAGTCGAAGCGGCTTCCACGTGAGCCAGGTCAACCTCAACGACGGCTCCGTCGAGGGCCTCCGCCATCGCGAGCTTCCGATCGAGACGGTGCAGTACCACCCCGAGGGTGCACCGGGCCCGCTGGACGCCCTGGCGGTGTTCGACCGGTTCGTGGCTGCGGCAACCGGAGCGCGCCCGTGACCGCCGGCAAGCCGGCATCCGTCCTCATCATCGGCTCCGGCCCGGTCGTGATCGGCCAGGCCGCCGAGTTCGACTACGCCGGGACCCAGGCCTGTCGCGCCCTCCGGGCCGAGGGCGTCCGGACCATCCTGGTGAACTCCAACCCGGCCACGATCATGACCGACCCGCAGGTCGCGGACGCCGTGTACCTGGAGCCGCTCACGGTCCCCTCGATCGAGGCGGTCATCGCGCGCGAGCGGCCCGAGGGCCTCCTCGCCGGGCTCGGCGGGCAGACCGCCCTCAACCTCGCGATGGACCTCTCCCGGGCGGGCGTGCTCGACCGCCACGGGGTGCGCCTGCTCGGGACGCCGCTCAGTGCCATCGAGATGGCCGAGGACCGCGAGGCCTTCCGAGACCTCCTCGACCGGATCGGCCAGCCGTACGCGCCGTCCGCGATCGTCGAGGGTGACACGCCGCTCGATCGGCAGGCATCTGCCGACGCCGCCCTCGAGACCATCGGCCTCCCGGCGATCATCCGGCCCGCGTTCACCCTGGGCGGCACGGGCGGCGGCATCGTCGAGACCGAGGACCAGTACCGCGAGCGCATCCGGTCCGGCCTGCGGGCGAGCCCGATCGGGCAGGTGATGGTGGAGCGCTGCCTCGTGGGCTGGCAGGAGATCGAATACGAGGTCATGCGGGACGCGGACGACACCTGCATCGCGGTGTGCTCGATGGAGAACGTGGACCCGCTCGGCGTGCACACCGGCGACTCGATCGTCGTGGCGCCGGTCCAGACCCTGACCGACCAGGTTCACCAGCGGCTGCGCAGTGCCGCCCTCGCGATCATCCGGGCCCTCGGCGTCGAGGGCGGCTGCAACGTCCAGTTCGCGCTTTCGCCGGACAGCACCGAGTACGCGGTCATCGAGGTCAATCCGCGCGTCTCGCGTTCGTCGGCCCTCGCCTCCAAGGCCACCGGCTACCCCATTGCCCGGGTGGCGGCCCAGATCGCGATCGGCCGCCGGCTGGCCGAGATCCCGAACATCGTCACCGGGAC
>CAZVDO010000126.1:0-3647 GCA_964625345.1 uncultured Anaerolinea sp. | reverse complement strand
GCGACGCGAGGGGCAGGTCGTACTGGCTGATCTGGTAGCCCTTGGGCAGGTCCGGGTAGAAGTAGTTCTTGCGGTCCCAGCGGGTGGCCGCCGGGGTCTGCGCGTCGATCGCTGCGCCGGCGGCCAGCACGAGCTCCACCGCGCGACGGTTGATGACCGGCAGGGCGCCCGGCAGGCCGAGGCAGACCGGACAGACGTGACTGTTGGGCGGCGCCCCGTCGTAGGCGGTCGAACAGCCGCAGAACATCTTCGATGCCGTCTTGAGCTGGCAGTGCACCTCGATGCCGATGACCGCCTCATAGCGATCGAGTGCGGCGGGTACCAGGGCCGGCGTGGCGGTCATGGCTGCGAGTTTCGCACAGGGGCGGCCGGCGGCGGTGCCGGGCGCGGGCGGCGGGGCGCCATGAGATCGCGGGGCCGTCAGCTTCGCGCGAGGGCAACCGACTCGACGAGGGTCAGGGCGCGCCCCGCCGACCACGCCGCGACACAGGCCGTGTCCGGCAATGCCGCGCGGAGCCGTGCCACGTAGGCCTCGTACTCGGGCTCCTCGTCGAAGGCCATCTTCTGGTCCGCCGCCTGGCGCATCGCCTCGGCGGCGCCGAGCAGGCGTGCCGCTCGATCCAGTGCACCCCCGTCGATGTCCAGGTAGGCGACGTTCTCGAGCTGGTTGGCGACGGCTCCACGGTGGCCGAGATGGACCCACCCCGGCAGGGTCTCCCGGTACATCGATCGCGCCTCGTCCGCGCGCCCGCCCCGCCGCAGCGCGTGGGCGAGGTCGCTTCGCGCAGCCAGCACGAAGCGTTCGTCACCGAGCTCCATGAACCCCTCGATCGACCGCTTGAAGGCAGCCGCCGCCTCGTCGATCCGTCCGGCATGCCCGAGGGCGCGGCCCTCGGCCATCGAAACCGCCGCGATGGCGTACGGGCTGCCCGACCGACGCGCCGCCGCCACGCCGCGGTCGATGAGGGGTTGCCCCGCGGCCGGGTCGAACATGCCAATGCTGGCGCCCGCGAATCCCGCCGCAAGTGCCACGATCCACCATTGTCCGTTCGCCTCGGCAAGGTCTGCGCCTTCCTCGAAGATCATCCGGACTTCCGAGCCGCCGAACCCGGCCCGGCCCGAGAACACAGAGGAGATCGCCAGGCCGCCAAGTGCGTACAGCCGGGCGGTCGTGTCGCCACTCGCGTCGCCCGCGGCCATGGCCTCGACGGCCCACGCGTACCCGGTCTCGGCCCGTCCGGACATCCCCCACAGTCGGGCCGCCTCTCCCAGCAGGCGTCCGGCCACGGCCAGTTCGCCCGCCGATGCTTCGGACGACGGCGCGATCCGTGCCCGCGCGATCTCGATCGCCGCGACGATCCGGGCTTCGTTGTCCTGCGACATCACGCGGACGTTCCAGTACCCGAGCAGCGCCGAGGCCAACTCCACGGCCTTCCATGGGTCGGCCTCGAGGGCCCATTCGAGGGCGGCGCCGAGGTTGTCCAGCTCCCCGTCAAGCCGGTCGAGCCAGTCGACCATGCGCGGGCCGCGAAGCGGAGCCTCGGCGTCCGAGGCGAGCGCCGCGAAGGCTTCCAGGTGGCGATCGGCGAATCGCTCCGCCTCGCCCGCGGCAATGAGCTTCTCCCGGGCGTACTGGCGAATCGTCTCGAGCATCCGATAGCGCGTCGTTGCGCCCCGATCGACCTGCACCAGCGACCGGTCGACAAGCCGTGTCAGCGCGTCCAGGAAGTCCACCGCATCGAGGGTGCCCGGCTCGTCGCCGACGATGCTCGCGGCCATCGTGGCCGTCCACCCGCCGGTGAACACCGAAAGCCGCCGCAGGAGCCGCCGATCGTCCTCGGTGAGCAGGTCCCAGCTCCAGTCGATGAGGGCGTGGAGGGTCTGCTGGCGCGGCACCGCGGTCCGGCGCCCTCCGGCCAGGAGGCGGAACCGATCGCCGAGCCGCACGGCGATCTCGTCGGGCGACATCGCTGAGACCCGGGCAGCCGCAAGCTCGATGGCCAGGGGAATGCCGTCCAGCCGCCGGCAGATCTCCACCACGGACGCGACGTTTCCTGCACCGAGTTCGAACCGCGGGTCAACCGACGACGCGCGGTCCGTGAACAGGCGCACGGCCTCCGTGGCCGCCACGCCGACGATGTCGACCTGTGCCCCGCCGTTACCCACCCCTGGATCGCCACGCTCGACGAACGCGGGACACGAGAGGGACTGGAGCTGGAGCACGGCCTCGCCCGGAACCGCGAGGGCCTCCCGGCTCGTGGTGATCACACGCAGGCGCGGGGCTGCCGCAAGGAGTCCTCCGGCCACCTCGGCGACGCCATCGACGAGGTGCTCCGCGTTGTCCAGGAGCAGCAGCACGTCCTTGTCGGCAAGGAAGGCCGAAACCGTCGCCATGGCGGGCACGCCGGGGATCTCGGGTGCCCCGAGTGCCCGGGCGACCTCGGAGACCACCTGCGACGGTTCGCCGAGTGGGGCCAGCTCGGCGAGCCAGACCCCGTCGGGGAAGCGATCGACCAGGCGCCCGGCGGCCTCGAGCATGAGGCGCGTCTTGCCGGTGCCGCCAACGCCGATGAGCGTGACGAGCCGGTGCCGCGCGACCAGCGATTCGACCTCGGCCAGCTCCCGCTCGCGACCGACGAACGACGTGAGCTGCACCGGCAGGTTCGAGCGACGGGCACTGAGCGAGCGGAGCGCCGGAAAGTCCCTGGGCAGGTCCGGCACGACCACCTGGAAGATCTGCTCCGGCCGGTCGAGGTCGCGCAGTCGGTGCGATCCGAGGTCGACGAGGTCGACGTCGTCCACCAACCGGTCGCGCGCCAGGATGGCAGCCACGGCCGAGCAGATGACCTGACCTCCGTGGCCGATCGCGAGGATCCGGGCGACGCGGTTGAGCGCCGGGCCGAAGTAGTCGCCATCCCGTGCCTCGGCCGCACCGGCGTGGATGGCCATCCGGACGCGGAGGGGACCGGTCTCGCCCCAGGGAGCGTCGCGCAGGGCGCGCTGGGCAGCCAGGGCGGCTCCGACCGCGTCGGGTGCCGCGCGGAAGATCGCAAGCAGCCCGTCCCCGGTGGTCTTGATGACGGAACCCCCGGCCCGCTCCACGGCCGCCCGGAGCAGCCCGTCATGGATCGCAAGGGATTCCCCCATCGCCGCGGCGTGCTCCTCCCACAGCCGGGTGCTGCCCTCGATGTCGGTGATGAGGAAGGTCGCGAGATCCGCGCTGGTGTCGGAACCCGTTGCGGCGCCGCGCAGCGGCACGCCGTCGGGGGCGCTGGTCGGGACGTCGGGGTCCTCGATCATCGACTGGTCAGCCGGCTCCCCGCTGCCGGGCCACGAACCGCCCAATCCGCGCCAGGGCTTCCTCGAGCTGCGCGTAACTCGTGGCGTAGCACGCCCGCACGTGGCCCTCGCCCGATGGCCCGAACGCCCCGCCAGGGACGACCGCCACGTGCTCCTCCTCCAGGAGGCGCTGGGCGAAGGTCTCCGAATCGAGCCCGGTCGTGGTGATCCGCGGGAAGGCGTAGAAGGCGCCGCGAGGCTCGAACGTGTCGAGGCCCATCGCGTTGAACCCGTCCACGACGAGGCGGCGGCGGCGGTCGTACTCGGCAACCATGGCCTCGACGTCGGCCTCGCCCTCGGTCAGGGCC
>CAZVDO010000125.1:2410-3676 GCA_964625345.1 uncultured Anaerolinea sp. | reverse complement strand
ACGGCGACGGGACGCCCGTCCAGCAGGACGAGCACCGCCGATCCACCCGGCCGGGCCGCCCAGTGCCGGTATCGCGGTCCCAGCTCACGTCCGCTCCATCCGAGCTCGAATCCCGCCGCCACCTCGGGAGCGATCGCCTCCGCCTCAGCGTCCGGCACCCCCGCGTCCGGCCCGACCGCGCCGGCGAGGTACAGCACCGGCCACAGCGGTTGCAGCCCGGACCGCGCATACAGGGTCTGGGCCCGGGGATCGCTCGAGCTGCACGTTGTCCAGGCGATGTCCGGTGGACCGTCGAGGAGCGCTCCCAGCAGGGCGCCGCCGGCGCCGGCATCGCGATGGTCGGGATGGACGAACAGGTCGGTCACGTGGGCCGACGGGTGCCGGCCGCCACCGGCGATCGCCCCGCCATACCCGACGATCCGACCCTCGACCTCGCCGACGAGCAGGACCCCATCGGCCATGAGGAACTCGAGGTAGCGGAAGCCCCAGTGCTCGTCGGCCGTCGGCTCTTCGACCGCGACCGCCACGGCCTCGATCGCCTCGAGGTCGTCGGGGAGCGCCTCACGGATCACCGGGCCGGCCATCGGCGCAGCGTAGCGGCTGGGCCGACGCCACGGCAGGCGATCGGCCGCACCTTGTCTATGATCCGGCGATGACCGACCAGCCGCGGGTCTCCGTCTCGCCCGGTGTCGTCATCGAGCGCCTCCCCGCGCTCGACGGCACTTCGCCCTCGGATGTCGCCGAGTGGTTCCGCGACCTGCCCGGCCTCGCGGTCCTCGAGAGCGCCCGGCCGGGCCGCAACTCCCGCTGGTCGTACCTGACCGCGGACCCGGTGGCGGTCCTGGAGCGCCCTGCGGACGGGGGCGATCCGTTCGCCACGGCCAGGGCGGTCCTCGCCCGCCTCGACGGGACGCGCGCCCCCGGCCCGAACCTGCCCGCCTTCAGTGGCGGGCTCGTCGGCTACCTCGGATACGACCTCGCGCGGCGCTTCGAGCGCCTGCCGGAACTCGCCCGCGTCGACCAGGAACTGCCCATCCTCCGGCTGGCGCTGCACGATTGGGTGCTCGCCTGGGACCGCCGGCTCGGACAGGGCTGGCTGGCGGGCCGGGCGATCGATGAGCGCATCGGCGACCTCGACCGTCGCCTCGACGACGTGCGCGATCGCGTCCGCAGCCGCACTCGCCCCAGGGGCGCCCAGCCCGACGAGCCATCGCCGTCGTTCGCGTTTCGATCGGGGATGCCGCGCCCCGCCTACGAGGCCAACGT
>CAZVDO010000125.1:0-2310 GCA_964625345.1 uncultured Anaerolinea sp. | reverse complement strand
GCGGACGGAAGGGTCGCCACCGACCCCATCAAGGGCACGCGACCGCGGGGCCGCGACCGCGAGCACGACCGCGCGCTGGCTCGCGAGCTCCTCATGTCGGGCAAGGATCGGGCCGAGAACGTGATGATCGTCGACGTCCTGCGCAACGACCTGGGCCGGGTCTGCCGGCCGGGCAGTGTCCGGGTGCCCCGCCTCTGCCGGCTCGAGCGGACCGCGACCGTCCAGCATCTCGTCTCCACGGTCACGGGGCGTCTCGCCGACGGGCACGATGCCTTCGACCTCCTCGCGGCGGCCTTCCCGGGCGGGTCGATCACGGGCGCCCCGAAGATCCGGGCGATGGAGATCGTCGAGGGCCTCGAACCCGTGCGCCGCGGCCCCTATACCGGGGCGGCCGGCTGGCTCGGCGCCGACGGCGCCATGCAGACGAGCATCCTCATCCGGACGTTCGTGGCCGACGGATCGCGCCTGACGCTCCACGTCGGCGGCGGGATCACGTACCGGAGCGACCCGGCGGCCGAGTGGGACGAGACGGTGGCCAAGGCCCGTGGGCCGCTGACCGCGATCGGCGGGGTCGAGGTCGAGCCGTGAGCGAGGCCGAAGGGTGAGCGCGGTCGCGGAGGGGGGAGGCGCACCCGGCCACGTGTGGGTCGATGGCCGGCTCCTCCCGGCCGAGGGCGCTCATCTGTCCGTGTTCGACCGGGGCTTCCAGCTCGGCGACGGCATCTTCGAGACGCTCCGGGCGCGGGCCGGCAGGCCGACGGAGCTGGAGGAACACCTCGTCCGCCTGCGCCGGTCCGCCGTCGGGCTGGAGATCGACCTGCCGGAGGCCGCGGAGGCCCTCCTCGAAGAGGGGATCGCCGAGCTCCTGGCCGCCGAGTCCCTCGACGGCCCCGAGGGCGACGCCTCGATCCGGATCACGGTGACCCGAGGTGCCACGCGAGGCCGTGGGCTGCTGCCGCAGGGCCCCGCGGTCCCCCCGACGATGGTGATCCAGGCCTGGCCGGTCACGCTGCCCCCGGCCGGCCACCTCGAGCACGGACTGCACCTCATCGCGAGCAGCGTCCGGCGCGACCCCGAGAACCCCCTCGCCACGCTCAAGACGACGAGCCGCGCCGACTACGTCCACGCGCGCCTGGAAGCGCGGCGAGCCGGCGCGGACGACGCGCTGTTCCTCACCGTCGATGGGCACCTATCGGAAGCCACGTCGGCCAACATCGTGCTGATCCGGGGCGGCGAGCTCGCCACGCCGGCACTTGCCTGCGCGATCCTGCCCGGGACCACCCGGAACTGGGTCCTGGGCTGGGCGGCGGACGTCGGGCTGCGTCCCATCGAGGGCTGGCTCACGACGCGCGACCTGGCGGAAGCGGACGAGGCGTTCGTGTGCAGCAGCGTCGCCGGGGTCCTGCCCGTCACCCGCTTCGAGGGCACCCCGATCGGGAGCGGGCGACCCGGCCCCTGGACGATGCGTGCGCGATCGGATCGCGAGGCGTTCATCCGCGGCGACGGCACGTGACCGAGGGCCGCCGATGACGCGCGCCGAGCTCGTCGCCCGGACCCGTCAGCTCATCGACGAGGGCGAGCGCCTCGAGGCCAACCCGTCCATCGACGGGCTGCGCACGTGGCTCCAGCTGTCCGACGACCTCCTGTCCCGGGCCTGGGGCACGATGGACCGCTACCACCTCGCCTGGCTCCAGGTGGGCCGGCCACGGACCATGATGCGAGGCCGCCGCCTCTCGGGACCGGACGCCGAGGCCTACGTTCGCGAGGTCGCGGTCGCGAAGACCGCGGTGCTGCGGATGAGCCTCGACGCGGCCGATCGGCTGGCCATGCCGTTCGTGGGCGAGAGCGCCTGACGACCACGATCCTCGCGCCGGCGGCGCACTCCGCGCTGCTCGGGCAGGGCGCGCCCGCCGCCTACCGCGAGCGGACGAAGCGGACGCGATCCTCCGTCCCGAACTCGTGTTCGGGCAGGGCCGGGGTTCCGTAGAGCGACTGGACTCCCGGCTCGTCCGCGGGCACGAACCCGAGCGCGAGGTGGAAGCGCGTCGCGGTGCGATCTCCGGGCCACGAGAGCGCCTCGATCCGGCTCGCGCCAGCCCGTTCGACATCCTCCTGGAATCGCTCGACGAGGGCCCGGCCGATCCCGCGGCGCCGGAAGCTCGGATGGACCCCGACGGCCTGGAGCAACGCGACCCTTCGGTCGTCGGGACCGACGAATCCCGTCACGAAGCCAACGATCCGCTCTCGCCCGGCGGTGCCCTCCGCGATCGCGACCCAGGACGTGCCGGCGCAGTAGCGGAACCACAGGCG
>CAZVDO010000124.1:0-3678 GCA_964625345.1 uncultured Anaerolinea sp. | reverse complement strand
GGCCGTAGAGAGCAGGCAGGAACATCGGAGGTCGGTTGGCAGGCGGAATCGCAGCCGAGGTCAAGAGCCGGCTGAACGTCGTCGACGTGGTCGGCGAGACCGTGCAGCTGAAGAAGGCGGGCACCACGTACAAGGGGTTGTGCCCGTTCCACGGTGAGAAGACGCCCTCGTTCACGGTCACCCCGAGCCGCGATTCCTGGAAGTGCTTCGGCTGCGGCCTCGGCGGGGACATCTTCAGCTTCGTCATGCAGCGCGATTCCGTGCCGTTCCCGGAGGCGCTGCGGGTGCTCGCCAACAAGGCGGGCGTCGAGATCGATGAGCGGACCAAGCGCGAGGACGCCCATCGCGCCCGCCTGCGGGACATCCTCGAGACCGCGATCGCCTTCTACCACGGCATCCTCGTCTCGACCTCGCACGGCAAGCCGGCGCTCGACTACCTGCGCGGCCGCGGGTTCACGGATGCCACGATCGAATCGGCCCAGCTGGGCTGGGCCCCGGACAACTGGGACACGCTGAGCAAGCGGCTCATCGAGAAGCGCGACTACCGGGCCGAGGAGTTGATCGAAGTCGGGCTCGCGTCACGCGGGCGGAGCAATCGCGGCGTCGGCGTCATCGATCGCTTCCGCGGCCGCGTCCTCTTCCCGATCCGGGACCAGAACGGCGCGGCGGTCGGCCTCGGGGGCCGGATCCTCGGCAAGGAAGGCGAGGACGCCCAGGGCAATCCGCGCGACACGGGCCCCAAGTACCTCAACTCGCCCGCGACCCCGCTGTTCGACAAGAGCCGGACGCTCTACCTCATCGACAAGGCCAAGGGCCCGATGCGCAAGTCCGGCCAGGCCGTGATCGTGGAGGGCTACACCGATGCCCTCATGGCCCACCAGGCCGGCTACGACAACGTGGTGGCCTCGCTCGGTACCGCGCTCACGCCGGGCCAGGTGGCGCTCCTGACCCGCTACGCGAAGAAGATCGCGCTCGCCTACGACGTCGATGCCGCGGGCCAGAAGGCCGGCACGTTCGGCGTACAGGCCCTCGAGGGGCTCATCGGCCAGCTTGCCGCAACCGAGAGCGGCATCGAGCTCGACGAGGTCAAGGTCGTCCGCCTGCCCGACGGCAAGGACCCGGACGAGGTCCTGCGCGACACGCCCGATCGCTGGCGCGAGGAGGTCCGCACCGCGCAGCCGATCGTGGACTACCTCATCGACACGTTCGCCCACCAGTACGACCTCAAGACGCCCGGCGGCAAGGCGCGCTTCGTGGACGCGATGATGCCGACCCTCCGCGCCGTGCCCAACCCGGTCATGCGGGACGGCTGGCTCCAGCGCGTCCGGCAGGTGTCCGGGGTGGAGGAGCGGGTGCTGCTCGAGGTCCTCCGCTCCGGCCGCTCGGCCACCGGGCTCGGCGACGCGCCGGGGTCCGGGCGCGCCCAGGAGGCGCGCTTCTCGGCCGACGCCGTGTCCTCGGCACCCGACGCGCTCCGGGTGGGCGACATCCTCCGCGGGGTCCTTCCGCAGGAGCAGGAGCTGCTCCGGCTGATGCTCCTCGTGCCCGAGGTGCAGCAGCAGATCGCCGACGCGATCGGACCGGACCAGCTGCCCAACACCGTGGCGCGCGAGCTGTTCCGGGCCCTCATCCGTGCCCGCGAACCCAACGACGAGGGGATCCGGCCGCCGTTCAGCCTGACCGGCCTCGTCGGCGCGCTCGATGCCGAGACGGCCGAGCTCGCCCAGGCGATCGTGGCGCGGCGGGAGCCCAACCCGCGGGCGCTGAGCCAGCAGGACCTCGCGTACGAGGTGGAGCGCCTGGTCATCGACCTCGAGGAGCGCGCGCTCGAGGAACGCGCCGAGTTCATCCAGGACGCCCTGGCCGAGGCCGAGCAGGCCGCGGACCGCGACGCCCTCGCCACGCTCCTGCGCGAGACGCAGGCGATCAACGACCAGCGCCGCTCGCTCCATCGGCGGCGCGAGCAGACCCATCTCCTGTCCCGTCCGCCGGCCGCCGTGCCGACGCGCACGTCCGCATCCGGGACCACGACCAACACCAATCCCGCCTCGGCCGCCGCCGGGGCCATCGATTCCGCCACCAACCCCGCCACGCCCGCCAGGAGGTAGCACCCACCATGCCCGTCGATCCCCTTGACCAGCAGCTCGTCGAGGCCGTCCTCACCCGCCCGCGCCGTGCGCGCGCCGACGTGGAGGAGGCCAAGCTCGCCGGCCTGCGCACCAAGATCGTCGATGACGACATCGACACCGACGACGATTCCGATGACGAGGACGATGACTTCACGGCGGCCGGCGACGGCGACGACGAGGTGACCGTGGTCGTCGGCGGCGACGCCGCCGGCAAGGGCGAGCGCCTGCCTGCCGAAGGCCCCGCCAAGATCGACGCCAAGGAGCTCGAGGAGCCGACGCCCGAGGAGCTCGAGGCCCTGTCGGCGGACATGATCGGGATCGACGACCCGGTCCGGATGTACCTCAAGGAGATCGGCAAGGTCGCCCTGCTCACCGCCGAGGAGGAGGTCGTCCTCGCGAAGGCGATCGAGCTCGGCGAGCAGATGGTCGACGAGCCCTGGAAGGGCGTCGTGTCCCTCCACGAGTGGACCCTCCACGAGACCGAGAAGAAGACGCGGACCGCCAAGCCCCAGCATCGGCTGCCGCTCGGCGAGGAAGCCCATCGCCTCGTCCATGACGCCATCCACTCCGAGGATGCGGCCGACCTGCTCGTGCCGACGCCGGACTTCCACCTCGTCAAGGCGGGCCGCGACGTCCAGTCGGACGGGACCAAGGAGCTCCTGCGCGAGGCGCGCAAGATGCTCGCTGCCTACGAGGCGGCGCTTGCCGGGACCGGCGACACCTCCGCCCCCGAGGCGTTCATCTCGCTCCTCGACTGGGCGTACTTCGCGGTCCACAACGGGGACCTCGATTCGCGCGACAACGTGGGGCTCCGCGCGATCTACGACTGGACCCGGGACGACGTGGCGTTCCCGGCGCTCGAGCGCTGGATCACGGCCGGCCACGACGCCGACCTGCTCAAGCTCATGGGCCACGATCCCGAGGTTCCGCTCAACACCAAGCTCGCGCTCCGCAAGGGCGAGCTCGTCCGGATCGGGCGCGATGCGCGCGAGCAGTTGACCTCGGCCAACCTCCGGCTGGTCGTCTCGATCGCCAAGAAGTACATCGGCCGCGGCATGTCGTTCCTGGACCTGATCCAGGAGGGCAACATCGGCCTCATCCGGGCGGTGGAGAAGTTCGACTTCGAGAAGGGCTTCAAGTTCTCGACCTATGCCACGTGGTGGATCCGGCAGGCGATCACCCGGGCCATCGCGGACCAGGCCCGGACGATCCGGATCCCGGTCCACATGGTCGAGACGATCAACCGGCTGATCCGCGTCTCGCGCCAGCTCCTCCAGGAGCTCGGCCGGGAGCCGACGGTCGAGGAGATCGCCGAGGCGATGTCCAAGGGCCAGGAGGTCCAGGTCACCCCGGAGAAGGTCCGCGAGATCATCAAGGTGTCGCAGGAGCCCGTGTCCCTCGAGACCCCGATCGGTGAGGAGGAGGACTCCCACCTCGGCGACTTCATCGAGGACCGGGGGGCGCTGGCGCCGGCGGAGGCCGCGTCGCACCAGCTCCTCAAGGAGCAGGTGGAGGCCGTGCTCGACTCGCTGACCGGCCGCGAGCGACG
>CAZVDO010000123.1:0-3788 GCA_964625345.1 uncultured Anaerolinea sp. | reverse complement strand
TCATGGGCCACGTCTTCCGCCTGTGGTTCTACGTGTCCCCGATCGTGTACGGCCTGGACCGCGTGCCCGAGTCGCTGCGGCCGCTCCTCCTGCTCAACCCGATGACGATCCTCCTGACGGCGTATCGCGACGTCATCTACGGAAGCCCGGACGGGGCCGGGCACGCACCCGCGGTCCTCCCCCTGCTCGGGATCCTCGCCCTCTCGTCCGTCCTCCTGCTCGTCGCGGTGGTCGTCTTCAAGCGCGTCGAGCCCTCGTTCGCGAGGATCCTGTGAGCACCCGGGGCGAGGCGCCGGACGGCGTGGGAGGCAGCGGTGCGGACGCTGGACGGAACGACCCCGGGACGATGCGCCCGCTCGTGGGCGATCGCATCCCGGCCGGGGGCGACCCGGAGCCGGTGCTCGACGTACGGGACCTGGGCGTCCGGTACGACCTGCGCCTGACGACCCGCACGACCCTCAAGTCGTCGCTCGTGGGCGCGATCGGCCGGCTCCGCGGCGCGCAGACCAACCACTTCTGGGCGCTCCGGCACGTCGACCTGCAGGTCGGGCACGGTGAGTCGCTCGGGGTGATCGGCCCGAACGGGGCCGGCAAGAGCACGCTCCTGCTGGCGCTGGCCGGTATCCTCGAGCCCTCGGAGGGCACCGTCGCGGCACGCGGGCGGATCTCGACGCTGCTCACGCTCGGGGCGGGTTTCGAGATGGACCTGACGGGCCGCGAGAACATCGACCTCGTCGCCGCCTTCCTCGACATCGACCAGCGCGAGATGGCGGAAGTCACGCCCGCGATCATCGAGTTCGCCGACATCGGCGCGTTCGTGGACGCACCCGTGAAGACCTACTCGACCGGCATGCGCGCCCGGCTCGGCTTCTCGATCGCCACGGCGATCGCCCCGGACATCCTCCTGCTCGACGAGGTGCTGGGCACCGGCGACCACATCTTCCGCCAGCGCAGCCAGCGCCGGATCCACGAGCTCATGAGCCAGGCCAAGGCGGTGGTGATCGTGACCCACGACCTCGACGCCATCGCCGAGTACTGCACCCGGGCGATGCTCATCGAACAGGGCGCCGTGATCCACCAGGGCCTGCCGGACGAGACCGCGGCGGTCTACCGCGAGCGGGCGGAGCAGCGCCGCCTGCTGGGCGAGGCCGAGGCCCAGCGGTTCGAGCGGCGGCCGGCGCGGAGTCCGGGCGCCTGATCGACAGCGCGTCGGGCTGATCGGCACCGCGGGAGCCGCCGCGTTCGCCGCCGCGGGCGCCGCCGCGCCGGCCTAGGGCCCGAGCAGGCCGCCGAGCTGCGGCAGCATCCAGTCCACCACGGGATCGAGGGACTCCGCCCAGGTCCCGGGGAGACGCAGGTCGCCCGCAGGCCCAGGCTCATTGCCGCGGTCGGCGAGCCGGTCGCCCACGGCGTCCACGGCCGCCGTCGCCAGGTGCGCGGCCAGGTCCGTCACCGTGGGCTCGGCTGCGGCGATGTGCCCGGAGATGCCACGGAGCGCCGCGGCCGTCTTCACCTCGAAGGCGTTCGTGACGACCCGGCCGCCGGTGGCCGCCATTTCCAGGGGCGGATAGCTCGTGTGCGGCGACAGCATCAGCGACAGCAGCAGGTCGGCGCTCCCGAGGCGCGCGGCGTAGGCTTCCAGCCCCATCCAGGGCGCCCGCTCGAGGACGTGTCCGGCCCCGAGGGACAGATCCGGGGCCTGGTCCCCAATCGCCACGAAGCGCCAGCGCCCGGCGCGCTCGTCGTCAAAGGCACCGGCCGCCACGGCGGCCCTGAGCGATGCCAGGCCAAGCTCGAAGAGGTTGCGAGGGTTGCGGGGACGCGCATAGAAGAGCGCAGTTGGCCGCGGGTCGCGAGGTATCGGCCGGAACAGCCCGCGATCGACCGCCGGTTCGAACGCGAAGCTCCCTCCGCGTGCGGCGCGATCCTCGGGTTCGAGGCCGTAGGCGACGAACGCGGACCGCAGGAGCGCCTCGTTGTAGATCGGCACGATCGGGAAGCCATACGTCTCGCGCGCAAGGGCGTGTTCCGTGGACCATGGGTAGAACGCCGGCTCGTAGTCCTGCACGAGGTAGAAGAAGCTCGTCGCGTCCGTGGCGGCCAGGGCAGCCCTGGCGACGTGGGCGGTGGGCCACCACGTGGCGAGCAGCCGGTCCCCGCGACCCACCCGCAGCTGCCCGCCCCGATCCGGGGCGGCCTCCACCTCGATCCGGTCCGGGTCGAGCTCCAAACCCGAGACCAGGGCCACGTGGCGGAGCACGGCCGGGCGATCGACGTTCGGTCCCGAACGGGTCGCGACGAACCGGATCCGGACGCCCCGTGCGGCGAGGCGCGCCGCGAGGTTGATCGCCGTGTTCGGGCCGCCGGTCAGCCGGGCCACCTCGAGGCTCGGGAGCAGCACAACGAGGGCGGGGCGCCGGTCGCGCTCGGGGTCCGCGGTGATCGACGGGAGCGGCACGAGCTCGCGGCCCAGTTCGCGGTGGGCGGCCACCGGGTCCGGGCGCCGGCCCAGACCACGGGCGGCCGCGCGTGCGGCCCGGCGGATCCAGCGGCGCGGGCCGGGGCCGGACGGCGTCATCGGGCCCGCTCCGTGGCGCCGGGGTCTCGGCGCTCCGTGACCGTGGCCGCATGGAAGCCGAGGAGCGGCTCGAGCACGCCCAGCAGCGTGTCCGCACGGTGCGCGAACGTGTGCCGCTCGAGCACCGCCGCGCGACCGCGCGCCGCCCGCTCGTTGCGGGCCTCGGGATCGTCGAGGTACCGGTCGACCTGGACCTGGAGGTCGGCGGCATCGCGGTAGGTCACCACGGCGCCGTCGAACTCCTCGTCGATGCCCGGCACGAAATCGGAGATCACGAGGGCGCCACAGGCCAGGGCGTCGTAGACGCGGTTCGAAATGAAGCCCTCGTCGCGCATGTCGCCCCAGTGGTCGTTGAGCACGATGTCGGCGCTCGAGTAGTAGATCCGGAGCTCGTCGTTGGCGATCCACGTCCCGCGCAGGAAGCGGGGATCGAGCAGCTCGGGGGTCCACATGCCGCCGTATACGGCCAGGTCGCGGTTCGTGCCCCGAAGGTCGTCGATGATCGGCCGATGCACGCCCCGTGAGTTGCCGACGAACAGCAGCTCGTGATGCGGCCCGGCAGGGTCCGGGAAGAAGCGCGCCGGCTCCGTCGCCTGGTGGAGCGGATGGAGGGGCACGTCCGTGCGCCGCCGGAGGTGCTCGAGGAAACGGTCGGACGCCACGAACACGGCGTCGTACGTGGCACACAGGTCCGGGTTGACCCGATCCGGGTGGCTGATGACCCAGAGGGCGTTGACCTGGCCGGCGAGCGGCCGCGGCGCGCGCACGCCGAACACGTGGATGGCGATGTCGGCACGCAGCGCTGCCGCGGCGAACCGCTCGTCGTGGACGAGGACCGAGGTCGGATGGCCGCGCCGCTCCAGCTGGCGCTGGATGTCCCGCCCGAAGGGCACGTCGCCCCAGTGCGCACCCATCTCCCAGGTCTGGGGACCGATGTGGAGCGCGACCCGGCGCTGGACCGCCCACGCGCCGAGCAGGTCGCGCAGCTCCCGGGCCCGGTGTGCGTACGTGTGCCGCTCGAGGACGATCGACCGGTACCGCGCGGCCAAGGCCTCACGACGCGCCGGGTCGTCGAGCAGCGCCCGCACGACCGCGGCCAGCGACGGGCCGTCGTGCCAGGTCGGGAACTCGTCGTCAAAGAGCTCCGCGACGCCAAGCGTGTTGTCGGTGACCACGAGCGCCCCGCTTGCGAGCGCGTCGAAGACCCGCG
>CAZVDO010000122.1:0-3818 GCA_964625345.1 uncultured Anaerolinea sp. | reverse complement strand
GGCGCGCCGTGCTCCCGGGGATCCGTCCCAGGCTCGGGCGCCTGCGTGGAGTGCGCGAGCCGGACCCGCCAGATCCGCTCCAGGATGCCCGGCGCGGCCACGAACGTCATGGCCAGCGCGATGATGACGACGAGGATGTCGAGCGGGACGCCCGTCGCGATCACGGTGCTCTTCGCGCCGTTGATGAGCAGGCCATACAGGATGGCCGCGAGCACGATCCCGCTCGGGCGCAGCCCGCCGATGAGGGCCAGGGCCAGGGGCACCAGGCCGCCTGCGCCGAACCCCGACAGGCCACCCGCCGGGCCGAGCGCCACGAAGGCACCACCCAGGCCGGCCAGCCCGCCGGCCAGGGACATGGTGAGCATCGTGACCCTGCCCGGACCCATCCCGGCGGTGCGAGCCGCCGTGCGGCTGAAGCCGGTCACCCGGATCTCGAACCCGAGGCGGGTCCGGTAGACGAGGAACCACACGAGCGCAGCCGCGGCCAACGCGGCCACGAAGCCCCAGTCGAGCCGGATCGTCGGCAGGTCGACGAGGGCAGGCACGGTGGCGATGGCCCGCAGGTTTCCCGGCACCACGCCGGTTCGCGAGGCGTAGATCACGATCTGGACGGCGATCGTGTTGAGCATGAGGGTCGTGATGACCTCGTGCGCTCCCGTTCGAGCCTTCAGCACGCCCGGGAGGAACCCGTACGCCGCGCCGAACAGGGCCCCGAGCGCGAGCGCCAACGGGAGGATGCCCGCCGGCGGCAGCGAGGAGGCAAGGGCGCCCGCGCCGATGACGCCGCCGAGGGCACCGATCAGGAATTGCCCGTCGGAGCCCAGGTTGAACAGCCCGCCATGGAAGGCCACGCCGACCGCGAGGGTCACGAAGATGAGCGGCGTCGCGCTCAGGAGTCCCTCGGTGATCGGGCGGATCGCCCGCGCGACGTCCTCGGCGCTCCCCGACTGGAGCGCGGCCAGGTATCGGCCCGGGTCGCCCAGGGCCCCGGACAGCATCGCCCCGAAGGCTCGTCCGACCGTGTCGACGGCGCCGCCGGTTGCGCCCACCGGGTCCGCCCCGATCCGCCCGAGGAACTCGAGGTCCGTGATCACGACGACGATCCCGCCCAGCAGGAACGCCGTGACCAGGGCGAGCACCGGCAGCGCGATCCGGCCGAGCACAGGACGCCCGGTCACCGTCGAACTCTCATCATGCGATCTGGCCCCTCGCCACGAGCCGCCATGAACGGACGGGGTGGAACGATGGCTGGCGAGGAAGGATTCGAACCTTCAATCCCCTGATCCAGAGTCAGGTGCCTTACCGTTTGGCCACTCGCCAGTGCCGCCCCGAGGGGCCCGGTCAGCCTACCGCGCGGACGCTCCGAACGCGACGTGGCGCCGGCAGCGCGCCTGGTACGACTCGATCCCGCCCACGTTGGCCGCCACGAGCGCCGAGGCCCCGGCCGCCGCCTCGGTGACTCGCACATGGAAGACCGCCTCCTCGCCGCATTGCGAGCAGATGGCGGTCAGCTTGTCGACGCGCTCGGCGAGCGCCATGAGGGAGGGGAGCGGCTCGAACGGCTGACCCTCGAACGTCACGTCCAGCCCGGCCACGATGACCGTGATCCCACGGTCGGCCAGCCGCGACACAACCTGAACGAGCTCCCGGCCGAAGAACTGCGCCTCGTCGATGGCGACGACATCCGCGTCGGAGGGCACGCCCGCCTCGATGTCGACCGCCGATCGCGCGGCACGTGACGGGTGCTGCAGGCCCATGTGCGATGCGAGCTGGTCGGCGCCCTGGCGCGTGTCAAGCGCGTGGTTGAACACGATCACGCGGCGCCCGGCGATCCCGGCCCGGCGCACGCGCCGCATCAGCTCCTCGGTCTTGCCCGCGAACATCGGGCCGCAGACCACCTCGATCCGGCCGATCGCTCCCATGTCAGCCCTGGCTTCGCGCCTGGACCTTGGCCCAGGTGTCCCGAAGCGTGAGCGTCCGATTGAAGACGAGCGCTTCCGGGGTCGAATCGGGGTCGGGGGTGAAGTAGCCGAGGCGCTCGAACTGCACGGTCTCGCCGACGGGCACGGACGCGAGCGCCGGCTCGAGCATCGCGCCCCGCACGATCGTCTCGGAGGCGGGATTCAGGTCCGCGAACAGCTCTCCCTCGGCACCCGGATCCGGCCGCGTGAAGAGGTGGTCGTACAGGCGGACCTCGGACGGCACCGCGTCGGCTGCCGAGACCCAGTGGAGCGTCGCCTTCGGGCGGCGCCCGTCCGGCGCATCGCCGCCCCGCGTCGCCGGGTCGTACGTGCACCGAAGCTCGACCAGCTGCCCGTCGGCGTCCTTCACGACGTCCGTGCACGTGATGAAGAACGCGTTGCGGAGCCGGACCTCGCGGCCCGGCGCCAGGCGGAAGAACTTCGGCGGCGGATCCTCGGCAAAGTCCTCCCGCTCGATCCAGAGCTCCCGCCCGAAGGCCACCGCGCGCGTCCCCGCCGATGGGTCCTCGGGATTGTTGACCACGTCCATCGCCTCGACGACACCCTCGGGCCAGTTCGTGATGACCACCTTCACCGGATCGAGGACGCCGAATCGGCGAGCGGCGGTGCGGTTGAGGACCGCGCGCACCGCAAACTCGAGCTGCCCCACCTCGATGACCGAATCGGTGCGGGCCACGCCGATCATGGCGGCGAAGTCGCGGATGCCCTCGGCCGGCACGCCCCGTCGCCGGAGGCCGGAGATCGTGGGCATCCGGGGGTCGTCCCAGCCCCGGACGTGGCCCTCGGTCACGAGGCGCAGCAGGACCCGCTTGGAGAGCACGGTGTGGGTCAGGTTCAGGCGGGCGAACTCGTACTGGTGCGGGACGTGCGGCACCGGCAGGTTGGCGATCAGCCAGTCGTACAGGGGTCGGTGGACGTCGAACTCGAGGGTGCAGATGGAGTGGGTCACGCCCTCGATGGCGTCGGACTGGCCGTGCGCGAAGTCATAGGTCGGGTAGATGCACCAGGCGTCGCCGGTCCGGGGGTGCGGGGCATGGACGATCCGGTACAGGACGGGGTCGCGCAGGTTCGGGTTGGGGGAGGCCATGTCGATGCGGGCCCGGAGGACCCGTGCCCCGTTGGGGAACTCGCCGGCCCGCATGCGGGCGAAGAGGTCGAGGCTCTCCTCCACGGAGCGCCCGCGCCACGGCGAATCGACGCCGGGCTCGGTGAGCGTGCCCCGCGTCTCGCGGATCTCGTCCGCCGACTGGTCGTCGACATAGGCGAGCCCGCGCTCGATCAGGTGGACCGCCCACGCGTAGAGCTGCTCGAAGTAGTCCGAGGCGTGGAAGAGGTTCTCGCCCCAGTCGAAGCCGAGCCAGCGCACGTCCTCGACGATGGCGTCGATGTACTCCTGCTCCTCCTTCTCGGGATTCGTGTCGTCGAACCGGAGGTTGCAGTGGCCGCCGAACTCGGCCGCGATGCCGAAGTTCAGGCAGATCGACTTGGCATGCCCGATGTGGAGGTAGCCGTTGGGCTCAGGCGGGAATCGCGTGACCGGCGCGCCAACGCGGCCGGCGGCGATGTCGGCGGCGACGATCTCCCGGAGGAAATCGCGGCGATCCGCGGGCTCGGCCGGGGACCCGGCGTCGGCACGCGAGTGAGATTCGGTGGGTCCGGCGGACATTCGGGCGCGGCTCCTGCGATCAGGTGGGGGAGTCGCGGCGCTCGCGGGTCGCACCACACTCCAGGGGAGTTGGCTGGCGCGGAAGGATTCGAACCTTCAACCCCCTGATCCAGAGTCAGGTGCTCTACCGTTGAGCCACGCGCCAGCGGCCGGGCCCCGGATCATACAGG
>CAZVDO010000121.1:0-3844 GCA_964625345.1 uncultured Anaerolinea sp. | reverse complement strand
CCGTAGCGGGCCATCACCTCGCGCAGGCGGGCATGCGGCAGCCGATACGCCGTGATGCCGTCCCGGCCGGTCATCGTGTCGGCCCCGACGAGCGCGTTGGCGATCGCCTCCTCGGTGGCTTCCACGGTGGCCTCGAAGAGCGGGTCGAGCGCCGGATCGACCAGGGTGCGAACCGTGAGGACGCCGTCGCCGGACGCGGGCTGTTCGCCCGGGGGATGCGCCCGATTCCCGGTCGCGAAGGCAAGGAACAGGTCGCCCGATGAGGTCGCGCCGATGCCGCCCGTACGCGCCAGCCCCAGGCCAGCCCGCTGGGCAAGTCGGGCGCATTGGTGGGGCAGGAGCGGCGCGTCCGTCGCCACCACGATGATGATCGACCCGGCCCCGGGCGGCGGGTCCGCCAGACCCGGCGGGACCGCGGCGGAGGTGCGGGCAACCGCCCACGGGCTGGGCACCTCGCCGGTGGAGATCTCGCGCCCGACCGGCACGCCGTCGATCCGGAGCAGGCCGCGCCGGCCGTAGTTCGCCTGCACGAGCACGCCCACCGTCCAGCCGCCCGACCCATCGGCGATCCGCCGGGACGACGTCCCGATGCCGCCCTTGAACTCGTGGCAGATCATGCCGGTGCCGCCGCCCACGGCGCCCTCCGCAACCGGGCCGGCCGACGCCGCCTCGAAGGCAGCGGCGACATGCTCGGGGCGCACGTGGAAGCCGTCCAGGTCCGACAACCGGCCGTCCCACGTCTCCCCCACCACGGGCAGGCTCCAGAACGGCCCGCCCGGTCGCCGGTTCCGCACTCCGAGCTCGACCAGGGCATCGCGCACGACGCCCACCGAATGCGTGTTGGTGATCGCCATGGGCCCGTGGAACAGCCCGGTCTCGCGGATCCATTCGAGGCCGGTGAGCTCGCCGTTCCCGTTGAGCGTGTGCGCCCCGGCATACACCGGCTCGGACCAGGGATCGCCGTCGTGGGGCACGATGACGGTCACGCCGGTCCGCACCGGACCCTTGCCGCGGACGAGCGGGCCGTCGCCCCGGATGATCGTGGCGTGCCCCACCCGGACGCCCGCGACGTCGGTGATGGCGTTGTGGGGGCCCGGCGGAATGTCGCCGATGACGATCCCGAGGTCGCGCAGGCGGGGCGGCCGGGCGGCAGGCGGCGTGCCGGCGTCGGCCATGATCAGAGCGCCTCGGCGAGCAGGGCGGCTGCCGCCACGCCCAGGTAGATGACCAGGCCGCCGCCGACCAGGAAGAGCCGGACGGACCGAGAGATCGCGGAGCCGCCGAGGACGAAGTACGCGATCGGGCCGAGCAGGGGCACCACGAGCACCACGGCCATCCACCCGATGCGGCGGCGATCGCGGTCCTGCTCGCGCCGGACGAGGTCCCACATCGCGATGGCGACCCACGACGCGTACAGCACGAGCGGGAACACGTACCCGTACAGGCCGAGCACGGTCGTGAGCGTCGATGTCAGCGGGATCCCCATGAGCGTGACCTCCCTCTGGGCCTGCACGGTGGTGGCGCCGATGTCGGCATGAATCTCCTCGAGCGAGCGGACCGCGTACGGTCCCGGAACCGCGGATTCCGGGACCGCGAGCACGACCGGGGCGGTGGCGCCGCCCGGCAACCCGGGCTGCGGCGGTGGCGCCGGTTCGGCGGTGAAGTCGCCCTCGGTGTAGTGGCCGCCGAGGGCCTGGGCAAAGCGGGCCAGGAGGCCGAGCGTGGCCGCCGGGTCGCCGCCCGCTCCGACCCGCAGGTCGCACGCGGCGAGCGTCTCGATGGCCGGCGGCAGGCTCGTGGTGAACGCGTTGCCCTCGAAGCAGTCCCCGCGGACGGACGGGGCGGCCAGGGCGAGGTCCGCACGACCCGACCCGGCGACCTCGTTGTCGGAGATCGTGTTGTCGTGGGTCGCCCAGAAGTTGCTGTCGAGGTTCGGGAAGAGCGCGATCCCGAAGACCGCGTGGTCCTCCACGAGGTTCTCCGTGACCAGGTTGTCACGTCCGCCAGCGACGAGGATTCCCACCCCGAACGTCGGGTACTCGAGGCGCTTGAGCGGGGCATCGGTGGCCGAGTTGGCATGCACCCAATTGCCCGCGATCACGACCCCGGCCTGGGGCGCGAGCAGCTCGGAATCGAGCGTGTTGGGCACGATCCCCGCGTTGTTGTCGTGCCAGTCGCTGTTGACGATCGCGAGGTCGCCACCGGCGTTCGTGCCGGAGTAGCCGAGGGCGTTGTGGACCGATTCCACGTCGGTGATGACCGCGTGGCAGGGCTGGCACTGGCCGATGTAGAAGCCCGAATCGGGGTGGCCCGACGCGTAGTCGTGGTCGAACCGGCCCCAGACCGAATCGAACGCGTACACGCCGTAGTCGCCGTTCCCATAGGCCGTGAGGTACGAGCCGCGATAGCCGTTGACGCCCGACCAGTAGAAGCCGTTGAGCTGGTAGTGGCGAGCCGTCATGTTCTCGACGGCCACGCCGTCCGCCTCGACCACGTGGATCCCGTTGGCCTCGCGGAAGTCACCGTCCAGGATCGTCGTGTTGCGGTCCTCGCCGCGGATCGTGAGGTACGGCGTGGTGACGAGCACGGCCTCGTGGTACTCCCCCGGCGCCACGAGCACCAGGTCGCCCGGGGATGCCACGTCCACGGCCGCCTGGATGGACGGCTGCTCGGCGGGCACCCGGATCGTCGCGCCGGGCCCGTCCGGAACGGGCTCGCGACCGGGGCCGACGTCCGCCGTGCCGCCGCTGGACGGCAGGTCGACGTCGCCGACCACCACGATCCCGGTCATGCCGATCCCGCCCGGCTTGCCGTGGAGGAGGCAGGTGAAGTGGTACACGCCGGGCGTGTCGAACGTGTGCTCGAACTCCTCCCCGTGCTGGAGAACGCCCGAATCGAACGACCCGTCGTCGGCGGTGACGGTGTGGTTGCTGCGCCCGCTGTTCTGCCACTCGACTTCGCCGCCGACCGGAACGCGGACGATCTCGGGGTTGAAGAAGTCGTCGAGGTTCTTGACGACGCGGTAGTCGCTCTCGCTGCCGGTGTTGCCCGAGAGCAGGACCGCGGCGGCGGCGCCGAGGCCGCCGATCGCGAGGACGACGAGGGCGAACACGAGGACGCGGCGCACGATCGGAGGCTAGCAGGTGGTGATCGCCTGTGAGCCTCGTTTGCGCGGTGAGGCGGGCCACGGAATGCGGGTCCGTCGGCTGGCGCGGGTCCGCCGGATGCGCGCCGGTCAGTCGACCCGGCTGGTGCTCACGATGTCGACGCCGCCGATGCGGCTGATGGCCTGGAGCGCCGTCCCGATCGCTTCGATCGAGCGGCCCCGGAGCGAGAGGTCGGCCCGATAGCCCTCGCGCCCGACGCGCTGGGTCTGGAGCGACACGATGTCGACGCGATGCTCCGCCAGGGCGGCGGACACGTCCCCGAGCGCTTCCACGCGGCCCAGGGCGAGGCGGACCTGGAACTCGGGGATCGGGCTCCCACGGAGCCGCTCGGCGAGGGCGTTGATGGGCCACAGGCTCGTGAGGATCACCGCGGCCCCGACGAGCGCGATGATCTGCTCGCCCGCACCGGCCGCCATCCCCACCGCCGAGGTCGCCCAGAGGCTGGCCGCGGTGGTGAGCCCGCGGATGACGACCCCGTCCTTCAGGATCGCACCGGCCCCAAGGAAGCCGATGCCCGACACGATCTGGGCGGCGATCCGGGTCGGGTCGATGGACCCGGTGGCCGCGCCGTCGACCGTGAAGCCGTGGATCGAGAGGACCGTGAAGAGCGCGGAGCCGAGGGCGACGAGCATGTGCGTCCGGATGCCCGCGGGGTGCCCGTGGATCTCCCGCTCGGC
>CAZVDO010000120.1:0-4020 GCA_964625345.1 uncultured Anaerolinea sp. | reverse complement strand
ATCCTGCCCCTCATGCACCGCCACGAGGTGGAGCCGTTCGATGCGGAGCGCCACACCTCGATCCGGCACGGCGCCGAGGACCCGCTCACGCCCGTCCCTGGGAACGCCACCGCCGTCTTCTTCGGGGCCAGCTACCACGCCGATTACGCCACGATCCTCGCGGCTCCGGCCGACCTGCCCCGCGTCACCGCGGCCCTGGCGGCCGACCTTCGTGCCCGTGCCGATGCCCCCGAGCCGGACTGGGACGCCCTCGACCTGCGCCGGCTCCGCTGCGGAGACCCGGCGGCCGATGCCCTCGCGGAGGCGTTCGGCGGCGCCGAGATCGCGGCCGGATGGACCCTCAACCTGGAGCGCGAGGACGTTTGCCCGGTGCTCACCCTGCCGGACGACGGGACCATCGACGACGTCCTGGCGGGATGCGACAAGAAGGACCGCCACGAGATCCGGCGCAAGGTGCGCCGGGCCGAGGCCGCCGGTGACGTCCGCCTCGACGAGTCACCAGACCCGCTCGCCGACCTCGAGGCGTTCATCGAGCTTCACCAGGCCCGCTGGGGCGAGGACGGCCTCTTTCCCGCCACTGAGGGCGGGCGCCAGAGCCGGGTGTTCTTCCGCCGCCTGTTCGAGCTGTTCGGGGCCGCGGGCCCGCTCCGCCTGAGCTTCCTCACCGTGGGCGGGCGGCGCGTGGCTGCCGGCATTCACGTCGAGACCGCCGATTCGTTCCTCTACTACAACGCCGGAGTGGATCCGGCCGCCCGGGACCTGTCCCCGGGCGTCGTGATGGTGGAGCGCTACGTCCGGCGCGCGCTGGAGCGAGGCAAGCGACGGCTCGACTTCCTGCGCGGCAACGAGTCCTACAAGTACGAGTGGGGCGCGATCGACGAGCCGATCCGCCGCCTCCTCGTCCGGCGATCGGTGGCCTGAGCATGGGCCGACCGCTGCCCGGCGACCTCTGCTTCGAGCCCGTCACGCGGCTGCCCCTGCGCGGCGGGCGGAAGCGCGTGCGCGTGGTGGAGCTACTCGCCACCGGGTCCAACGGCGGGGCGCAGGAGCACGTCTTCAACCTCGTGACCCGGATCGACCGGGAGCGCTACGACGTCTCGATCTGCTCCCTGACCGGCGGCAGCGCGGTGCGCAAGCTCGAGCGCGCCGGGTTCGAGGTGTGCGTCATCGAGGCCGCGGATGACGCGGGAGCCGTGGAGGCCGTGGCGGCCCACCTCCTCGCCGTGGGCGCCGACGTGATCCACAACCACATGTTCCACGCGGAAGTGATCGGCACGCAGGCGGCCTGGCGGGTGGCCGAGGCCGGTGGACGCCGCCCGTTCATCGTGGGCACCGTGCATTCGTCGCGGATCCGCTCGGACGAGGACCGGGCGCTCCTCCGCCAGCTGACCCCGAAGATGGACCAGCTCATCGCAGTGTCCACGGCGATGGTCGCCAAGATCGCGGACGAGGGCCGGCACGGCGCGCCGGTCTCGCTCATCTACAACGGCGTCGACCTCAACCGATACGACCATACCGTGCCGTGCTGCACGCTCCGCGAGGAGTACGGACTGCCCGAGAACGGCCCGATCGTCGGGGTCGTGGCCCGGCTCGAGGCGGAGAAGGGCCACCCGACCCTGCTCGAGGCGTGGCCCTCGGTGCTGGCCGCCGCCCCGGATGCGGTGCTCCTGATCGTCGGGGAGGGCAGCCGCGAAGAGGCGCTCCGGATGCAGGCGCGCGACCTCGGCATCGACCGTTCGGTCATCTTCACCGGGCGCCGGGACGACGTGCCCGCCGTGACCGCCGCGCTCGACGTGGCGGTGCTGCCCTCGTACCGCGAGGCCCAGGGCCTGACGATCCTCGAGGCGATGGCCCTCTCCCGCCCGGTGGTCGCCTCGAACGTCGGGGGGATCCCCGAGATGATCGAGCACGAGCGAACCGGGCTCCTCGTGCCCCCGCACGATGCCGACGCCCTCGGCGCCGCGATCGTCCGCCTCCTGCAGGACCACCCGCTCGCCGACACCCTGGGCCGGGCCGGCCACGACCTCGTCCATGACCGGTTCTGCGTAGAGCTCATGGTCCGCGCGATCGAATCGATCTACGACGTCGCCGTCGGCGTCGATTCCGGGACGCCGGGGACCCTCGCCGGGTAGCCCGGGCCGGGCGGGCACACCCGGACCTTCGGCGCACTGCGCCGGCCCATCGGCGCCCTCTACGATGCGCGGGTGACCGCCGGGATCCTGCCCATCCGCCGGACGCTGCTGCGCCCCATCCGGGATGGCGCGCTCGTGGCCTGCGGCGTCCTCGTGCTGGCCCACCTCTTCGGCCTCATCCAGACCGGCGTGGATGCCCACGCCTACTACGCGGCCGACCCCTTCGACCCGTATGCGGGCGTCCGTCCCGCCGAGCAGGACGCCTACTTCTACGCCCCGGTGTTCACCCAGCTCCTCGGGCCGCTCCACGCGATCCCCTGGCCCTGGTTCATCGCCCTCTGGACGGTGCTGCTGACCGTCGCGCTCACGTGGCAGGCCGGGCTCCTGACCGGCGTGGTGCTGCTGTTCGTGCCGGTGTTCGCGGAGCTCACCGTGGGCAACATCCACCTGCTCCTCGGCGCGGCGATCGTGGCCGGGTTCCGCTGGCCCTGGCTGTGGGCCCTGCCGCTCCTGACCAAGGTCACGCCCGGCGTGGGCCTCCTGTGGTTCGCGGTCCGTCGCGAGTGGCTGAGCCTCGGCATCGCCCTCGGCGCGACCGCGCTCGTCGCGGGCGTCTCGTTCGTGCTGGCGCCCCAGCACTGGTTCCGCTGGGTCGAGGTCCTGCAGGCCGCGGCGAAGGCCCCGGACTGGGTGTTCATCGTGCCGATCGCGCTCCCGTGGCGGCTCCTCGCCGCCGTGGCGCTCGTGACCTGGGGCGCCCTGACCGATCGGCGCTGGACCGTGCCGGTGGCCTCGATGCTGGCCCTCCCGATCCTGTGGGTGAACGGGCTCGCCATGCTCGTGGCCACGCTCCCGCTGGTCCCGCGGATCGTCGGGGACACGCCGGCATCGCGCTGGCTCGCCCGGGGCGCGGGCGAGGCGTGAACGAGGCGTGAGCACGATGGGCGCACGCGCCGGGATCACGCTGCCGCAACTCTGGATCGCGCTCGCGATCCTCCTGCCCGTGCTGGCCGCGCTGCTCGCCCCGCTCTCGACCGTGGATCTTGCCTACCAGCTGCGGGCCGGCGCCGGCATGCTCGACGGGACCGGCCTGCCGGCCCGCGACACGTGGACCTTCACGGCCGCAGGTGAGCCATGGCTGGACCAGCAGTGGGCGGCCCAGGTCCTGCTCGCGTGGGTCCACCGCGCCGCCGGGTGGGACGGCCTCATCGTGCTTCGGGCAGGGCTCGTGGGCGCCTGGGCCGTGCTGCTCCTCGCGGCGATCCGGCGTTCCGGCCCGCGCCTCGGGCTCCGCACCGTGGCGCTCCTCGCCCTCGCCGCCTTCGTGGTGGCGGCACCGGCCCTCGCCCTCCGCCCGCAGCTGCTCGCGATGGTCCTGTTCGCCGGGGCGATCGCGCTCCTGGCGGGCCGGGATCGCTCGCCGCGGGCGGTCTGGCTGCTCGTGCCGATGACGATCGCCTGGGCGAACGTGCACGGCAGCTTCGTGCTCGCGCCGCTCCTCGTGGGCTTCGCCTGGCTCGAGGGCGTCGTGGCGCGGACGCCCCGTGCCCGCGCGGACCTCGGGCTCGGGATCGCCGTGCTCGGGGCCACGCTGGTCAACCCGTGGGGCATCGGCGCGTGGGCCTACGTCTTCGACCTGTCCACGCGCGCCGAGGTCACCGAGCGCGTGGCGGAGTGGCAGCCCCCGCTCCCGTGGGAGCTGCCGGGGGCCCTGTTCTGGTGGAGCGCCGCGCTCGTCGTGGTGGCCCTCGCGGTCGTCGCGCGCCGCCGCTGGGGAGCGCTGCCGCCGTGGCCGGCGCTGGTCCGGCTGGGCGCGTTCGCGGCCCTTGCCGCCCGGACGGCGCGCGGGATCGCGTGGTGGCCGGTCATCGCGGCCGTGGAGGTTGCG
>CAZVDO010000119.1:0-4031 GCA_964625345.1 uncultured Anaerolinea sp. | reverse complement strand
CCCAGGATGAGGTTCAGGATCACGATCGAGCCGAGCTGGGGCACGATCGCCCGGGCCCGGCGGTCGAGCACCGGGTTGTGGACCCGGGTCCCCGCCAGGAGGACTCCGACCAGGCCGAAGATCGCACCGGACGCCCCCACGCTCACGTTGGGCGTCACGAGGAAGCTCGCCGTGGATGCCGCAGCGGCGGTCAGGAGGTAGAAGGACGCGAACGAGATCGAGCCCCAGATGCCCTCCACGAGTGGCCCGATGAGGTACAGCGCGTACATGTTCACGCCGAGGTGGAGCAGGTTGGCGTGGACAAGCGTGACCGAGAAGAGCCGGTACCACTCGCCGGCGGCCACGGCCTGCTTGTCCAGCGCGAAGTTCCGCTGGAGCTCGAGCCCGTCCACGGACAGGCCGTAGAACGAGACGATGATCGTGAGCCCGAGCACCAGGTACGCCAGCGGGAGCACCGGTCCGTCGCCCCGACTCCGCGCGAAGTAGCGCCGGGAGGCCCCCGCGTCGCCGGTCTCCTTGGCGAGCCACCCGAGGCGCGACGCGATCTCGGCCTTGTCCTCGACCGGGGCCCGACGGTCCGCCTCCCGATACGCGCCGATGGCGTCCCGCAGGTCCCCGGCCCGCACATGCGCGGCGGCCACGTTGCGCCATGCGGCATAGGTAGACGGGGTCTCTGGCAGCTTCAGGACGGCCTGCCAGGCCGAGAGTGCCTCGTCCTCGCGGTCGAGGCGGTAGAGCGCCTCCCCCAGCCCGAGCCACGCCGCGGCGGTGATGGCAGGGTCGTCGAAGCCGCTCACGCGCTGGTAGATCGCCCCGGCGGCCAGGTGCTCGCCGGAGGCAAGGAGCTCGCCTGCACGGTCGAGGAGTTCCAGCGCAACCGGCCTGGACAGGGGGCCCTCCACGGCCATTGCCGACCGGAGGTCCTCGCCGCTCGGCCGGACGGGATCGTCTGTCACGGGCCGACGATACTAGACGCGATGTGCGGACGCTTTACCCAGGAACGGCCGACTGCCGAGCTCGCCGCGTACTTCGACGCCGAGGACCTGGCCCAGTCGCCGGGCGGACGCTTCAACGTTGCGCCGACCGACGAGGCTGCCGTCGTTGTCCAGCGGGACGACCGCCGCGCGATCACCGCGTACCGCTGGGGCCTCATCCCCCACTGGGCGGAACACGCGAAGGTGGGCAACCGGCTCTTCAACGCCCGCGCCGAAACGCTCGCGACATCGCCGATGTTCCGCGATGCGTTCCGCCGCCACCGCTGCCTCGTTCCGGTGGATTCGTTCTACGAGTGGCGACGGGACGGCACGATTCGCCGGCCGTTCCGGGTGGTCCGGCCCGACGGCCGGCCGCTCGCCCTCGCCGGCCTGTGGGCCGGCTGGCGGGATCCTGAACGTGACCAGGTCGTGCGGACCTTCACCATCGTGACCACCCGGCCGAACGCCGAGATGGGGGCGCTCCACGACCGCATGCCGGTCGTCCTCGATCCCGAGTCGTGGGCACGATGGCTCGATCCGGCCCCGGCCGACCCGGGCGAGCTGCTGAACCTGCTCGTGCCGGCGCCCGACGGCTCGCTGGAGCCGTACGAAGTGAGCCGGGCGGTCAACGACGTTCGGAACGACGGGCCAGGCCTGGTCGATCCGGTTGCGCAGGACACGTCGGAGCGTGCCTCGGACGAAGCGCAGCCCACGCTGGGGTTCGAAGCCGCCGACTAGGTCGTCGGGTCCGCAGCGAGCCGCCGGACCGTCTCGGCCCAGGCATCGGCGGGCGTGTCTCCCGCGGCAAGGCGGACCGCGAGCGTGGCCACGAAGGCCGCGAACGTCTCGTCGGGATCGGCCGGAGGCGGGTCGAGCACGATCGCGCCGGGTGCGATGTCGGACACGTCGGGCGCATCGCCCCCCACGAGGACCAGGCCGGCGGCCTCCGCGTAGGCCGCGCCTTCCGCGAGCGCGCGTGCGCCGGCGGCGTCCAGCTGGATCCCGATCGCGACGCGGGTGTTCGGCAGGTAGCGCAGCGCCAGCTCGATGTCGGCCGATTCGAGAGCAGGCGACGGACCCCGGAGAAGCGCGGCGTGATCGATCGCGGCGGCCGACAGCTCGAGCACGAGTCGATCGCCCGCCGCATCGTCGGCAACGCGACTGATCAGCTGGACGGACGCCGTGCCGGGAAGCTCGGCGGCAGCCAGCGCCGCGACGCGTCGCGCGACGGTCACGGCCATGCCGCGCCCCCGCGCACCCGCCTCGACCGGTCCGCATACGACGATCATCGGTCGAGGGTAGCGGTTCGAGGTCGCGGTGCGCGCGAGCACCGTGTCATTGGCGCCGCAAGGTTGGGCCTGCTAGGGTGCGTCGGTGATGACAGGGGGTCACCGCATGCGCCCGCGTGGGGTGCGCCCCCCGGCGCGCCCTCGTGTTCGACCTACCCAGCGCGGCCAGTCGCTCGCCGAGTTCTCGCTGATCGTGCCGTTCCTCCTGATCCTGCTCGTGCTGGTCGCCGACTTCGGCCGGTACTTCGCGGCCGGCATCCGGGTGGAGTCGCTCAGCCGGACGGCGGCAGAGATCGCGGCCCAGGAGTACCAGCGTGCGTCCCCGGTGGACTACACCCTCATCCACACCTACGCCTGGCAGACGGCCTGCAACGAGGCGGATGGCCTGCCCAACGTCACGTACAACGGTCCGGCGTCGCAGTGCGACGGAATCCCGACCGTGGTCTGCGTCCACGGGACGGACGCTGCCGGGTTCCAGGACGGCCTGTGCGGCGACGTCTACAACACGTCATCGGGCGTGCCCAGCCAGTGCTCGCTGCTCCTGACCGCGCCAACCCCGGCGCTCGCAGCCGGAGCGGAATCCAAGTACGTCGAGGTTCGCACCTGCTATCGCTTCAACACGATCTTCGCATTCAGCATCCCGTTCATCGGCGGGTCGCTCGACACCCTCTCGGGCGACTTCTGGATCCAAAAGGTCCGGAACTTCACCGTGGCGGACTACTGATGCGCGCCATGGGATCCAGGATGCGCGGGCAGGGCCTGGCGGAGTTCGCCATCGTCGTCCCGTTCGCCCTGCTCCTCATCTTCGGTGTCATCTCGATCGGCTTGTGGGTCTTCTACCAGCAGCAGGTCACCAACGTGGCGCGCGAGGCGGCACGCTGGGCGGCCATTCACAGCTCCACCGCGATCTGCCCGACCGTCGGGTGGCGCGACCCGCAGGCACCGCCGGCGTCCTACCCCCTGATCCACTGCGACGGGGCCGACAACGGCTGGCCGTACATGGTCGCGCATGCCCGCGAGAGCGTCTGGGGCACGAGCCCGTCGGGCGTGCATATCAACGCGTGCTGGTCGGGCTATGTGCCGCCGGGAACGACCGTCGCGAGCCCACCGAACTACTCGGCCGCAGCGGGGTTCCCGCTCGCCGACTACCCCGCCGTCGTCAGCAACGTCCAGCAGCAGTTCGTCCAGTGCCGGATCGGCGGCGTGGACCCGACGACCAACCAACCGGCGCTCGCCTGCGCGGACGGCCTCACCACCGCCGCCGACGATCCGGCGAGCGACGTCCCCGGCAACCAGGTCACCGCCTACGCCTGCATGCAGTGGTCACCGCCGTTGGCGGGATTCCTGCTCATTCCGTCGAGTGTCACCCTCAAGGCCGTCGTCACGGAGGTTATCCACCGCCAGCAATGACCACTTCCCATTCGTCACGGGGCGGACGCGAGTCCGGCCAGATCCTCGTCCTCTTTGCCGGCGGCCTCATCGCGCTGTTGCTGATCGGCTCGCTCGTCATCGACCTGGGCATGGTGTTCATGCAGCGCCGCCAGGAGCAGAACGCGGCCGACCCGGGTGCGCTGGCGGCCGCCCGATACATCAAGCCGTCCGTCAACACGAGCGCGATGTGGACGGCAGCGTGCTTCTACGCGGTCCAGAACGGCTTTGATGCCACCCGGACCGACAACAGCGCGGCCTGCAACGCGAACGGCAACAAGGATGGCTCCAAGCTCACCGTGAACTGGCCGCCCAGCAAGTCCGCGGGCGAGTACGCCGG
>CAZVDO010000118.1:0-4055 GCA_964625345.1 uncultured Anaerolinea sp. | reverse complement strand
CTCGCGACGAACGCCCGCGAGGCGATGCCCTCCGGAGGGACGTTCAGGATCGCCGCCCACCTCGTCCAACAGGCCGTGCCCGCGCGAGAGGACCACGCCCCGTCACCGGCGACGGCCCGCGTTCGCCTCGAAGTCAGCGACACCGGGCGCGGGATGTCGGCAGAGGCGGCGAGGCGGGCCTTCGAGGCCTTCTACACGGCGCGCGCTGTAGACGGCGTCGGTGACGGCGTGGGCCTCGGGCTGGCCAGCGTCGCCCTCCAGGTTGCCCGAGCCGGGGGGACGGTCACGCTCGATACGGTCCCCGGCGTCGGCACGACGTTCCGGATCGAGCTGCCGGTCGCCGACGCGTCGCCAGCCGCGTGACGTCGGGGACACGCGGGCGCTTGACGCATACCTAGATAATCTAGGTATGAGGAACCGATGACCGCTCCACGCCTCGACCACGGGGACTTCGCACTGTTGCTGCTCGGCCTCCTCGAGCAGCGCGAGATGTACGGCTACGAACTCGTGTCCGAGCTTCGCGCGCGCTCCGACCTCGTCATCGACCTGCCCGAGGGCACCGTCTACCCGGCCCTCAGGCGCCTCGAGCGCGATGGCCTCGTGGCCGGGCGCTGGGTGGCCGTCGCCTCCGGTCCGCGACGGCGCTACTACGCGCTGACGACCGCGGGGGAGCGGGCGCTCGCAGACGGTCGGGCGTCGTGGCGGCGCTTCGCCACGGCCGCCGACCGCGTGCTCGGCGGATGACCGACGTGGGCGCCGCGACGCCCACAACCGACCTGGCCGGCGATCGTCTCCGTGCCCACGTGGAGGCGGTGGTCGCCGCCGCCGGCGTCCCCAGATCGCAACGTGATGACCTCGCCGAAGAACTCCTCGGCCACCTCGAGGAGCGGACCGAGGCACTGGTGGCCCAGGGCGTTTCCCGCGAAGATGCCGTTCGCCTGGCGGTCGACGCCTTCGGGTCCGCCGATGCCCTGGCCGGGGACTTCGCGCGAGCCTTCCATTCCCGGCTCTGGGCGAGCACCATCGGCGTCCTCCTGGCCAGCACCCAGCGCGGGGACGACCGTCCTCAGGTCGTCGGCTGGCTGCGACTGGTCCTCGTGCTCTCGATGGCCTTCACGGCGGCCGCGCTGGTCATCACGGCGGCGAGCGCGTCGTTCGGCTGGGTGGTCGTGCTGTCGATCGTCTACGTCCTCGCGCTCGTCTCACAACTGCTCGCCTACGAGGCACTCGACCGAGGGCATCGGTGGGCGCTCTGGTATGCCCTGGCGGTCACCGTTTCGTTCCTGGTCTGGGGGATCTGGTCGGTCATCTCGCCGGACATCCCGGGCACGATCACGATCCCGCTCGGCGGGATCCTCGCTGCCGCCGTCCTGCTGTCGGCGAACGCGGCCACGCCGCGGTTGCGGGCCTTCGTGGCATCGTCCCGGCCCATCAACCGGTCCCTCGCCTGGGGCCTCGCCGCGGTGTTCCTCCTCCAGAACGGAGCCCCCGCCGCGCGGGCCTTCCTTGCGGACCCCACCCAGGCCTCGGCGAGCGACGTCGAGGTCCGCTGGTCGATGACCTGCGATCGAGGCGATATCGTCACCGACTCGGAGCCGCTTCGGGACGTCCTGCGCATCACCGTCGAGGCGGACGTCGTCTTGCGCCGCACGGACCCGCTGCCGGATGGGATCGCCGGCGCCCTCAACCCCCATTCCTATGGGGATACCGCCGGCTATGCGGTGGTCGAGACGGACGCCGGAGCAGGCGGTGACGGGTACTCGTGGTTCCTCGTCTCCAACGAGGATCCGTTGGACCTGGCGACCGGCACGACCGTGGGCTCGTTTGGTGGCACGTCACCGAGCGTGGGGCTCCTGCCAGAGCAGGTCCAGGGGTCCTTCACGGTCGCCTACGAGAACGCCATCGTGGAGCCCGGGCACCACGTCCGGGCGCGCTGGACGTTGGCTCCGGCCTCGGTCGAGGAACCGGCGTGGCCGCGCATCAAGACCTACTACGCCCACCTGGATCGGTTCCTGTTGACGACGCACGTCGGGTGCGGCGAGACCTCGCTCGCCCGGCCGCAGGGGACGTAGCCCTCGACACGTCGCGAAGGCGCGGGACCCACGACCCATGGCGGGGTGCCGCGGTTGAGGGGCGGTCATTCCGGCCGCTGTTGCCCCACAGACAACAAACGCGGGCCGAAGCGCCTCGGAACGGGGTCCTCGGGCGGCGTCGTTGTGTGCCCGGCAACAGAACCTGCCGAGGGGCCCGCCCGCGCCGCGGTGGACCCCGAACTGTTGCCTCGCAGGCAACGAGCGCGCGGTCACCGAAACGGCGATCCCCGGCCTACGGACCGTCGAACCGCAGCACCCACGGGCCCGGGAGCCGGGTGCCGTCGTCGCCCACGAGCTCCTCGATCACCACGGTCCACTCCCCGGCCGGATCGTTGACCCCGCCATCCGTCAGGAAGGCAACCGTGTGGTCCGGACTCGGCGTGAGGTCGCCGTAGACGAATCGCAGGTGCCGGCCGTCGTGGCGAATCTCGCCGACGGGCGACCAGGACCCGGGGGGAAGGTTCCCATCAATCCGGAACTCCACCCGCACCACCGACGGCGCAGCGATCAGGCGGGTCACCGCGACACGAACGCCATCGATGTCTGACACCGCGTCCGGCATGATCGCCGTCCCCCCATCGACCGCGAGCTCGAAGTCGAACGTCCACGGGCCGGCATGCCGGTGCCATGGGTTCCAGCCGACGGCGTCGGCGTTCGGCGGCGGCACGGTGTCATCGCGGACCTCGATGAAGGGGACAACGACATGGATCCATCGCGGTCCGGCCGGCATCGGCAGGATCGACGGCTGCTTCCAGACGACGCTCGCGGCGGCATAGGAACCATCCGGCCGCGACTCGGCCCCGCCGCCCGAGGTGTATTCCCCGGCTTCGTCGGTGACGATCGTGGCCATGGCCGCGAGCTCGGTCGTGCCGCTCCGCTCGCGTTCATCCACCACGGAGATCGCGAGCGCCAGCCTCGTTGCGTCTCCATACGCCCGATCGATCGTCACGCGATAGCCGTCGATCACCTGGGACGCACCGATCTCGACCCCTCGATGCCACGGCACGTCGAATGGCCCGGCGAGGAACAGGTACAGGCCCTGGAGGCTGCCCGTGGCACCGCCGATGACGAACGTCGCCGCGAGGAGCGCAACGACCCCGGCCCGACGCCGGACACGAGCCCGACGTCCGCGTCCCGCCGCGGATCTCCAGCCCCGAAGCGCCCCTTCGACACGCCGGTCCAGCCGGTCGATCGCTGCCGCCGACGGATCGACGGCGAGGAGGTCGAGGAGGTCGGCGTCGAGGCCGGCGCCGTTGGCCGTCTGCGGAATCGGCATGTCAGACGTCGACATGGTGGCGCTCCCTGAGGGTGGCGAGGGCTCGGCTGATCAGCTTCTGCGTGGCCTGATCGCTCTTGCCGAGCACATTGCCGATTTCGCGGGCTGTGAGCCCCGCGGCGTACCGCAGCACGAGAGCCTCGCGCTGGGCCTCGGGCAGGTCATTGATCGCGGCCGCGAGCGCGACGCGTCGCTCCTGGGCGAGAACGATTGCCTCGGGCTGGCCGTCCAGCCGGTCGTCCGCGGGGTCGACCAGGATCGGGGCGGCCCAACGTCGTCGCCCGGCGTCGATGGCCGCGTTCCGGGCGATCCGAAGGAGCCAGGCGAGGAAGCCACCGCCAGTCGGCCGGTAGCGGTCGATTGCGGCGAGCGCGCGCTCGAAGGCAACGGCGGTCAGCTCGAGGGCATCATCCGCACTGCGGGTTCGTGTCCGGAGATACCGGAACACCGCCAGTCGATGTCGACGGTAGAGGAGGCCGAAGGCAGCGGGATCCGAGCGCGCCGCGAGGGCAAACTCCTCGTCTCGCTCGCCGATCGGGAACTCCCGGTCCATCGCCAGCGCCGCGGCGTCGTCCATCGAAGCTCCGTGCTTGCCGGGTCCTTCGCCCGTCCGTACGTCGATAACGTAGAACGCGGGAGATTCGGACATTCGAGGCGGATCGCAACTCGGACGTCGCTGCCGCCCT
>CAZVDO010000117.1:1765-4078 GCA_964625345.1 uncultured Anaerolinea sp. | reverse complement strand
ATCACGACCACGACGCCCAGCCCGATCAGCACGTCCCCGACGCTGAAGACATTCGCGAGGGGCACCCAGGCGGGAATCGCGTAGATGTCGGTGAGCGGCCGGAGGGCCGGCTCGGCCAGCAGCACGCTGTTGGTGTGGTCGCCCGGGCCGTCGATGCCGGCGAGCGCGAGGGCACCGGCGTCGGTCGGCATGTAGCCGCCGTTGGCGGCGATCGCGAGGAGGTTCGAGAGGGCACCCAGCGCGACCGCGGGCATCCCGGTGAGCTTCCAGTTTCGGACCACGGCCACGAGGACGGCGAGCGTGGACAGCGTGTAGATCGGCGGCGCGAGGTCGCCGGCGAGCGCGTTGCCGGATTCCGTGAACAGCACCACCTGGACGAGCAGGCCGGCGACGGCGAGCGCGCCCCACCGGAACCCGAGGTTGAGGAGTCCGTCCAGGCGCCCGCCGCCGAGCGCCCCCACGATGAGCCCGACCGGAATGGCCCAGAGCATGAACACGCGGGTCGAGCCTCGGCCCGTCAGCCGCGTTCGGCGAGGATCGCCCGGAGCTGGGCGTCGTGATCCTCGACGTGCGCGACCACGAACCGCTCGAGGAGCGCCGCCACGCTCATGACGTCGAGGCGTGGGTGCAGCCCCTCCCGTGCCAGCTCGGTAGCGCTCAGCTCCCGCATCCGTGCCGCCACCCGGCGGCTGTCGGCGGCGAGCCGGGCGAACAGCTCCCGGAGCGGAACCGTCCGGTCCCGCCCGATGATGCCGATCCGGATGACGTCGTCGGCCACGCGCCCGAACGGCACGGGGGTGTCGGCCGAGCCCTCGAGGATTCGCTCGACCTCGCCGAGCCAGAACGGCAGCATCTCGTCGACGTGGGCCAGCAGCTCGGGCGGCCCCCAGCTGGCCTCCGCCTCCGTCCCGTAGAGCTCCGCGAGCGGCCACGGCCCTGCGGCCTGGACGGCTGGCGCGAGGGACAGGATGGCCTGGGCGCCGCGCTCGAGTCGCGCGGCCAGATCCTCATGCGTCGGCATCGGCGAAGTGTCGCACGGGACGGCGGGATCGGCCGGGGCTACGATGGTGGCCACTGCCATCCGGTGGGCCCAGCCCACCGCGGTCCGTCGCCGAGGAGCATCGCCGTGACCGACACGATCGCCCGTGGGGCGGCCAACCAGGCCGGCGCCCACGTCAACAAGGACGCCTACGCGGAGGCGAAGGACTTCCTCCCGCTCAACGGGATCGACCATGTCGAGTTCTGGGTCGGGAACGCGCGACAGGCCTCGGCCTACTTCCGGGCCCTGTGGGGATTCACCCCGATCGCCTATGCCGGCCTCGAGACGGGCGTGCGCGACCGCGCGAGCTACGTGATGCGCCAGCACGACATCACGATCGTGCTGACCGCGCCCCTGACCCCGGACGGCGAGATCGCCGAGCACGTCCGCCGCCACGGCGACGGCGTGAAGGACATTGCGTTCGCCGTGGACGATGCGGCCGCGTCGTGGCGGGAAACGACTGGACGCGGCGCCCGTTCCGCGATCGAGCCGATGGAGTTGGACGGCGGCGAGGACGGTGTCCTGCGCCGCTCGGCGGTGTTCACGTACGGCGAGGTCCGGCACTCGTTCGTGGACCGGCGCGACTACCACGGGGTCTTCGCCCCGGGGTACCGGAAGGTCAAGAAGCCCGCGCGGGCGGCCGGTGGGCTGAGCCTCCTCGAGATCGACCACTGCGTCGGCAACGTCGACCTCGGCGACATGAACCGGTTCGTGGACTACTACCGCGACGTCTTCGGGTTCGCCCAGCTCATCCACTACGACGACAAGGTCATCCACACCGAGTACTCGGCGCTCATGTCGAAGGTCATGACCAACGGCAACGGGCGGGTGAAGTTCCCGATCAACGAGCCGGCGGCGGGGAAGAAGAAGAGCCAGATCCAGGAGTTCCTCGACTGGTACCTCGATGCCGGCACGCAGCACATCGCGCTCCGAACGGACGACATCGTGACCACGGTCCGGCAGCTGCGCGAGAACGGGATCGAGTTCCTGGGGATGCCCCACGCCTACTACGAGACGCTGGCCGACCGGGTCGGCGACGTGGGCGTGCCGATCGAGACGCTCGAGGAGCTGGGCATCGAGGCCGACCGCGACGAGGAGGGCTACCTCCTCCAGATCTTCACCCGCCCGATCCAGGATCGCCCGACGTTCTTCTTCGAGATCATCGAGCGGCACGGATCGCGGGGCTTCGGGGTGGGCAACTTCAAGGCGCTCTTCGAGGCGATCGAGATCGAGCAGGCGCGGCGCGGGAACCTCTAGGCCGAGGCTCCCGCGCC
>CAZVDO010000117.1:0-1665 GCA_964625345.1 uncultured Anaerolinea sp. | reverse complement strand
CCGTCGATGGATCTGGCTGCTCGGCCTGATGGCCGTGGCGGCAAGTTTCGCCTCGCTCGGGACGCGGCTGCTCGTCCCCACGGACGGGGCGATCGTCGCGTTTTACGCCGCAGCCTGGACGGACCAAGGCGTGGACGTGGCCAGCGTCCCGGGCGCCGAATCGGGCCTCGAGTCCGGCGATCTCGTCACGGACGTGGCAGGGCGCTCGCTCGCCGAATGGCTCGATCGCGTCGGAGACGTCAGCCTCGACCGGGCGGCCCTTGCCGAGCCATCCGTGTCGTACGACGTCGTTCGCAACGGCCTCGCGCGGCACGTGGACGTGCAGCCGGGACGCTACGACGTCGGTGCGCTGCTCCTCGACTACTGGAGCGCGCTCCTGTTCGTCGTCGTGCTGCAGGTGGTGGCGTCCTACCTGCTCCTGCGCCGGCCTGAGGAACCGGCCGCCCTGGCCCTCGCCATCGCGGCCGCGGGCGTGACCGGCAGCACCGTTCCGTGGCTTCTCGGACTCGCGGTCAGCGACATCACGGCCGGCTGGCCGTTTCTGCTCTACGCCGCGACGGCCGGCGGCCTGTACATGGTCCTGTGGCCCGCGGGCGCGCTGCACCTGCCCCTGGCGCTCGCGGGGCGGCAACCCGGGCGACGCACGCTCGCGCTCGTGTACGGCGTCCCGCTGGGTGGCTATGTCCTGGTACTCGCCCTCGCACGCCTGGCCGCCGGGTCGACGCTCGCGTGGGTCGGGACGTGGCCCCTGGCCCAGCTCGTCGTGATCATCCCGACGACCATGATGGGAGCCGTCCTGACGGTCCGCGGCTATCGATCCGCCGATCCGTCCATGCGGGCGCGCGTGCGCTGGGTCGCGCTGGGCGGGGCGGTGTCGCTCGTCGCGTCGCTCGCCCTCTTCTGGGTGCCCCAGCTCGCGATCGCCCGGCCGCTCGTGCCCTGGTCCGCCATCGGCGTCGTCGCGCTGCCGTTGCCGCTCGGGATCGCGGCCGCCATCTTCCGGGACCGCCTCTTCGACCTCGATGTCGTCGTCAACCGCGCCCTCGTGTACGGCGGTGCCACCGCCTCGATCGTGGCGGTGTACGTGGTGCTCGTCTCGGCCCTGGGGCGCGTGCTCGGGGTCCAGGGCGGGTTCTCGGCCTCGCTGCTCGCCACGGGCCTCGCCGCCGTCGCTGCCCTGCCGATCCGCGACGGGCTGCAACGGGCCGTCAATCGCCTGATGTACGGCGACCGTGACGACCCGTATCGCGCGCTCAGCCGCCTCGGTCGACGCCTCGAGGAGACGCTCGACCCGCTCGAGGCCCCGTCCGTGATCGTCCGGACCGTCGCCGAGTCGCTCCGGCTACCGTGGGTCGGGCTCCGGATCGGCACCGTGGTCGAGGGGGCCCGCGTGGTGACGCATGGATCGCCTGCTCCGCGCGAGCCGATCGCCGTACCCCTCGTGTACGGCTCCGAGGTCGTCGGCGACCTCCTCGTCGCCCCACGTTCGGTCGACGAGCCCCTCTCGACCGCGGACCGGCGGCTGCTGGAGGCGCTCGCGAGCCAGGCCGGCGCGGCGGTCCATGCCCTCGGCCTGACGCTCGACCTCGTGGCGTCGCGGGAGCGGCTCGTGGCGGCTCGGGAGGAGGAGCGGCGCCGGATCCGCCGGGACCTCCACGATGGGCT
>CAZVDO010000116.1:0-4135 GCA_964625345.1 uncultured Anaerolinea sp. | reverse complement strand
GCAAGCCCGACGAGCACGCCTGGCTCGGATCGATCGGCGCGACCGGCTTCCTGTCACGGGACGACGTCGCCGCCGAGGGCCGCCCGCTCGAATCGGAACGTTGGGCCGGGGCCGTGGACGCCGTCGGCGCCGCCACGCTGCCCTACGTGCTGCGGACGCTCCGGCGCGGTGCTGCCGTGGCGGCCTGCGGGAATGCCTCGGGATCCGGCCTGGCGACCACGGTGTTCCCATTCATCCTTCGGGGCACCGCGCTGCTGGGCATCGATTCCGCCTACCTGGACATCGCGACGCGCCGCCGGCTCTGGGAGCGGCTCGCCGCGGACCTGCGCCCGCCCGCTCTCGGAGAGCGGCTCACCGAGGTCGACCTCGACACCCTCGAGCCGGCCCTGGATGCGATCCGGGCCGGCAGCGCGCGGGGACGCTGGGTGGTCCGGATCGGCGGCTGACCGCGGACACGCTCGTGACGCGCGTTTCGGCCTGGTCGGACCCGCCCGGCGGGATCAGGCGACCGGGCCGCTCCCGTCGAGTTCGCCGCGCAACTGCCGGAGCGCCCGGTCCAGTGGCTCGATCGCCGCAGCCGCCGGGTACGGCATCTCGCGGAGCCCGGCCTCCCGGCTGAGCTCGCCGGCGTGCACCCGCGTGGCGATCGAGGCGACGGCCCGGAGGTCGGCAAGCTGCGCCTCCACGAACGCCCGGTCGCCCGGCGCGCCATGGCCCGGCACGACGCTGCCGGTGGCGAGCGGCAGCAGCCGCTCCACCGTGGTCGGCCAATCGATCGGGTAGCCGTCCCCGAAATAGGGTGGAGCACCGGATTCGAGGAGATCGCCGGCGAAGAGCACGTCCGCATCCGCGACGACGATCGCGATGTCCGCATCGGTGTGGCCACGCCCGAGGTAGCGGAGCTCGACGGGCCGCCCGCCGACCTCGACCGTCGCCGAGTCCGCGAATGTGGCGTCGGGTGGGTCGATGACCGTGGTCGCGACGTCGTCGGCCAGGTCCGGCCGACTCGTCATCAGCTCCCGGCGCTGGGCGTCACCGGTCGCGAGCAGGCCGTTCCGGCAGCGATCGTGGCCCCAGATCACGCACGGTCGGAACGAGTGGTTGCCGAACGTGTGGTCGGAGTGCCAGTGCGTGTTGACGACGATTCGGACGGGCGCGCTCGTGATCCGGCGAATGTCGGCCCGGAGCTCCGCCGCGTGGCCCGGGGTCGTGCGCGTGTCGACGACGAGCGCTTCGCCATCACCCAGGACGAGCCCGATCTGCTGGTCGTAGAACGCATACCGGCGCGTGAAGACGCGGTCGCCCACCTCGGTCCAGTCGACATCGCGGCCCATCGGCGGATGGTAGCGGGCGGTGGTGCGCCGCCGCCGACGTTCGCGGCTGTGACGACGGGTCCAACCGGCCCGCGGAGCGCGCTACGCTGCGGATATGCCATCCACGATCGACTCCGCGCTGACCCGCGATGGGCTGCGCCTCGTCACGCGTCATTGGGCTGTTCCGGACGGGGGCTCGCCACGGTCGGCGGTCCTCCTCGTCCACGGCGTTGGCGAACACGCCGGCCGGTACGAACACGTCGGCGACCAGCTCGCCGAGGCCGGCCACGAGACGTTCGGCTGGGATCTCCGGGGCTTCGGGGCCTCGGACGGGGAGCGGGCATACGTCGACAGCTTCGAATCGCTCCAGGACGACGTCGAGGACCGGCTCGCGGCGATGCGAGCCGCCGTGCCGGGCGTGCCGGCCGTCCTCTACGGACACTCGCTCGGCGGGCTCATCGCCCTGAGCTGCGTGCTCGACGGCCGCGCGAAGCCCGACCTGCTGGTGCTCTCGGCTCCCGGCCTGGACGACGACCTCGCCCGATGGAAGCATCGAGTGGCGCCGATCCTCGGCCGCGTTGCGCCACACCTGCGGATTCCGAACGGCCTGACGGCCGAGATGTTGGCCGCCGATCCCGCCAGGCAGGCCGCGGTGGCGTCCGACCCGCTGGTGCTCCGCGCCTCGACGGCTCGATTCGGGGCGCTCTGCTTCGACCAGCAGGCGTCCGTTCGGGGCCGGATCGATGCGCTCTCGATCCCGACGCTCGTGATCCACGGCCTCGACGACCCGGTCGTCCCGGCGCGTTCGAGCGAAGCATTGGCCGAGCTTCCCGTCGTGACGCGGCGCACCTACCCGGGGATCCGCCACGAACTCCACAACGAGGCCGCTGGGCCCGCGATCATCGCCGACGTGATCCGCTGGATCGACGACCACCTCGTGCCGGTCTCGCCCGTCGCTTCGGGTTAGCCACGCCCCGCGGTCGCTGGACCGCGGTCGGGTGCCGCCGGCTCGCCTCCCGTGGCCGCGGCCCTCCGGGTGTACGATCTCTTGCAATCGAAGATCGCCTCCGGGGAGCGCGCATGCGCTGAGAGTGTGGCTCCGGCCACAGACCCGCGGAACCTGATCCGGTTCGTACCGGCGAAGGAAGCAGGCCCGCCCGTCTCTCGATGCCGTCCTCCCCCCGGCTTGGCGGCAAGCATGCGCAGGGAGGTTCTCCGAGTCATGAGCAGCGTCTCACCAGCCGCCGGCGACGCCGCGGCACACGCCGCCACCGAGACCGCGTGGCGAACCCGCGACATCCTCGTGGCCGCCATCCTCGGCGTCGCGTTCGGCGTGGTCTTCTGGGCTTGGGGCGCGGCCTGGAGCGCCTTTGCCCCGTTGACATCCGTCGCACCGTGGGCGCGGGACCTCCTGTACGCGGTCTGGCTCGTGCCCGCGGTCCTCGCCCCGCTCATCGTCCGCAAGCCCGGCGCCGCCCTGTTCGCCGAGATGGTGGCCGCGGGCGTCTCGGCCCTGCTCGGCAGTGTCTGGGGTGTCGACACGCTGCTGTCGGGCTTCGTGCAGGGGGCGGCCGCGGAGCTCGTCTTCGCCTTCACGCTGTACCGGGCCTGGAGCTTTCCGGTGCTGTCGATCGCTGCCATCGCCAGCGCGGCCGCGGCCTGGATCCACGACTGGGTCCTTTACTACCCTGACGTCTCGCTCGACGTGCAGGTCGCGCGAGGCATCGCGATGGCGGTCTCCGCGGTGATTTTCGTGGCCTTAGGCTCGGTCCTCCTGGCCCGCGCCCTGCGCCGCAGCGGCGTCCTCGACGGGTTCCCGAGCTGACGGGAGCCTCGGGCGCGCCGATCGGAGCCGACGACCGACGGGCGATCGCGGCGCCGCCTGGCGAGTTCCACGCGGCCGAACCCCTCGGGCTTGAGGCCATAGGGGCCTCATTCGCCTACGCGGGAGCGCCGAGGCCAGCACTTCGCGACGTGTCCGTGCGCGTGGCGCCGGGCGAGGTGCTCCTCGTGGTCGGGCCGTCGGGGTCCGGCAAGAGCACGCTCGCGCGGGCCATCGCGGGACTCATCCCGGGCGAGGTGCCGGGCACATGGACCGGCGAGCTCAGGCTCCGTCGGGGCGAGCGACCGCTCGAGCCAGGCGAGGCGCGGGCGTCGGTCGGAATCGTGTTGCAGGACCCGGCCTCGCAGCTCGTGATGGATCGGGTCGAGGACGACGTCGCCTTCGGGCTCGAGAACCGGGCATGGCCGCTGCCGGCGATGCGGGCTCGTGTGCCGGCGATCCTCGAGCTCGTGGGCCTGGCGGCTGCGTGGGACCGGCGCGGCTCCGAGCTGTCCGGCGGCCAGCAGCAGCGCCTCGCGATCGCCGGTGCCCTCGCGCCACGCCCGGGCCTGCTCGTGCTCGACGAGCCGACCGCCAACCTCGACCCAGCAGGTGCGCGGGCCGTCGCCTCGCAGCTGGCAGCACTCCGGGACGCCCGGGCCGCGACGATCGTGCTCATCGAGCACCGAACCGAGCTTGGCTGGCCCATTGCCGACCGGGTCCTTGCGCTCGATCGGTCAGGAGCCGTGATCGATGCCGGCGCGCCCGCCGAGGTGCTCGCCCGCTCGCGGGATCGTCTTGCGGCGGCCGGCGTGTGGCTCCCCGAAGACCGACCGGCCCGCCCCGAGCTCCGACCACCTGGCCAACCCGGCCCCGCCAGCCCGGCCGCGGGAGTGGCCATCCGGCTCGACCACGTCCGTCACGCCTATCGCCGGGGAGTCCCCACGGTGCGCGACATCGACCTCACCATCGGCGTGGGCGAGCGCGTCGCGCTCGTCGG
>CAZVDO010000115.1:0-4136 GCA_964625345.1 uncultured Anaerolinea sp. | reverse complement strand
AGGCCGCTGAACCAGAGCGAGCCGGAGTACGTGACCAGGACCATCCCGAAGCCGATCACGAGCAGGAGCGCGGCCGGTCGGCCCGCCCAGGAGCGCTGGTTTCGCGCATGGAGGTAGATCGCGTAGATGAGCCAGGTCACGAGCGCGGCAGTTTCCTTCGGGTCCCAGCCCCAATAGCGGGACCAGGCGATCGAGGCCCACCACGAGCCGAGGATGATCATCGTGGCGAAGATCGGGAACCCGATGATGACCGCGCGGTAGGCGACCTCGTCGAGGACCTTGTGCGAGGGCAACCACGCGAACCGGTCGCCGCGGCCCTGGACCAGGTAACCGACGCCCGCCGCGAACGAGGTCGCGAAGATCCCGTAGCTGAGCATCGCCATGCCCACGTGGATCGTGAGGAGCGGGGCGTTCTGGAGCGCCGGCACGAGCGGTTCGATGTCCGACGGGAGCGATGACGCATAGAGGGCGATGAGCAGGGCGACGCCGGTCGGGATGAAGCCGATCGAGCGGATCGGGTAGCGGCGCCCGAGGTACAGGTACCCGCCGAGGATCGAGGTCGAGAACGCGGCGGAGAACTCGAACAGGTTGCCCCAGGGCCCGCGCCCGACCACGATCGCCCGCGAGACGAGCGCAATCGCCAGCGCGCTGAAGGCCAGGATCGCGAGCCAGCGCGCAACGCCGCTGAGGGCGCTCGCGACGGCGAACGGCGCGGGCCCCGCCGCCTCGGCCGCGGCGCGCTGTCGCACGAACGACCCTGTCGCGACCCCCGCCCATGCCTGCTCCGGCGCGCGCGGGCGAAGGGCGGCGAGCGCATCGGCAGCCCGTCGGCCGTTGGCCAGCAGGACCGCATGCCCGACGTAGGCCGCGAACCCCACGGCGAGCAGGATCGTGCCGAGGGTGAAGAAGAGCTGCGAGGCCTGTGCCAGCTGGGTCATCGGTCGGCCTTGTCCATGCGGTTCACCGTGTCATTCGTGGCGGGCGTCACGCGTGCCCTGAGCGCTGTGTGTCGGAGGTTCGTTGGTCTCGTCCGGACGTCGCCGTGCGGGACCCTGTTCCGTGGCCCGGCCGGCTGATCCCGGACCTGGTTGCCGTCAGGCGGCGGCCGCTCCACCCGGCGGCGGACCCGCCGGCCGAAGCGCACGCGCCCGATTCTCGATCTTCAGGACGAGCCCGCAGTTGCCGCAGGTCGAGATCGCGGCCGATCGGCCGACCTCGCACTTGGGACAGCGGACGAAGAGGTCACGACCGCACGCGTCGCAGCGTGTCGTGCCGAACGGGTACACGACCTGGTCCGTGGGGCAGTACGGCTCGCCCGCGGGGTAGACCGGCGCGCCATCGACGATGGAGGCCGCGTAGGCGGCGACATCGAGGCTGACCTTCGTTCGCGGTGCGCGCAGGAGCGCAATGAGCCACCCGAGGACGAGCAGGCTGAGGGCCGGGCCGACGACGCCGAGCAGCAGCAGGACCGGAAGCATGCCGATCAGGGCACCCCAGTCGGGGATGATGATCCCGCTGAGGAGGTTCAGGAAGCCGTGCCAGGCGGACTGCAGGGCGTCGATCACGGGCAGATCGTAGCAGTCGATGCCATCGCGCGACGGCGGGACGCTCCATCACGAACTGGGGGCAAGGGCGAGCATGACCGCGTCCCCGGGACGGACCGCCCGGCGTTCACTCCTCGTCGGCGTCGCGGGGCGGTCGGGGCGGACGGCGATGGCCGATCGTCGTGCCGGCCCGGGGGAGGGGAGCGGCGTTGTGGCCGCGTACGTGGCCGGATGGGCCTGCGCCGGCACCCTCCCGACCCGGCGCACCGGCGCCTTGCCGCGCCGGCCCGCTCCCTGGCCGGCCTGACCCGGCCGGTCGGGCCACGGTTCCTGCCACCCGGTCGAGCCGCCCGACCAGCCAGGCGGTGCCGGCGGTCCGGGCGCCTCGTGCCGAGACGAGATGCCGCAGCTCCCGATCATCGGTGACCACCAGGATCCCCCACGTCCCAGCCGGCCCGTCCGCGTCGAGCTGCGCCTGGACTCCGGCCACGATGAGGGCATCGGCCGTTCCGCGTCCGCCGTACGACACCCGGAGGCCGGTCGCGAGGCGTCCGTCGATGCCGCCTGCGCGCGGGCCGTCGAAGACGAGGTCCACGATCACGTTCGGCGGGAAGGCCGCCCGGAGGCGCCCGATGATCGCCGCCGCCGGCACCGTGGCCGCCGCTGACACCGCCGGTGCCGAGGGCCTGTCGGGGGATGCCGGGCGGTTCGAGGTCCCACGCGCGAGCGTGTGCAGCAGGTTGTTTCCGTCGACGTAGGCGCGGACCACGCCGTCGAGCGGATCGCCGCCACCCGGGACAGGCCGGCCCGACACGTGGTTCGCCGATGCCGTGGGGGACGCCGTCGGCCGCCCGGCGCGCTGTCGGGCCGGACCGGCGCGTCGATGGCTCACGCCCGGCCTCGAGCGGCAGGCATCACGCCCAGGCCGCTGTCGCGCGCGCGAGTCCGAGGATGCTCGCGGCCAGTCGCTCTGGCGCCTCCATGCCCACCATGTGGGCCACGTCCGGGACCACCTCGAGGCGCGCTCCCGGCACGCTCGCGGCGAGATGCTCCGCCGCAGCCCGCGTGTCCGACGTGTCGAGGGCCCCCAGGACGGCCAGCACCGGCGCCGAGACGGACCCGAGCCGGCCGAGCGCGGGAGGATCCAGCGGGATCGGTCGTCCGGTGACGCGGTCCGATCGATAGAGCGGGCGATCCATGGCCGCGACGGCGTCGCGCACAGCCGCCGGGACTCGCGACGTGGGTTGCCCGATGCCGTCCACCCAGATCCGAAGGTCGAGGTCCACGGCCGCGTCGGCGTCGTGGGCTTCCTCGGCGGCCTCGAGCGCCTCGAACAGGGCCTGCTCCTCGGGCGTGCCCTCGGCATCGAACCCGCTGATCCAGCCGTTGACCCAGACGAGGCCGGCCACGCGGTCCGGATGCTCGACGAGCGTGTCCAGGCAGACCGTGGCGCCGTAGGAGTTCCCGACCAGCATTGCGCGCTGCACGCCAGCGTGGTCCAGCACGGCCACGAGGTCGGCGCGGTTGGAGAAGGCCACGTCCTCGGTGGATGATCGGCCGAAGCTCCGGATGTCATAGCGGATGACGCGGTGGCCCGCGCCCACGAGCAGGGGCACCAGGGCATCCCAGGCTCGCAGGTCGACGATCCCGGCGTGGACGAGCACGACCGGCGGGCCGTCACCCTCGCTGAGGACGTGGAGGCGAGCCCCGGGCACGTCGACCCAGGAAGGCGTCGAGATGGTCACGCGGCCATCCTACGCGCCGCTACCCGCTAGCATCGACGGCCATGCTCCTCCTCGTCGATCTCGATGGCGTCGTCTACCGCGGCTCACAGCCGGTGCCGGGCGTCGCGGCCGTGCTCGCGGCCCGCGTGGCGGCCGGTGACGCGGTCATCTACGTCACCAACAACTCGATGCACTACCGCGCCGACTACGTGACCCGGCTAGGGTCCCTCGGAGCCCCCGTGACCGCGGACGGCGTGGTGAGCTCCCCGCGCGCGACCGCGCTGTACCTGGCGGAGCGCGCCCCGGAGGTGCGCCGCGTGCTCACCGTGGGCGCGTCCGGCCTCGACCGCGAGCTCCGGGACGTCGGGCTCGAGGTGGTGAATGCCGGGCATGTGGCCGAACGAATGGCCAAGGAGGGCCTGGACGGCTGGGCCGCGGCCGGGCACCCGGACGCGGTCGTGGCGGGACTGGATCCCCAGCTGACGTACCTGCGCGTGGCCGCGGCCGCCGACTGCATCCGTGCCGGCGCGCGCTTCATTGCCACGAACCGGGACCCGGTCTACCCCACCGAACGCGGGTTGCGGCCCGGGTCGGGGAGCGTGATCGCCGCGATCGAGGCCACGTGCGGGGTCACGCCGCTCGTCATCGGCAAGCCCGAGCCGCTGCTCATGGAGACGGCGGCCCGCGCCGGGGGCGTGGATCCGCGCGACGCGGTCGTGATCGGCGACGGGCTCGGGACGGACATCGCCGCTGCGCACGCCGTGGGTGCCCGGAGCGTCCTCATGCTCACCGGCGTGTCGACGCGCGCCGATGCCGAGGCGCTGCCGACCGAACGGCGGCCCACGGCCATCGCGGCGGATGCCGCCGA
>CAZVDO010000114.1:0-4182 GCA_964625345.1 uncultured Anaerolinea sp. | reverse complement strand
CGCGCCCCCCGCGCGCCCCGCGCCCCGCGCCCCGCGCGCCAGCACGTCACGCCCTCGGCGGCACCTCGTGGCGGAGCGGCGAGGTGATGCGGATGAAGAAGCCGTCCGGATCGGCCAGGCGGAAGTCGCGAGCCTTCCAGTCGCGGTCCTGGATCGGCTTGACGATCGGCAGCCCCGCGGCCTGGGCGTCGGCGTACACCGCGTCGACGTCCTCGACCTCGACCGTGATCTCGACGCCCGTCCCACGGGGCGACCGATCGATGTGCTCCGAGAAGTAGTGCGGATGGGAACGCAGGTACGAATCTCCCTGCAGCACGAGTTCCGCGCCGTCCCGGTCCAGGCGGATCCATTCCTCCCAGCGCCGGACCACGCGGAACCCGAGCGCTTCGTAGAACGCGATCGAGCGCTCCACGTCCGCGACATGCAGCTCGACCCCGGTGACGCCGCCGGCGTACGGCCGCCGGCCGGACGATGCCTCTGCCATCAGGCCGGATCCGCGACCCGGAAGAAGACGTTCTTCGACTGCTGGTACTTCTCGATGCCGACGCCGCCGTAGCCCGACTGCTTGTAGCCGTGCGACGGCGCCTCCAGGACCCCTGGAGAGAACCACTGGTTCACGTACACCTGCCCGGCCTTCATCCCGCGCGCCACGCGCCACGCGCGGTCGAGATCGCGGGTGAAGAGGCCGGCCGACAAGCCGTACCGCGTGTCGTTGGCGATCGCCAGCGCCTCGGCCTCGGTGTCGAACGGCACGAGTGCGACGACCGGGCCGAAGATCTCCTCGCGGGCAATCCGGCAGGTGGGCGTCGCATCGACGAAGATCGTCGGCGGGATGTAAGCGCCCTTGGAGCGCAGCTCGTCGGTGTACGGGACGCCGCCGGTCCGCAGCTCGGCCTCGCGCTTGCCGATCTCGATGTACTCCCAGATCTTCGCGCCGTGCGAGGCGGCGATGACCGGGCCGAGCTCCGTGGCCGGATCGAGCGGCTCGCCCACCTTCATCGATTCCGCCTTGGCAACGAGGGCGTCGGCGAAGCGATCGAGGAACGGGCGCTCAACCAGGATCCGGGATCCACAGACGCAGATCTGGCCGGTGTTGCCGAACGCGCCGAGGGCGCTCCAGAAGACCGCCGTGTCGAGGTCCGCGTCGGCGAAGACGATGTTCGGGTTCTTGCCGCCGAGCTCGAGCGAGACGCGCTTCACCTGCGAGGCGGCGGCCTCGAGGACGCGGGCGCCGGTCTCGATCCCGCCCGTCACGGAGATCATGTCGACACCGGGATGCTCGACGAGTGCGTCGCCGACCACGCCACCCGGCCCGGCCACGACGTTGATCGCCCCGGGCGGGAGGTCCGCCTCGAGGAGCAGCTCGGCGAGGCGCATGAACGTCAGCGACGCCATCTGCGCCGGCTTCACGATCGCGGCGTTGCCCGCGGCGAGGATCGCCGCCATGCGCTGCACGCCGGTCCACAGCGGACCGTTCCAGGGCAGGATCTCCGCGACCACGCCCATCGGCTCGAGGAGCTCGTGGTGGATCACGGCCGCGTCCGGCATCTCGGCAGCCGCGCCCCGGGTCAGGCGCGCTCGTCCGCCGAAGAAGCGGAGTGAATCGAGCGAGATGGGGAGGTCGGAGTAGTGGACCGAGGAGATCGGCTTCCCCGCATCGACGGACTCGAGGAACGCCAGCTCGTCGGCGTGGCGCTCGATGAGATCGGCGATGCGCAGGAGGGCCGCGGCCCGGTCCTTGGCAGAGGTCCGGCCCCACGGCCCCTCGTCAACGGCGGCTCGCGCCGCCGCAACGGCGTCGGCCACGTCGGCCGCGCCGGCCTGGGCGATCGTCGCCACGGGCTGGTTGTCCCGCGGACTGATCGACGGGAAGACGGCGCCGTCACGGGCCGCCACGAGCCGGCCGCCGATCAGCAGCCGGTAGGGATCCTTGCTGATGAGCGACCACCGCGGATCCGCGGCGAGCCCCATGTCGACAGCCATGACGGCGCCTCCTCTCAGCTCGCGACGAGCTGTCCGGCGATCTCGAGCGCCTCGTCCACGGAATGCCCGCCGTGGATGATGGCCGCGAGGCCGCGGGTGATGCCCGCCGGATCGGGATCGCGCCAGATGTTGTTGCCGATCGCGACGCCGGCGCAGCCGGCGAGGATCACGGCGTCGTAGACCTGCTGGTAGAGCTCGCGGACGCTGTCCTTCTTGCTGCCGCCGAGGATCACGACCGGGACCATGGCGTACTCGACGACCTTGCGCATCGATTCCGGGTCGCCCGTGTAGAAGGTCTTCACGACGTCGGCACCGGTCTCGGCCGCGATCCGCGCGCTCGCGGCGATGATCTCCGGGCTGCGCATGTCGTTGCGCGAGAAGCCGCCCGGGATCGGTTCGGCAATGTACGGGAGCCCGACCTTGGCCGCGTCGGCGGCGAAGCGGGCCGCCTGGCGCACGCTCTCGTCACCCGAGAACGGGTAGACCATCGACTTGACGGCATCGGCACCGACGGACAGGGCTCGCTCGATGGCGACCTCGAGGAACGGCTCGGTCGTGTCAAGCGAGGCAATGGCCGCGGCGGACCCGATCGCGTCGCCGTAGTTGATGATCGACCCGATCGGGCTGAGGAAGGCGTCGGCGCCCGCCGGCACGACAGCACGACAGGTGTCGCCATAGCTGACGAGGCCCGGGACGGGCTCGTCCATGAATGCCGTGTGGTCCATGGCGACGATGAGGATCCGTCCGTCCTCGCGGAGCAGTCGATGCATCCTGCGCTTCATCTCGTGGGTTCTCCTTGCATGGGTGCTGGACGATGGGATGGCGCCCGCGAGGGGCGTGCGCTGGTCGGTCAGATCTCGACGATCACCCGGTACGTACCGGGCTTGATCGCCTGCTCGAGGGCCGCCTCGACCTGCTCGAGCGGGAAGCGGACGTCGATGAGCGGGCTGAGGTCCACGAGCCCGTAGCGGATCAGCCGCGTGGCGGCGTAGAAGTCCTGCTTCTCCTTCGAGACGACGCCGATGACGCCTGTCTCGCGGTTGTGCATCTCGTTCGGCTTGAACGTGAAGTCGGGCTCCGGGTGAGCCGCAGCAAAGAGGACGAACCGACCCCGGTCGCTGAGCATCGCCATGCCCTGCTCGTTGGCCTTCTCGTGTCCGATCGCCGCGATGACCGCCTCGGCCCCGCGACCCTCGGTCAGCTCCTTGACGCGCGCGACCGGGTCCACCTTGGTCGCGTCGATGAGCTCGTCCGCACCCATGCGCCGGGCCATCTCGAGGCGATGCGGATCGACCTCGCTCACGATGACGCGGCAGCCGTACTGCTTGGCCGCGATGACGTTCATCAGGCCCATCACGCCGGCACCGAGGACGACCACGTCACGGCCGACGCGATGGTCGAGCAGGCGGTTCGCGTGGAGCGCGCAGCTGAGCGGCTCGGAGAGTGCTGCGGTCTCGTACGGGGCGTCGCCGACCCGATAGACGCCATCCGCCGGGTGGACCTTGTACTGGGCGAACCCTCCGGGTCCCCAGGCGGCCCCGTACTTCACGGCGCCCGCGTAGTGCTGCTTGCACACGCGATCCTGCCCCGTCAGGCACCAGTGGCACTTCCCGCACGACGACGGTCCGAGGGCGACGCGCTCACCGAGCTGCAGGTCCGTGGACGTGCCCGGGCCGATCGCCGCGACCTCGCCCGCGCTCTCGTGGCCGCCCACGAAGGGGAAGTTGTTGTGCTGGGCGCCGGAGTAGCTCCGCTGCTCCCACGTGCAGATGGCCGTCGCGTGGAGCCGAACCAGGATCTCCCCGGCGCCCGGCTCCGGGACGGGGATGTCCTGGATGCTGATGTCGTGAACGCCGGCCATCACGCCGACGCGCATGGTCATGTCGGTCCGGGTCGCCGGTGCCGCCACCGCGGATGCGGTCATCGTGGCTCCTCCCGCGAAGTGGGCGGGGGCAGTCGGTGCAGCGCCCCTGCCATGTGGGTCTTGCAAGTTATTGCAGCAAGGAATTCCGTCCGGTGCATCATAGCAGGCAGGCCCGCAGATTCCGAGGGGCCACGTGGCGGGTGATCGCGGGGCAGACGGACCGTCCACAGCGCGGCCGACGGAAGCGCCTGACGGCGACGCCACGGGTAGCCCGCAGCGACGTGCCGCGACCCGCTCAGGCGAGCCGACGAGCGCGGATGCGCTCCCGGTGCGCG
>CAZVDO010000113.1:0-4203 GCA_964625345.1 uncultured Anaerolinea sp. | reverse complement strand
ACGGCCCGGATGCGGTTGTCGTCATCCACGGCCACCACCGAGGGTTCCTGGATGACGATGCCCTTGCCCTCGACGTGGACGAGGACGTTGGCCGTGCCGAGGTCGATGCCGATCTTCATGCGGGTGTGCCGGAGGTCCCTTCCTGGACGCGCTCGATCCTGGCACCGAGGTCCAGGAACTTGCGCTCGATGTTCTCATACCCCCGCCGAACGTGGTGTCCGCCGTGGATCGTGGAGGTGCCCTCGGCCGCGAGGGCGCCGAGGATGAGCGACGCCCCGGCGCGCAGGTCGGAGATCTCGACATCCGCTCCGCGCAGGCGGGCCGGGCCGTGGATCACCGCGTGGTGCGGATCGGGCAGTTCGATCTGGGCGCCCATCTTGCGCAGCTCGCCGAGCCACTCGAGCCGGTCCTCGAAGATCGTCTCGTGGATGGTCGAGCGCCCGTCCGCCTGCGTGAGGAGCACGCTCAGGGGTGGCTGGAGGTCCGTGGCGAGCCCCGGGTACGGCGCCGTCTCGACCTCGATCGGCCGGTACGTGCCCGGCCCCGCGCCCGTGGCATCGACGGTCATCCGGTCCGTCCCGCAGTCCACGGCCACTCCCATCCGGCCGAGGACCTCCACCAGGGCGTCGAGGTGGTCGCAGCGAGCGGACTCGAGCGTGACCCGCCCGCCGGTCATCGCAGCCGCGATCGCAAACGTGCCGCCCTCGATCCGGTCGGGCACCACGGCATGGTCGGCGCCGCGGAGCCGTCGCTTGCCGCGGACCTGGACGGTGTCCGGCGCGGTGCGCTCCACGTCGGCGCCCATCTTGACGAGGAACGCGATGAGGTCGTCGGTCTCGGGCTCCTGCGCTGCCGGCCGGATCGTGGTGGTGCCCTCGGACAGGGTGGCCGCCAGGATCGCATTCTCGGTACCCATGACCGACACGAACGGGAACGTCACCTCGGTGCCGCGCAGGCGCCCCGGCGCCTTGGCGTAGTAGTAGCCGTACCGGTACTCGACCTCGGCGCCGAGGGCGCGCATCGCATCCACGTGGAGGTCCACCGGGCGCCGCCCGATCCGGTCGCCGCCCGGGTTGCTGATGATCACCTCGCCGAAGCGCGCGAGGAGCGGGCCCAGGAGCATGAAGCTCGCCCGCATCTTGGCCGCGGCCTCGAGCGGCACGAACAGCCAGTCCACGTCGCCCGCGGCGACCTCGTAGACGTTCTCCTGGGGGTGATCCACCACCACGCCGAGGTCCCGGAGCGTCTCGGCCATCACGCGCACGTCCTCGATCTCCGGGACGTTGGTGAACCGGCAGCGCTCCCCGGTCAGGACCGCGGCCGCCATGAGCTTGAGCGCGGCGTTCTTCGCGCCGGCCACGCGCACGGTGCCGTGCAGCGCCGTTCCGCCCGTCACCCGGAAGGCCTCCCGAGGGACGGGCTGCGGAACGTACTCCCAATGAAACGGTCGGGCTTCAGCCACGCCGGCTACCCGCGGCGGCGGGGACCCTCCCGATGGCGCCGCTCGGCAATCCGCTGGCGCAGGAGCGCCACCTGCAGGGCCGCCCGCGCGGCGCTGAGGTCGGCGCCCTCGTGGAACCCGCCCTCGATGGCCCGTTCGGCCTCCTTGCGGGCCTCCTCGGCCCGGGTGAGGTCGATGTCGGCGGCCATGTCGGCCATCTCGGCCATGACGACCACCTTGTCGGGGCGCACCTGGAGGAACCCGCCGGCGATGGCGAAGACCTCGATGTCACTGCCGCGGCGGATCCGCAGCTCGCCCACGCCGAGCATCGACACGAGCGGGGCGTGGTTCGGGAGCACGCCCAGCTCGCCCTCGACGCCCGGCAGCGCGACGGCATCGACCGTCTCGCTGAACGCGAGCTTCTCGGGCGTGACGATCTCCAGGAGGAGGGGCATCTCGGGTCAGCCTGCCAGCTTCGCGGCGTTCTCGCGGACGTCGTCGATGGTGCCGGCGAGGAAGAAGGCCTGCTCGGGCAGGTCGTCGACCTTGCCGTCGAGGATCTCCTTGAACGAGGCGACGGTGTCCTTGATCGTGACGTACTTGCCCTCGCGGCCGGTGAAGACCTCGGCCACGGTGAACGGCTGGCTCATGAACCGCTGGAGGCGGCGGGCCCGGGCCACGGTCGACTTGTCGTCCTCGGACAGCTCGTCGATGCCGAGGATGGCGATGATCTGCTCGAGGTCCTGGTAGCGCTGGAGCACGCGCTGGGTCTCGCGGGCCACGTCGTAGTGCTCCTGGCCGACGACGAGCGGGTCGAGGACCCGGGAGGTCGAGGTCAGGGGGTCCACCGCCGGGTAGATGCCCAGCTCGGCGATGCTCCGCTCCAGGCGGATCGTGGAGTCGAGGTGGCCGAACGTGGTGGCCGGGGCCGGGTCGGTGTAGTCGTCGGCGGGCACGAAGACGGCCTGGAGGGACGTGATCGAGCCCTTCTTCGTGGAGGTGATCCGCTCCTGGAGGGCGGCCATCTCGGTGGCGAGGTTCGGCTGGTAGCCGACCGCGGAGGGCATGCGGCCGAGGAGCGCCGAGACCTCCGAGCCGGCCTGCGTGAACCGGAAGATGTTGTCGATGAACAGGAGGACGTCGCGGCCCTCCTCGTCCCGGAAGTACTCGGCCATCGTCAGCCCGGTCAGGCCGACGCGCTGGCGGGCGCCCGGCGGCTCGTTCATCTGGCCGAACACGAAGGCCGTGCTCTTGATGACGCCCGAGTCGGTCATCTCCTTGATGAGGTCGTTGCCCTCGCGGGAGCGCTCGCCCACGCCGGCGAAGACGGAGACACCGGCGTGCTCCTTCGCGACGTTGTTGATGAGCTCCTGGATGATGACCGTCTTGCCGACGCCGGCACCGCCGAAGATCCCGATCTTGCCGCCCTTGCGGAAGGGGCAGATGAGGTCGATGACCTTGAGGCCGGTCTCGAAGACCTCGACCTCGGTCGACTGCTGGTCGAAGGCCGGCGCGGACCGGTGGATCGGCAGGGTCTGCTCGGCCTTCACGGCACCCTTGCCGTCGATCGGCTTGCCGAGGACGTCGAAGACACGCCCGAGGGTGACCTCGCCCACCGGCACGCTGATGGGGGCGCCGGTATCCCGCGCCGCACCGCCGCGCGGCAGGCCGTCGGTCGTGGTCATGGCCACGGTCCGCACCCAGTTGTTGCCGAGGTGCTGCTGGACCTCCACGGTCAGTGGCTCCTGGCCCTCGCGGTCGAGCTCGACCGCGTTGTAGATGGCGGGCAGCTCGCCGGCCGGGAACTCGACGTCCACGACGGGTCCGGTGATCTGGATGACCCGGCCGACTCCGGGCGTGGTGGCGGTGGCCATGATTGCTGGATGCCTCCTCGTGGGCGCGATCAGTGCGCCTGGGCGCCGGTCGCGATCTCGATCATCTCGCGGGTGATGTTGGACTGGCGGACCTTGTTGTAGGCGAGGGTGTACTCCTCGATGAGCTCGTCCGCGTTCTCGGTGGCGTTCTTCATGGCGACCATCCGGGACGACTCCTCCGAGGCCTTGGCCTCGAGCACGGCCTGGTAGAGGCGCGTGGCCACGTACCGCGGCAGGAGCTGCTCCAGGACGGACGCCGGATCCGGCTCGAAGATGAACTGGTTGCCGGGGATGCCCTCGGCGGTGTCGTCGGCGGGGGTGATGGGCAGGAGCGTCTCGAGCGCCGGCCGCTGGACGAGGGTCGAGACGAAGCGCGGGTAGACGAGCTCGATGGAGCCGAACTGGCCGCTGATGTAGCCGTCCGTCACGAGGCGGGCCAGGGGCAGGACGTCGGCGAACGACGGCCGATCCCCGAAGCCCGCGAAGTGGGCCTCGAGCGGCACGCGCGCGCGGCGCATGGCATCCCGGCCCTTGCGGCCGACGCTCACCACGGTCAGGTCCCCCTGGTGCTCCGTGATGGTTCGCGCGGCGTGGCGGATGGTGTTGGTGTTGAGCGGGCCCGCGAGGCCGCGATCCGACGTGATGAGGATCAGGAGGCGGGTGCCGCCGTCGCGATGGGCGAGGAGCGGGTGCTCATCGGTACCCAGCACGGCGGCGAGATCCGCGAGGACCTCGTCGATCTTCTCGCTGTACGGCCGCGCCGCGAGCGTCGAGTCCTGGGCGCGCTTGAGCTTCGATGCCGCCACGAACTGCATCGCCCGGGTGATCTGCTTGATCTTGCCGACGTCGCGAATGCGGCGGCGGAGGTCCCGCTGGCTGGCCATCTAG
>CAZVDO010000112.1:0-4310 GCA_964625345.1 uncultured Anaerolinea sp. | reverse complement strand
CGGCGGGCGCCGGCCTCGCGGCCCTCGCTGCCACGTCTCGCGTGCCGGAGGTCGCGCGCACGGTGGGCCTCGCCGCCGCGCTGGCCGCCGCTGCGCTGCCGATCCGGACCGCGCCGATCGATGCGTTCCACCTGGGCGAGCATCGCCTGTCCGAGACCCTCTCGATCGCGCTGCGCTGGACCGCGCATGGCTTCTGGCAGGGCTACCCGGACAGCCGGTGGGTGGTGGATCGGCCACGGCAGGCGCTCCTCGACGCGGTCCGCACGGAGATCGATGCCGGGCGGATCGGCCCCGAGACGCCGATCCTCCACGTCGCCGGCTCGTTCCAGCAATGGGTGGCGACGCCCCTCGGCGTCTTCGACGGGGTCGCCGAGACCGACGTCACGCCGGATGCGGAAGTGAGCATCCACACGGTCGGGGGGCGCCTCCACCCGCTCGAGGACCTCGATTCGCTGCTCGCCTCGCGGGCCTACCCGTACGTCCTGTTCGAGCCTGATCCCGACAACCTGCCCGCCGATCTGGGTGCACGCCTCGAGGCTGCCGGGTATCGCCCGATCTTCGGCAACGGGCAGGGCACGCTGTATCGGCTCGCACCTTGAGCCCGCTGCGTACGATCTGCGCATGACCGGCGCCGACGCTCTCATCGCGCGCATCCGGGCCTCCGTCATCGGCGACGACGAGGCCGTGATGGGCCCGTACGGCCTGAGACGGGTGACCTACGCCGACTACACGGCGTCGGGCCGCTCCCTGACGTTCATCGAGGACTACCTTCGGGAGGCGGTGCTGCCGCTGTACGCGAACACGCACACGGAATCCTCGGGTACGGGCCTCCAGACCACCCGGTTCCGGGAAGACGCCCGGGCGATCATCCGCGAGTCACTCGGCGGAAATCAGGACGACCACGCGATCGTGTTCTGCGGCTCGGGCTCCACCGCGGCGATCAACAAGCTCGTGGACGTGCTCAACCTGCGCCTGCCGGCCGATCTGGACGATCACTGGAACCTGCGCGCGGCGATTCCCGCGGACCAACGGCCGGTCGTGTTCCTCGGGCCGTACGAGCACCACTCGAACGAGCTCCCGTGGCGGGAATCGATTGCCGACGTGATCACGATCCCGGAGGACGCCGACGGCCGGATCGACCTCGCCGCGCTGGAGCGGGAACTCGTCGCGCATGCCGCCCGCCCGCTCAAGATCGGGAGCTTCTCGGCCGCCTCGAACGTCACCGGGATCCTGAGCGACACGCGCGCCATCTCGGTCCTCCTCCACCGTCACGGCGCCCTGTCGTTCTGGGACTTCGGCGCCGCCGCCCCGTACGTCGAGGTGGAGCTGTCGCCGCATCGTTCCGGGCCGGATCCTGAGCTCGACTACAAGGACGCGGTGTTCATCAGCCCGCACAAGTTCATCGGCGGGCCCGGGACGCCCGGCATCCTCGCGGCCCGCCGGGCGCTCTTCCGGAACCGGGTGCCGACGGCCCCGGGCGGCGGGACCGTGGCCTACGTGAACCCGTTGGAGCACGTCTACCTCGACGACCCGGAGCATCGCGAGGAAGGCGGCACCCCCGCGATCATCGAGTCCATCCGGGCCGGGCTCGTCTTCCAACTCAAGGAGCAGGTCGGCCCGGCGGCCATCCGCGAACGCGAGCACGACTTCATCCACCGGGCGATGCACCGCTGGGAGGCCAACCCGAACATCCAGATCCTGGGCTCGCACTCGCTGCCGCGGCTGTCGATCGTGTCGTTCGTGGTCCGCCATGAGGGCCGCTACGTGCACCACAACGCGATCGTGGCAATGCTCAACGACCTGTTCGGGATCCAGTCCCGGGGCGGCTGTTCGTGCGCGGGGCCGTACGGCCATCGGCTGCTCGGCATCGACATCGAGACCTCGCACGAGTTCGAGCGAGAGATCACCCGCGGGTGCGAGGGCATCAAGCCCGGCTGGGTCCGGGTCAACTTCAACTACTTCATCAGCGAGGCGGTCTTCGGGTTCATCCTCGATGCCGTGGACCTGCTGGCTACCGACGGCTGGCGCCTCCTGCCCGAGTACCGCTTCGACCCGGCGACCGGCCTCTGGCGCCACCGGGACGGGGCGCCCGAGCCGCCGCTCAGCCTGCGGGACATCCGGTACGAGGACGGCGCCATGGTCTACCGCGCCCATCGCCACCGGGCGGCGGACACGGAGCTGGCCGGGTACCTCGAGGCCGCACGCCGACGTATGGACGGGCCCGTGGCGGGCATGCCCGCGCCGATCGACCCGGCCGCGGTGGGCCCGGACTTCGAGATCCTGCGCTGGTTCTGGTTGCCCGAGGAGATCGCGGCAGGAGCCTCGCCAGCGCCCTGAGGCGCCGCGAATGACCCAAGCGGGGTAGTACGGAAGCGGGATGGTGCGTCCTGCCACCACGACCGCACGATCGGCGTCCGCGGTTGATCCCCCAGACGGCAGCCGCCCGACCCGAGGAACGCTCATCAGCGCGCAGACGCTCACCCAACCCCGCGTTCATCGACGTGCCGGTTCGTGGCCGCGCGCCCGCCGCTGGCTGCAGCGCGACATGCATGCGGCGCTGGCGGTCGCACTGGCGATCCCGGTCCTCGTGGTCGAGGCGATCCATGGCTTTGCCGGTTCCGGCCCGGTCATCGTCCTGACCTTCTCGTACGTCGTCCTCCAGGCCTGCCTCGGCATCCTCGTGGGCGGGGGCGTCCACGGCGCTCGCGGCCTGGCCAGGTTCCTCGTCGCGATCCTCTACGTCGGGGCGCTGGTGATGCTCGAGCCGCGGACCGAGGCGACGCTCCCGATCATGTACGTCCCGATCATCGTCCTGGCGTCGGCCGCGAGCGGCCGGGCCGGGATCGTGGTCTCCCTCACCGCCATCACCATCTCCCGCCTGACGCTGTATCTCCACGCCGGCGCCGACGCGGCGTTTGACCAGAGTCTCCTGCCGGTGGTCGTGGTGGCCATCCTCGCGTACGGCACGCGCCGCATCGTGGCATCGCTCGAACGCTCCATGGAACGGCTCCGGCGCATCGTCGCCGTGGACCGGCGACGGGCCCGCCGGCTGCGGGCCATCGAACAGGTCGGCCGGATGCTGGCCGAGCACGGGCCGACGAGCGTGGTGCTGGAACGGATCATGGACGTCCTCGTGGATGCCTTCGGCTACCACTATCCGTCGGTCTATCTCTGGACAGGGTCCAGGCTCGAACTCGGAGCCCAGCGCGGGTACGACAACCCGATCCTCGAGTTCGACACCAACCTCGGGATCATCGGCCGGGTTGCCCGCACCCGTCAGCCGGTCTTCGCGCCGGACGTGACCAAGGATCCGGACTACGCCGCGGCCTTCGGCGACGTCACCTCCGAGATCAGCGTGCCCCTCCTTGCCGGCGACGAGTTGCTCGGCGTCCTCAACGTCGAATCGACGAGCGTGGACCCGCTCGACCGCGAGGACCTCGCGTCCATGATCACCATCGCCGACCGCCTGGCCGCGACCCTCGCGCTCGGGCGCGAGCGGCAGAAGCTCGCCGAGCGGGCGGCCCTCCTGGGTCGACTGACGGAGGCGTTCGCTGAGCTCGGCGCCACGCTCGATCCGGTCGCCGTGCGGACGGCGGTTGCCACCACCGCCGCATCCGTGATCCACAGCGACATCGCGCTCGTCACGCTGGCCGACACGGCCGGCGACGGATTCCGGATCGCCGCGGTCCATGGGATCGATGGGCTGGCCGGGCTGCGGATCGACCCGGGCGAGGGTGCCACGGGTCGGGCGATCGCCACGGGACAGCCCGTCCTCGACGACCAGCTGGATCGAGCGCAGTTCCCGCGCGCGGCGCTCCACGCGGTGCCTGAGTCGATCGTGACCGTCATGGCGGTGCCGCTGCTCCGCGACGACGTGGTCACGGGAGCGCTCACCTTCGTGCGCCGTGAGGCAGGTCGTGCCTTCACGACGCAGGAGCGCGAGATCGCCGCGCTCTTCGCAGCCCAGGCATCGCTCGCGATCGCCAACGCCGCGCTCCATGACGAAGCCCGCGAGGCCGCCATCCGGGACCCGTTGACCGGCCTCCACAACCGGCGACTCCTCGACGATGCGCTCATCCGGGCCGGCGCCCTTCGAGCCCGCCAGGATCCCGCCGAGCGCCGGCCGATGGCCGTCATCCTGTTCGACCTCGACCACTTCGGCGATCTCAACAACCATCATGGCCATCAGGCCGGCGATGCGGTGCTCCGGGCGTTCGGCGGCCTGCTCGCGAGCGGCTTCCGCTCATCCGACCTCGTCGCCCGGTACGGCGGCGAGGAGTTCCTCGTGGTGATGGAAGGTGCCTCTCGCG
>CAZVDO010000111.1:0-4632 GCA_964625345.1 uncultured Anaerolinea sp. | reverse complement strand
CCCGACCACGCGGCGCCCGACTTCGCGCAGGACGTGGTCTCCCGACGCGTGCCCGAGGCTCTCGTTGATGACCTTGAACCGGTCGATGTCGAGCAGGATGACGCCGACAGGCGCCGGGGCATCGTCGTCGCTTCCGTCCCATCGCAGCGCCGCGTCGATCGCCTCGTTCAGCCGATCCCGCGACGGCAGGCCCGTGACCGAGTCGTTCGGGTTGCGGGCCGCCTCCCGCTGCAACCGCGCGTTCTCGAGCGCGATGGACGCCAGCTGCGCGAATCGATGCAGGGCGTCGACTTCTCCCTGCTGCCACCGCCGGTCCTCGGCGCCTGCGGCAAGTCCGATCACACCGATCGTGCGACCGCCTGCCGAGAGCGGGACGCCCACGACCGCGCCGATCGTGGCGCCGTCGAACCGCGCCTGGCGGCCGCTGAACGTCGCGTAGTCGTCGACCACGTGCGGCGCGCCCGACTGGAACACCAGGCCCGCGAGGCCCTGGTCGGCCGCCATGCGGAACCCGACGCTGTCGGCGAACAGGCCGATCCCGGCCCGGACCTCGAGATGGCGCTCGTCGGTGTTGGCCAGGTACAGGTAGGCGTGGGGCGTGCCGAGCAACCGCGCGGCCCGCGTCAGGATGGTCTCGAGGAGATGGGCCGGGTCGCCGCCCGCGAGCACCACGCCCGCGGTGTCGTCGAGCGCGGCCACGAGCGGATCGCGCGCGGCGCGAAGCCTGGATCCCTTGGCGAGGTAGAGCGCCGCATCGGCCGTTTCCACGAGCTCGTCGTGGCCCGACCCATCGTCGGGGTAGCACGCGAGGCCGATGCTGATGCTCACGGCCGGCCCACCGTGGCTGTCGCGGAGTCCGTCGACGGCCTCGCGGATTCGCTCGGCGACTTCTGCCGCGCCCAGCCGGCCGCTGTCCGGGAGCAGGACCGCGAATTCGTCGCCGCCGTATCGATAGGCCCGGTCGCCGCTGCGCGTCGAGGCCTCGATCGCCCGTGCGACATCGGACAGCAGGTCGTCGCCGGCCGGGTGGCCGAACGTGTCGTTGTAGTTCTTGAACCGGTCGAGGTCCATCATCAGGATCGCGAAGGGTCGCCCGCCCGCCTCCGCGATGGCGGCCCGCAACTCGCGCTGGAAGGCGCCGTGGTTGCGCAGTCCGGTCAGCGCATCGCGCTCGGCCTGGACCTTGATCTCGCCGTGGGTCTCCGCGTTGCGGAGCGCGATCGCGGCCTGCGCCGCGAAGAGCTTGGTGAGCTCGAACTCGTTCTCGCTGAAGTGGGCCTCGCCCTCCCCGATCCGGGCGATGTTGAGGGTCCCGAGCACCTCCCCCTCGGCCACAAGGGGGACCACGATGAGCGCCTCGGACTCGACCGGCGTGCCCGGGATCTGGACCGAGCGCGGGTCGTGGATGGCGTCGTTGGCGAGGACGGCCTCGCGGTGGTCGACGGCCCAGCCCGTGATGCCGGTTCCGAGCGGCGCCTCGTAGCCGAGGATGACCTCGGCGAAGCGATCCCGGGCAATGACCGGGCGGCGCACCCCCCGCGCGACGTCGACGCGGTAGATCGTGAGCGAGTCGTAGGCGACCACCGCCTTGAGGGAATCGGCGATGAGCTCCAGCACGCCGGACGGGTCGAGGGTCGACAGGAGCCGCTCGTTGACCGCCATGAGCCGGCGCTGGCTGGCGAGCTGGTGCTCCAGCTCCACCTGCTGGCGGTGGAGCTGCTCGAGGCGCTCCGCATTCACGAGCGACTGGGCCGCGTAGCCACCGAAGATCGAGAGGGTGGCCAGGTCGTCCGCGGTGAAGCGATCCGAGCCGAGGCGGGACATGACGATGACCCCGCGGACCCGGTTCTCGAGGGCCATCGGCACGACGAGCATCGATTCGGGTCCATCGACGCGGTTCACGATGATGGCCCGCGTGTCCGTGGCGGCGTCGCCGATGAGGAGTGGCTCGTTGTTGGCGGCGACCCAGCCGGTCAGACCCTGGCCCACGGCCACCCGGAGCTGTGCGGCGGTCGGGTTCGGGGTGCCCATGAACACGCCGCTGAAGGCGATGGGCTCGCACATCGACGCGTCCTCATCGACCCGGTAGACGCGGATCGTGTCGTACGAGATGAGCGAGTTGGCTTCCTCGACGATCGCCTCGCCGATGGCCTTGACGTCGGTGAGCCCGTTCAGCCGTGCGGCGAGATCCTGGACGGCCCGCAGCCGGGCGGCGAGTGACTGGACCGATTCCACGAGGCGGGCGTTGCCGAGGGCCGTCGCGATGCCGTCGGCGAACGAGCGGGCCAGCGCCACGCTGTCGTCGGTCCATTCGTGGGCGTCGTGGTGGTAGAGCACGACCACGCCTTCGGGCTCGCCGCGGAACACCACCGGCACGAAGCAGATCGTGTGGATGCCGAACCGGCCGTACAGGGCCCGCAGCTCGTCGTTGACGGCCGGATCGTCCAGGCTCGCGACCACTTTGACGTTGCCCGAGAGCAGCGCCCGGAGGCCGGCCGTCCCCGCGTCGGGTGCGAGCGCCGAGATGTACGAGATGATCTCTTCGGGCAGGTCGCGCGCCCCGGCGAGCTCGAGGGGCAGCTCGCGCTCCGGATGCCACAGCCACAGGCCGACGCGATCGGCATGGAAGAGCCGGACCGAGTCGTCGAGGACCTCGTTGAAGAGCGTCGCGAGGTCGTCCGTGCCCGACAGCTCGGCGGCCATGCGCCGCAGGGCGTCGTCCGGCGAGGCGGGCGGAGCGTGGCGGGACGGGACCGGCAGGTGGATCGGCCCGGCAGGTTCGACCGTGCCGGTGACGCGCCCCTTCACCCGGGTCCGGGCGCGGACGGTCACGTCCAGGTCGGCGGGACGAATGCGGCGACCCGAGCCCGCCCGACCCTTCACGGTGGCGAGGGCGCCGCTCGAGCACCAGGCGCGGATCGTGCTCGGCGGCACGCCGGCGCGCCGGGCTGCTTCCGCTTCCGTGAGCAGCCCGCTCGATGATCGCGCCTCCGAGGGCATCGCCATGGGTGCTGGGAGCGCCTCCGTCGGGTGTGCGTCTGGTGGTCGCACCGGACTCGTGGTGCCGGCACACACCGGCCCCTGAACCGTACGTTCGGACGCTCGCTCCGACGATAGGAATTCCGTACCGGGGTACGGGCGGCGGATGGCGGCCCGAGCGGCCGTGCGATCAGCCGGGGTCCGGCGCCACCAGCTCGGCCACGCTCCCCAGGACGAGATCGGCGAGGGGATCCAGCGTGGCGAGGTCTCCGACGCCGGTGAGCACCCCGACCACCCGCCCGGCGCCCGCCCGGCGGCCCATGAGCAGGTCCGCGGGCGCGTCGCCGATGACCGCAGCCCGATCCGGCGCCACGCCGAGGAGGTCGCACAGCCAGGCCACGGCGTGCGGTTCGGGCTTGACGGGCCGTCCGTCGTCCGCGCACGCGAGGCCCTCCACGAGATCCGCGACGCCGAGGTGGGCGATGGTGCGCTCGGTCGGCCCGCGGTCGTCGCTCGTGGCGATGGCGACGCGCACGCCGCGCGATCGGAGCGTGCCGAACAGGGCGGGGAGGTCGGTGACGGGCCGGGCGAGCGTCACGGGGTCGGGGCTGTGCCAGGCCGCGTCGAGGGCGGCGGCGGCCCGGTCGGTCGGGATCCCGCCCTCGCGGAGCAGGGCACCGACCGCCTCCCGCAGCCGGGCCATCGGGGTGGCCGCGAGCGCGCCGTGGGGCATGACCCGGCCGGTCGCCTCGTCCACGCCCATGAGGGCGTAGATCGCGTCGCGAACGGAGATGCGGCCCGGTTGGTTCGGGCCGCCGCCGAGCTCCGCGTCGATGCCGTCGGAGAGGGCCCCCACCCAGTCGCTCCACATGCGGTGGAACTCGATGAGCGTGCCGTCCTTGTCGAAGATCGCGAGCTCGATCCCCGCGAGCGGGTCGGTCAGAGCTGGGCCTCGAGTTCGTCGAGTGTCGGCGCCGCCGCCGCCGCGCCCATCACGAGCGGGCCTTCGGCCGGGAAGGAGATCGTGGTCGCGGCCCCGAGCGCGGGCAGCACCAGCGACGGATCGTTGAACTCATCGAGCGTGACGAGGACCCCGGTGCCCACGTCGATCCGGATCCGGACGATCGAGCCGAGGAAGCTCACGTCCGCGACCGTGCCACGCAGGCGGTTCGCGCCCGCGTCGCCGTCGCCCAGGGACACCATCTCCGGCCGGAGCGCGATGGAGATCGTGCTGCCGGCTGCGGCATTGACGGACCGGGTGACGTGGATCTCCTGGTCGCCCACCTTGATCCGCCCGCTCCCGGCGTCCACCACGCTGGCAGGGAGCACGTTCAGGGTCCCCACGAACGAGGCCACGAACGGGGTGGCCGGGAAGTTGTAGACCTCGAACGGCGGCCCGATCTGCTCCACCCGGCCCTCGCTCATGACGACCACGCGGTCCGAGAGCGAGAGGGCCTCCTCCTGGTCATGGGTCACGTAGACCGTGGTGATCCCGAGCTGGCGCTGGATCGCCCGGATCTCGTGGCGGAGGGAGACGCGGATCTTGGCGTCGAGGGCCGACAGCGGCTCGTCGAGGAGCAGGACCTGGGGCTCGAACGCGAGCGCCCGGGCCAGCGCGACGCGCTGCTGCTGGCCGCCGGAGAGCTGGTACGG
>CAZVDO010000110.1:1546-4701 GCA_964625345.1 uncultured Anaerolinea sp. | reverse complement strand
CTCGCCCCCCTGGGCTGGCTCATGGCGCGCATGTACGAGACGCCGGGGGCGGGCTGGTGGACGACCCTGTTGTTCGCGCTCCCGCTGTACACGACGCGCGTCGCGTACCACCGCTTCGTCGAGATGCGGGACATGTTCACGCAGACGATCGGGGCGCTCGCGCAGGCCGTGGACAAGCGCGATCCGTTCACGAGCAACCACTCGCGCCGGGTCCAGCAGATCAGCGTGGACATCGGGCGGGAGATGCGCGTCGGGGCGGCCGAGCTGGAAGCGCTCGAGTGGGGCGGCCTGCTCCACGACGTCGGCAAGATCGGCGTGCCGGACAACATCCTGCTCAAGCAGGAGCGCCTCACGCGCGAGGAGCGGATGGTCATGAACGCCCACCCGGTCCTGGGTGCCGAGATCATCGCGCCGGTGGTTCGCCTGGCGCCCGAGCTCCCGATCATTCGACACCACCACGAGTGGTACAACGGTTCGGGCTACCCCGACCGGCTCATGGGGGACGAGATCCCGCAGCTGGCGCGCATCCTCCACGTCGCGGACGCCTTCGAGGCGATGACGGCCGCCCGCCCGTATCGGATGACGCCGCTGACGGCCGAGCAGGCACTCGCGGAGCTCCGCAAGTTCGCCGGCGTCCAGTTCGACCCGCAGGTGGTCGACGCGTTCGTGCGCACCGAGTGGGCGACGGACGTGCGCGATCCGGGACGACCCTCCGAGGCCAAGCCGATCCCGCTCCTCGGCCAGCACGGGGCACGTCAGGCACCGAACTACACCGATCCGGCTCCCGGCTCCCCCGCCGCCGACCTCGCCTGAGGTCGTGCGGCCGCACGACCTGCCCGCACGGCGCCGCCACCAGACTGACGCCCCGAGCCCGGGCGCAAACCCGCAGAATGCTGCGGTGACGGCGCGCCCCTCGCTGACCACGCCACCTCGATCCCGGTCGTTCGGAAGCGGCCCGACCGCGCCGCAGGGTGAACCGTGCTGATCGGCGGAATCGCGCTCGGGCTGGTCCTCGGCCTCCTGGCGGGCGGGCGGCTGGACAACCTCCTCCAGGTCCGCCTGCGCCTGGTCCAGGTCACGTTCCTGGGTTTCTTCCTGCGCCTCGCCACGCAGATCGCCATCGAGCAGGGCAACGCCCCCATCGATGCCCTGCGCGCGCCCTTGTTCGGAGCCGCCTTCCTCCTGCTGCTGGCCGGCCTCTGGGCCAACCGGGACCTGCCGGGCATGGGCGTGGCGTTCGTGGGTGTCCTGCTCAACGCAATCGCCATCGGTGTCAACGGCGGCTTCATGCCGGTCTGGGAGCCGGCGTTCGAGGCCGCCGGGTTCACGTCCGCCACTGACCTCGGTCCGCTGCACGTGCTCCTGTCGGGGACCGCATCTGGCGAGTTCCTGCTGCGGGCCGGGCCCCTGGGCGACATCCTGCCCATCCCATTGCCGTTCGTGCGCAACGTGGCCAGCCTCGGTGACGTGTTCCTGGGCGTGGGACTGGCGTTCTTCCTCTTCTCGAGCACGGTCCGATCGGCCGTGGAAGTCGACGAGGCGACGCGGGAGGCGATCCGGCGCCGACTGACCGCGCTCGCGCCCGCGGCGGCCCTCCAGCCCGGTGTCGCCACGGTGGCGCGCGGTCTCGGCGGGACGGCGACCCTCGGCGGTCCCGCGTCGGCAGTGGGCTCCGCGGCGGCGGCCGCTCCATCCGTTGCCATCCCGGCAATCCCCCCGATCCTCGAGCGCGTCCGGCGCCACCCCTACGTGCGCCTCGCGCTGGACGGGTCCTTCTCCGCACTATGGACCGGCCAACTGATCTCGCTCATGGGCGACCGGATCCACCAGATCGCCCTCGCCTTGGTGGTCCTGTATGCCACGGGCTCCCCGATCGCCGTCGGTGCCGTGTTCTTCGCCGCGCACCTGCCGAACCTGCTGTTCAGCGCGGCGGCCGGCACGTTCGTCGATCGCTGGGAGCATCGCGAAGTGATGGTCGTGGCGGACCTGCTCCGGGCGGCCATCGTCCTGCTGATCCCGATTGCGGTGGTCACGAGCCTGCCCCTCGTGTACCCGCTGGTGTTCCTGCTGACCACGATCTCGGTCTTCTTCCGACCGGCCAAGGGGGCGATCCTGCCCCGTCTCGTGGCCCAGGAGGACCTGGTGCCGGCGAACTCGGCGATGTGGGTCACCGAAACGTTTGCCGACATCGGCGGCTACGCGCTGGCCGGCCTGTTCGTGGCCCTGCTCGGCGACCAGCTGCCGCTCGCGTTCTGGGCCGACGCGGTGACCTACATCGCGTCTGCCATCCTCATCGCCTCGATCAGCGTGGCGCCGCTGCTGCGCCCGGGGACCGAGGACGCGGGGAGCGAGGACGCATCGGCGGCGCCCGTCACCCGAGCCCGTCCCGAGAGCCGGTTCCTCGCCGACCTGCGCGAGGGCTGGCACTTCCTGCGCGGCGAGACCGTGGTCCTGGCCAACACGATCCAGGCGGCGGTCGCCCAGTTCATGCTCGGCATTTTCCTGACGCTCACGCCCGTGTACGCGGAGCGCGCGATCAGCGGCGCCCCGGTCGACCCGTCCGCGGTGTACGGGATCCTCGAGGGCGGCATCGGTGCCGGCAACCTCATCGGGGGGTTCGTGATCGGGCTCATCGGCAGCCGGATCGCCCTCGGGCGGATGGTGATCATCGGCTACGTGGCCACGGGCGCCTGCGTCGCGGCCCTGAGCCTGACGGGCAACTTCTGGGCGGCCCTCGCGCTCGTGTTCGGGGCCGGCATCGGCAACCTGGCCTTCGTGATCCCGAGCCAGACCATCGTCCAGACGCGCACCCCGGTGACGATGATGGGCCGCCTCCTCGGGCTCCGGTTCACGCTCGTGTACGGGTCCCTGGCCGTCGCCACGGGGGTCGGCGGCCTGCTCGGCGCGGTCTTCGGGGCGCCGGCCGTCCTGGGCGTATTCGGGCTCGTGACCGTCGCAGCCGGCCTGGCCGGGCTCCTCGTCCCGGCGGTGCGCGATGCCTGACGGCCGCCGGCGCCGAGCGCGCGACGGACGGCTGCGCGAGCGGTCGACGTGCGCGGTTCGCGTACACTGGCGCGCGGCCCGCCCCCACCCGAGGCCGTGCGACCAGGAGTTCCACCAGCCGCGATGACCGAGCGACCGAACGACCAGCCCGA
>CAZVDO010000110.1:0-1446 GCA_964625345.1 uncultured Anaerolinea sp. | reverse complement strand
TCGCCGCGATCGTGGTGTTCGCGGCCATCCTGCTCAACGGCATCGTCCTCGGGCGGGGCGGCCTGCTGACCCCGATTCCCAGCCCGTCGCCCGTGCCCAGCCTGACCCCGGCACCGAGCGGGTCGGCGGCACCGAGCCCGAGCGGGTCCGCGGCACCGTCGGCATCGGCCGCTCCGTCGGCCACGGCCGGGCCATCGGCGTCGGCCGCGCCCAGCGCAGCCCCGTCGTCCGCGCCCAGCGCCGCGCCGACCGTCGAACCGAGCCCCGCCGCCTCCTAGGCGCGATCGCCCGGGCCCGGCCCGCGCCGGGGGCCCGGTCGTCGGTATACTCGGCCGGCCATGTCCCACGTCTTTGTCGCGCCACATCCCGACGACGTCGCGCTCTCGTGCGGCGGGCTGATCGCCAGCCTCCGGGAGCTCGGGCAGAACGTGACGATCCTCACGGTCTTCTCGGGCAGCGGCGACGGCGGCCCCCTCACCGGCTACCAGCGCGAGGCGCTCGGGTTCGGCTCGAAGGCGGTCTGGCCCAACACCGAGGCGTTCAATCGGGCAGCCATTCGGTCCGACTTCCCGACCGGCACCGCGGCCGGCGCGCCGCCCTGGGCGGCGACCGAGGACCGCCTCGAGGCCACCCAGGCCGATGCCGATGCCGCCGCCAAGCGGTTCTGGCAGCGCTCCTCCTGGTACCGCCGGGCGAGCATCCGGAACCGGCCCCTCGCCGGCCAGCCCCTCATCGACGACGTGCCCACGCAGGGTGCGGTCATGACCGCGGACCTCGCGGAAGCGGCCGCGGCCGGTGAGCTCATGGCCCGTCGGCGCATCGAGGACGAGCGCTTCGCCTACTTCGCCGAGGCGTCGGTGGTGTTCCTGGACCTCGCGGACGCGGTCTTCCGGGGTTACGAGGGCGACGACCAGCTCCTGTCGACCCCGCGCGAGGATGACGACGCGCCGGTCGCGCGGATCCGGGCCGAGATCGCCCGCCTGGAGCCCCAGACGGTGTACTTCCCGCTCGGGGTCGGCAACCACGTCGACCACCAGCTGTGCCGCGCGGTCGGGATCGACCTCGCCGCCGAGGGCCGGAACTGGATCATGCCCGGGCCCGAGTGGAACGGCCAGGTGGTCTTCTACGAGGACTTCCCGTACGCCTGGTGGAGCGAGTTCGACCGCCTCGAGCAGCTCCCCGACGGCACGCTCGACGGGCTCGGCCCGCACACGCTGCTCGCCCCGGATTACGCCGACATCGGCGACCAGCTCGAGCGCAAGATCCGGGGCATCGCCCTCTACGAGAGCCAGCTCGACCGGCTCTTCGGCGGCGAGCGCGCGATGGCCGCCGCGGTCCGTGCCTACGGGGCCAAGACGGCGGCACTCGCCGGACGGGGCGGCGCCGCCGAGCGGTACTGGCGGACGATCCGGGCCTGACGGCCCGCTGATGCGCGGCGGACCACGC
>CAZVDO010000109.1:0-4712 GCA_964625345.1 uncultured Anaerolinea sp. | reverse complement strand
GCGGTCCGAACGGGACCCTCTGCTATCCTCTCGCGCGGAGAGGTGTCCGAGTGGTTGATGGTGCCGCTCTCGAAAAGCGGTGTGCGAAAGCACCGTGGGTTCGAATCCCACCCTCTCCGCCAGACACCCGACGCGGACGCGGCGTGTCGCCCATGGCCCGGGCCCAAGCCTGCCCCGGAGCTCCTCGACCGCCGACCCCCGGCTTCCTCTAGACTTCCTCGCGCCCGGAGAGGTCGCCTAGTGGACTATGGCGCCGCACTGGAAATGCGGTTCGCGGCAACGCGTCGAGGGTTCGAATCCCTCCCTCTCCGCCACCACCGTCAGGCTCGTCGGCCGCGGGTCGCAAAGGAATCCCGGTACACTGGCGCGGCCGTGCTAGGCGGGGAACTAGCGGTGCCCTGTACCTGCAATCCGCTCCAGCAGGGCTGAATTCCCTCCCAAGGTCCCCGCGCTCGGAGGCCGCTGGCCCAGGCGACGTTGAGGATCGGGTCCCGCGCAGCGGCGAATCGCGAACCGTGTCAGGTCCGGAAGGAAGCAGCACTCAGCGAAGCTCGTCGGGTGCCGCGGAACGGCCTGGTCCGAGCCGCCTTCGACAGTGGGCACGGGCGTCGGTCGATCGACGGAGGGTGCACGGCACATGACCAGCCAGCCTGCCGCCCAAGGGAGCCCGTGACCGAGCCCACGCCCCACCAGGCCATCTACCGTCGCTGGCGAGCACAGACCTTCGGGCAGATCGTCGGCCAGGAAGCCGTGGTCCAGACGCTCCGGAATGCGGTCCGGACCGGTCGCGTCGCGCACGCGATCCTCTTCGTGGGCCCGCGCGGAACCGGCAAGACCTCGCTGGCCCGCATCCTGGCCAAGGCGCTCAACTGCACGAACCTCCAGGACGGGGATCCCTGCGACGCGTGCCCCTCGTGCGTGGCCATTCGCGAGGGCCGGGCGATGGACCTGGTCGAGATCGACGCCGCCTCGAATCGAGGAATCGACGCCATCAGGGACCTGCGCGAGCGGATCAGCTACGCCCCGAGCGACCTGCGCCGCAAGGTCTACATCCTGGACGAGGCGCACCAGATCACCAAGGACGCCTGGAATGCCCTCTTGAAGTCGCTCGAGGAGCCGCCCGAGTTCGTCACCTTCATGTTCGCGTCCACGCATCCGCAGGAATTCCCGCCGGCCATCCTGTCGCGGCTCCAGCGCTTCGACGTCCGACGCCTGAGCCGGTCCGAGATCGAGGGCAAGCTCACGAGGATCCTCGAGGCCGACGGACGCTCCGCCCAGCCCGGCGCCCTCGCCCTGATCTCGCGCCTGGCGGCGGGCGGGATGCGGGATGCCGAGTCGATCCTCGACCAGCTGCTCGCCGCGGGGGCGGATCCACTGGAGGAGGGAACGGTTCGTGACCTCCTCGGGCTCGCGCCGGCCGACGCGATCGAGGCCTTCGTGCGGGCCCTCGCCGCCAACGACGTCGCCGCCGGCGTGGCGGTGCTCGACGAGCTCGAGGACCGTGGTCGGGACCTGCGGTCCTTCCTCGACCAGGTGGTCGAAGGACTGCGCGGGGCGCTCGTGCCCGGCACGGGCGAGGGCGGCGGCCTGACGGGCCTGCCGGCCACCGCCACCGTGGCCGCCGCGCGCCGCCTCGCTGCGATCGACCCCAGCCGGGCCGGCGTCGGCGGACTCAGGCTCCAGCTCGAGCTCGCCCTCTTCCCGGTTGCCGGTGGCGAAGCCGCCCCCCCGGCCTCGGTGCCCGCGCGACACCCTGAGGTGGAACCGGCCGCGGGCGCCGACGAACCGAACCGTCCATCGCGCCCTCCCGCCCAGCGGTCTCGGGCCGCAGAGCCCGCCCCGGCTGCAGCCCCAGAACCCACGCCGGTGGTGGCCCCCGCGCCTCAACCGCAGGCGCCCGCCGAGCCCCAGCCCGCCGGCGAGCGTCCCACCACCCGGGCGACGGCCACCCCGGCCACCCCGGCCAGCCCGGCCATCCCGGCGGCGGGCCAGTCCGGTTCGACCGATCTCGACACCCTGCGCCTTCGCTGGCCGGAGGTCGTCGCTCGGATCAGCGCCCATCCGCCGACCAAGCCCCTGATCTCGGTCTGCCGTCCGATCAGCGTCGAGGACGGCATCGTGACGCTCGGATTTCCCGAGGACCAGGGGTTCCTGCGGACGGTGGCCGATCGGCGGAAGCCGGTCCTCGAGGAGGGCATCGGGGCGATCCTCGGCCGCCCGGTGGGCGTCCGCTGCGTCGCCACCAACCTCGACCTCGTGCCCGACGTCCCGGCCGATGCCGACGCGGCGTTCGTCCTCGCGGAGGCGCGCCGCATCTTCGGATCGGACGAGCCGGACGTCTCCGAGGTCGGCTGAGGCCGACCCTGCGGCGGGACGCCAGTTCCCGCAGACTGCACAGCGAACGAGCACCACCACGACGGAGTGACACGATGGGCATGGGCAACCTGCAGCGCATGGCGATGCAGATGCAGCAGGAGATGGCGCGGATCCAGGCCGAGCTCGAGGTGACCGAGGTCGAGGGTTCCGCCGGTGGCGGCGTCGTGACCGCGGTGGTCACCGGCAAGCAGGAACTGCGATCGGTGACCATCGACCCGGGGGCCGTGGATCCCGACGACGTCGAGATGCTCCAGGACCTCGTCACGGCAGCCGTCAACGACGCGCTGTCGGCGTCCCGCCGCATCGCCGAGGAGCGCATGGCGGCCGTCACGGGCGGCCTGGCCGGCGGGCTCGGCGGGCTCCTGGGTCGCTGAGGGCTTCATGGCGGCTCCGCTCATCGAGCCCGTCGCGCGCCTCATCGAGGCCTTCAATCGCCTGCCCGGGATCGGGCCGAAGACGGCCCAGCGCCTCACGTACCACCTCCTGCGCGCGCCCGAGGCCGAGGCGAGGATCCTGGCCGGGGCGCTCGTCGCGGTCCGGGAGCAGGTCGTGTTCTGTTCGACCTGCTTCAACATCTCCGACTCCCCGGTCTGCGCCATCTGCACGGATCCCGGTCGCGACGTGACGCGCCTGTGTGTCGTCGAGGAGCCGCTCGACGTCCTGGCCCTCGAACGGACCGGCGAGTTCCGCGGCCGCTACCACGTCCTCCATGGCGCGATCTCGCCGATCGACGGGATCGGCCCGGACCGGCTCCACATCCGGGAGCTCCTCGACCGCGTGGCTGCGGCCGCCGTGGCGGGCGAGCCGTTCGCCGAGGTGATCCTCGCCACGAACCCGACCCTCGAGGGCGAGGCGACGGCGATGTACCTGGATGAGCGACTCGCCGGCCAGGTCGGGAGCATCACCCGGATCGCCCGGGGCATTCCCGTCGGCGGCGACCTCGAATACGCCGACGAGGTGACCCTCATCCGGGCGCTCCAGGGGCGTCGTGCCCTCGGGGAGCGAAGCCTGTGAAGTACCTCCTGGCCGAGATCGGGCTCCGGCTGGCGAAAGCCGGGGTCGCGGCGGTCGTGGGAATCGTCGTGTTTCTCGTCGCGACCGGGCCGCTCGGCGCCACCGCGGACGTGCCGCTCGCGCTCCTGTGCTGGCTGGCCGGCGCGGCCTTCGTCTTGCTCGTGGAGAGCAGCCCGATCTGACGGTCACGCGCACCGTTCACCGCCCGTGCGTCTCGCCGCGGACGCCCACCAGGGCGACCCGCGCAGCCCTCACAGGGCCTTCCGATGGGCCGTTTGACAGGCCGGCGCCGCGGCCCGTAGCATTCGCGGCCGTCGCCTCCGAGCGGGGTGACGTCGGCGGGTGCCGCGAGGTCCCGGCCGATCGTGTCCCCGGGTTTGACGGCCCGTTCGGAATGCCGCATCATTGGCGTTCTGCGCGCTGGACGCCGATGCCTCCCGGGCGCCGCACCTTGACAACTGAAGAGTGGCAGGAAAATCCGGAATGGAAAACGGATGTGCGAGCGGTCGAACCCTCGGATGAAGTCGCAGCCGCAAGGCTGTGCATTTTTTCGGAGAGTTTGATCCTGGCTCAGGATCAACGCTGGCGGCGTGCATGAGACATGCAAGTCGAACGGACGATCAGGGCTTGCCTTGATCGTTAGTGGCGGACGGCTGAGTAACGCGTGGGTGACCTGCCCCGAAGTGGGGAATAACTGCCCGAAAGGGTGGCTAATACCGCATGTGCCGGTGCGTTCGATCGCATCAGCAAAGCCGCAAGGCGCTTCGGGAGGGGCCTGCGTCCGATTAGCTCGTTGGTGGGGTAACGGCTCACCAAGGCGACGATCGGTAGGTGGTCTGAGAGGACGATCACCCAGACTGGGACTGAGACACGGCCCAGACTCCTACGGGAGGCAGCAGTCGGGAATTTTGCGCAATGGACGAAAGTCTGACGCAGCAACGCCGCGTGAGGGATGAAGGCCTTCGGGTTGTAAACCTCTTTTCTCAGGGAAGATGATGACGGTACCTGAGGAATAAGCCACGGCTAACTACGTGCCAGCAGCCGCGGTAATACGTAGGTGGCAAGCGTTGTCCGGATTTACTGGGCGTAAAGAGCGCGCAGGCGGTCGTGCAAGTCGCGTGTGAAAGCCCCCGGCTCAACTGGGGAGGGTCACGCGATACTGTTCGACTCGAAGGCAGGAGAGGGTAGTGGAATTCCCGGTGTAGTGGTGAAATGCGTAGATATCGGGAGGAACACCAGTGGCGAAGGCGACTACCTGGCCTGTTCTTGACGCTGAGGCGCGAAAGCTAGGGGAGCAAACGGGATTAGATACCCCGGTAGTC
>CAZVDO010000108.1:0-4768 GCA_964625345.1 uncultured Anaerolinea sp. | reverse complement strand
CGGCAGTCATGGAGCGGGAGCGGATCGTGCTGGGCGGCGGGAGCCGCAGCTGGAAAGTGATCGCCCCGCCCTCGATCCTCCTGGGGCTGCCCGGCGCGGAGGTCGTGGCCGGCCTCGCCAACCTTGCCCCGACGCGCCCGGCCTGAACCAGCCGGCGGTGACGCCGGTGCGGTCCGCGGCAACGAGCCGTCCCGCCCGGGGAGGTCCGGCATCGCGGTGGTCGTCCTCCTCGTCCGGGCACGGTTGACCCATCGGCGCCAAGCCACGGCGCTCGTGGCGCTCGCCGTCGCGGCGTCGATCGTGGTGCTCGGTGCCCTTCTTGGCGTCGGGACGATCGCCGCGGATCTCGCCACCCGGAGCGCCCTCGCGGAGCTCTCCGGTGCCGATCGCGCGATCGGCGTTCACCAGCTTGTCGACGACGCCGGAACGGAGGCCGCGTCGGATCCGCGGGTTCGCGTTGCCATTGCCGAGCTCGGGGACCTCGGCGGGCCGATTCTCCGCGCCACGGTCCTCCGCCCACCGCGCGTGGCCGCCAGGGTGGTCGGGATCGATGGGATCGATCGATGGTTCGACCTGACCTCGGGCCGGTTCCCCGCGGCGTGTCCCAACACGGGCGACTGCGAGGTGCTCCGGGTGGGTACCCGGGTGTTCGACAGTGGCGTCGGCAGGCTGGGGTCCGCGATCGTCATCGGCGAGCGGACGTTCACGATTGTCGGCGTCGCGACCCCGGTGCCGAACCTCCCGATCGATGTCGGCGATCCGAACGTGCTGCAACTCGCCGTCGAGGGCCAGGCCGGCCTCGCCTCGGCAACCTCGACCGAGACCGTCCCGCGGATCGGTTACTGGATCTCCGAGCTGGACCCAGGTCGCATCCACGCCTGGACCCTCGAGGCGCTCGACACGCGCCTCGCGGCCCTGCGGCGCGACCTCGGCGGCGATCGGTCCTTCCTCGTCACCGCGCCCGAACGAGCGCTCGAGTCGGTCCGCGATCGAGCCGATGTCGCGATCGGTCGGATCGTCTTCATCAGCTCCCTCGTGCTCGGCGTGCTGCTCGCCTTCGCGGCGTTCGCCGCATCCGTCGAGCGGGCCGACGTGGCGCTCGAGGCCCGCCGGTTGCGCATCGCCGGGGCTCGACGAGTCGAGCGCACTCTGTTCCTGGCCCTGGAGGCGGGAATCCCGGCGGCGCTCGGACTGGCCATCGGCATCGCGGCGGCCGTCGCCGTGGTCGGATCGCTCGCCGTTGTCACGGACGAGCCCGCGGTCGAGGTCATCGTCCGGTCCCTTGGCGCACCGGGGTCGATCGGTCTCATGCTGGGCGTGGCGCTCCTCTCCGCGGCCGCGGTCTTCGTGGGTATGCACCCTGCGGCCGCCACGTGGGCGCAGCCGCGGCGGATCGCCCTCACGGCGCTGCCGCTCGCCGCCGTCCTCGCCTGGGATCAGGCCTCCCGTGGATCCCTGGGTGCGGCCGATCTCGCACAGCGATCGCTCGCGCCAACCGCGCTGCTCCTGCCGGGCCTCCTCGGCCTGGCCGTGATCCTTGGCAGCCTCGTCCTCCTCCCGCCCGTGCTGCGCACGATCGCACGGTGGTCGCGGCGCGCGCCGGTGCCGCTTCGGATGGCGGCGGTCTCGCTGGCACGCGATCCGCTCCGCCCCGCGGCGACCCTGACCTTGCTCGCCTTCAGCCTCGGGGCGGCCGTGCTCGGTATCACCTACTCGGCCACGCTGCGGGCCGGAGCGGCGGATGAGGCCGCCTTCCGGACGGGTCTCGATGTCCGCGTCCAGAGCTTCACCGCGGAAGGCCGGTTCGTGACGGAAGTGCTCCCGCGGCTCGAGGGCGGAATCCTCGGGCCGGATGTCGACGTGCACCCGATCGTGCGCAGCGAGGCCGAGAGCGCGTCCGGCATCCCGCTCCTGCTCACCGGCCTCGAGCCGGGCATCCTGGCGGACTTCCGGCGATGGCGAGACGACTACGCCGATGGGACGCCGGGTGCCCTCGCCGCTGCCATCGAAATGCCGGGCCCGTGGGAGCTCCCGGGGCACATCCTGCCGCCCGGCGTGCCGGAGCTGGAGGTGGACGTCGAGTCCAGCGGAGACCCGATCCGCCTCGATGCGATCATCGAGCGCTCGGACGGCACGTACGACCGGCTGGAGCTTGGCGAACTCGCCGGTGGCCCGCAGGCATTCCACGTGCCGCTCGGCACACCTGACGAGCTCGCCGCGTTCGGACCAGGCGCACCGATCGGGTGGCGGATCGTGGGCCTGCTCGCGATCAACGGCGGCCCGAGTGCGTTCGGGGGCCCCAACCCGGGGGCCGCGCAGACCGCCGAGCTGCGCGTCCGCAACCTGCCCGAGATCGCAGATCCTGGGGCAGTCCTGCCGATCCGGGCGGCCGAGCTACGCAGCCCACAACTGATTCGCGCCTCGGTCCGCACCGACGGGCTGGTGCTCTCCGCGCTCGTGTCGCCAGCGCTCGCAGAGGATGTCGATGGCTCGGGTGAGCTGGCCATCACCACCGCATCCGGGCTCGCCCTCCGCCTGAGACCGGTCGGCGTGGTACATCACTTCCCGACACAGCTCGACGCCGGAGCGGCGATCGCGGTCGTCGACGAGGGCCCGCTCCGGCTCGCCATGACCGCCCGGGAACCAGGGTCCGGGGTGCCCAACCAGGTCCTCCTGGCCGCCCAGGACGGCGACGCCGCGGCACGAGCCGTGGCAACCCTGTCGGCCGATCCGTTCCCGCCCCTCGCGATCGAGGATCGCCGAGCGATCGAGGCCGACCTCGCCGGGGACCCGTTCGCCATGGGCATCGCGTGGGCACTGGCCGTCGGGGCCGTGGCCGGGGTGCTGCTCTCGCTTGCGGGCGTGCTCCTCGGGACGACCGCGGAGCTCGGTGACGACACCGGCGAGCTGCGCGACCTCGCGCTCCTCGGGGTTCGACCGAGCGGGCTTCGGCGCCTCATCGCGCTGCGGGCAACGCTCCTCGCGGCGGCCGGCGCGGTCGCGGGCACGCTCATCGGGATCGGCCTCGGGTGGGTCACGTCGGTGGTTGTCGCCGTCGGTGGCGCGGGCACGGAGCCGCTGCCGCCACTCGTACTCGTGACGCCACCGGGCCCGATCCTCCTCCTGCTCGCCGGCATCCCGGCCCTCGTCGCGGGCGCCGTCTGGTCCCTCGCACGAGCGCGCCTTCGCGACGAGTCGCCACGATGACCGCGCCCACGGCGACCTTTCCGCTTCCGCCGTCGGAACGGGGTGAACGCGGAGTCGCGATCCTCGCCGAGGGCGTCCTGCGGATCTACGGGCACCCTCCCGTGGCGGTCGCTGCGCTCCGCGGCCTCGACCTCCGCGTGGACCCGGGCGAACTCGTTGCGATCGTCGGGACCTCCGGCTCCGGCAAGTCGACGCTCCTGCGGCTGCTCGGTGGACTCGAACGCCCGTCCGCCGGCCGGCTGATCGTCGGGGGGATCGACACGCTGGCGGGAGACGGCGCTGAGCTTGCCGCGTTCCGCCGGGCCCAGGTCGGGACCGTGGAACAGCACTATTGGCGCGCGCTCTCTCCTCACCTGCCGATCCGAGAGGCGATCGAGCTGCCGCTTCGGCTGCGGGGGTGGTCCGGACCGTCGCGCGCGCAGCGCGTCGACGAGCTCCTCGAACGGATCGGCCTCATGGACCGCGCTGCCGCGTTGCCCGCGCAGTTGTCGGGCGGCCAGCAGCAGCGCGTCGCCGTGGCCGTCGCGCTCGCGCCGCGCCCCCGCCTGCTCCTCGCCGACGAGCCGACCGGCGAACTCGATGAGGCGACTGCCCACGACCTGCTGGAACTCGTCGGCGAGCTCGTTCGCGGGGAGGGCGCGACCGCGGTCATCGTGACCCACGACGCCCTCGTCGAGACGATCGCCGATCGGACCGTGCACCTGCGGGACGGGCGGGCCGTCGCGGTGGGCGGTGGTCGCGAAGGGGTGCCGCTCTCGCCCGTCGTCGACACCATCGGGTGGACCGCTCCGCCGCTCGAGCCGCCGGCACCATCGATCTCGCCGTTGCCGCCGGCAGCGGGTCTGGGGCCTGCGGTCGAACTGCACGGTGTGACGCGGTCCTTCGGCCGCGGACCGGCCGCGGTGGCGGCGATCGAGCACCTGGATGCGGCGTTCCAGCACGGAGGCCTGCACGTCGTCACCGGCCCATCCGGATCCGGCAAGACCACGCTCCTCCGCCTGATCGCCGGCCTTGACCGTCCCGATCGCGGCAGCGTGCGCACGCTCGGGACGGACCTCGCGACGCTCGACGCCGAGGCGCTGGCGGTGTTCCGTGGCTCCCGCATCGCCGTGGTCCCGCAGGCCCCGCGGCTCGTGCCGTTCCTCGACGCGCGCGAGAACGTGGACCTCGCCCTCGCGATCCGGGACCCGGCCTTGGCGGGTGCGGAGCGGTCCGATCGCGTCGACCGAGCCCTCGCCGAGGTCGGACTCGAGGCCCGGGCCGCGGCACTGCCGGACACCCTGTCCGGCGGCGAGCGCACACGGGTCGCGATCGCGCGGGCCCTCGTGGGCGCGCCGGAACTCGTCCTGCTCGATGAGCCAACGGCCGCGCTCGACCGGGCGACTGCGGCCAGGATCATTGGCTTGCTGGCCGGCCTCGATCGGGCTGGTCGGACGATCGTCGTGGCCACGCACGACCGCGACTTCATCGCGGCGGCCTCGGATCGCCTTGATCTCCGGCGGACGCCATAGGGCACGTGCCCGGTAGCGTTGCGCCCCTCAGGCGCGCCGCCACGGTCCTC
>CAZVDO010000107.1:0-4855 GCA_964625345.1 uncultured Anaerolinea sp. | reverse complement strand
CGGCGGACCGCTCGGCGGCCGAAGATGGCCGAGCGACAGCCGGTCAGCCCGGCTCGGTACCCGCGAGGGCCTGGGCGGGCCGCAGGGCGGCGGACCAGTCGGCGGGAGGGTCGACAACCGGGGGGCGGTCCGGGTCGATGAGGGCCGCGAGGATCGCCGTCACGAGCGCCGCCATCGCCCGCTCGATCGGCCACCCGCGCACGACGACCAACTGCTCGTAGGCCGCCGGCAGCGACATCGCGAATGCCAGGTCTGCCGCGTCGCCAGCACCGACACCGGCACGCAGGCGTCCCTCGATGGCCAGTCGATCGGTGATCGAGCGGAGGTTCGCCAGGCGATAGCCGTCCACCTCGCGAAGGTGGCTCCGGATCTCGGGATCCGTCCGGCGCGCCCGCTCGGAGAATTCGACGAACGGCCACGCGCCATGCCAGATCCGGACCGTGGCCTCGAGCATGCGGCGCAGCGCCGTCTCGCCGTCCGGGCTCTGCCAGACCCGATCGAAGTCGGCGTATACACCGGCATCCCGCTGGATCGTGTCGATCACCGCGAGCAACAGGCCCCGCTTCGACCCGAACTGCGTGTACAGCGTCTGGACGGAGACGCCCGCCTCGGCGGCGATCGCGTCGACGGGCACATCGGTTCCCGATGGCAGCAGCCGGCGCGCCGCCTCGATGATGCGGTCGCGGGTCGAGGCCGAGGACGCGGCGCGGGTCGTGGATCGATAGCGACGTGGCATCTCGCCATATTGACAGACTGGAATATCGTTCCAGTCAAAGAACGACGTTCCAGTGAATAGAGCCGGCCCGCCGTGCCGGCGCTGGCGTCGGTCGGAGGCAGGCGATGGAACGCAGCGTCCCGCGTATCGGATCCTGGGCCGGGTGGATCTCGGTCATCGGCATCCTCGGCTACCACCTCCTCCTCACGGCGCTCGCCGGCCAGCGCGTGAGCGGCACGACCGACCTCGAGGCCGTGAAGGCGTACTACGGCCAGCCCATCGTGGCGGCCCTTGGGGTCGAGCAGTTCGTCATCGTGATTCCCGTCCTCGTCTTCGGCCTCGTCCTGCGCGAGACGCTCGCCACGAACCCGTGGACGCGCCTCCTGGCCGGCATCGGACTCGGGGCACTCGTCATCGAGCTGCCCGTGGTCCTGACGGAGATCGCCGCGCAGGCAGGCCTCGTGGCTGCCGTCCAGGCGGGCGAGCCCGTCGGCGGCCTGTTCCGATTCTGGGATGCCCTCTACAACAGCGGCCTGTACGCGATCGAGGCCACCTGGGTCCTCGGCTTCGGCCTCGCGATGCGACAACACGCCGCGTTTCCTCGCGCGATGCGCTGGTTGACGCCCGTGACGGCCCTCCTTCTCGCGATCAACGTGAGCGCGATCTGGATCGGCATCCCGGATGCGGCGACCCTCCCGTCCGCACTCTTCATTGCGCTCTGGTTGGCCGGCGCGAGCCTGGGCCTCGGCCGCGTCGCGGCATCGGCCCCTCGGGCGGCGTCGGGTGGGGCGTCGGGCGGGGCGTCAGCCGAGGCGTAGGCCGAGGCGTCGATGTCCGCCCGGGTCTGAGGCACGCTGGAGTCGCGTGACCGCGGTTTCGTTGCCCGTGTCCGAGGCGCGCCGCCGCCCGCGATCCGGTTTCGTTGCCCGGAGGCACCGGTTGGACGCACGGACCCGCCAAACGGGCTGGCGCGAGGCGCGGCCGCGCGGCTAGAGTGGCAGGCACGCTCGGGTCGGGCCGCTTGGGAGCCTGACCAGCCGCTGCGCTGCCCCACCGGACCTTCGCCCGATAGCGGCACGCGTGGCACATGGAGGATGCCTGGACGATGAGGACACGACTTCGGCGCGTCAGGATGCTGGCGATCGCCATGCTCGGGGTGATGGCCCTGACGGCCGCCTCGATCAGCCCGGCGGCGGCCATCCGCCACGGCTCCGACGACGGGAACGACCACCCGTTCGTCGGCCTGATGGTTGCCCAGGACGCCAACGGAACGCCGCTCTGGCGCTGCACCGGCACGCTGCTCACCGACACGCTGTTCCTGACCGCCGGCCACTGCGTCGACACGCCGGCCGCCCACATCGAGATCTGGTTCTCGGCTGGCCCGGAGCCGCTCGGCGCCGGCTACCCGTCCGGTACCACTCGCTGTGAAGGCGTCACGGGCTACCCGTGCACGGGCGACGTCGGCGGCACGCCGTACCAGCATCCCGACTGGGTGCCGAGTGCGTTCTACCTCCACGACCTCGGCATGGTGGTCCTCGACGAGTCGCACCCGAGCGCGAACGGCCAGTACGGCCAGCTCCCGGGCCTGCACGATCTCGATGCGCTCCACACCGGTCGCGCGTCCACCTTCACGGCGGTCGGCTACGGCCTCCAGGCGGCGTTCCCCGATGCCGCGGCGTGGAAGGACCAGGCCGTTCGCGTCCGGAAGGTCGCCCACCCCTGGCTGCACCAGATCAACACGCCGTACACGGGCGACGTGTTCCTCCAGCTGTCCGACAACGCGGCGGCCGGCGGGACCTGCTTCGGCGACTCGGGCGGACCGAATTTCGTCGGCGACACCAACGTCGTCGCGGCGGTCAACTCGTTCGTCGTGAACTCGAATTGCGCGGGCTGGAGCGGTGCCTACCGCATCGACCAGTCCGACGACCTCGACTGGCTGGCGACGTTCTTCGACTGAGCCGGGCGGTTCAACGCGCAGCTCCGGAGCCCCGGTCGGACGACCGGGGCTCCACTGCGTCCCGCCCCTAGCGCCACTCGATGGCGGCAACCCCCACCGGCTCGCGAACGCCCTTGAGGGTCACGGGGCGCGGCTCCGAGTGGCGGAACCGAAGCGCCCCGGCGGCGTCGAGCACCGCCTGGGACACGAGGATCTCCTCGGCGCCGGCCGCCGCTCCCACTCGGGCCGCCACGTGCACGCCGCCGCCGCTGAAGTTCCGGCCGCGGCTCGTGGCCTCGGCGGTGTGGAGGCCGATCCGGACCTGGGGCGCGAATCCGTGTTCGTGGCGATGCTGGACGAGCCGCCGCTGGATCTCCACGGCACAGGCGATCGCGTCGGCGGGGCGCTCGAAGGCGACGAAGAACCCGTCGCCGGTATGGGCCGCCTCCGAGCCGTGGTGGGCCGCGAATAGGCCGCGGAGCTCGCGATCGTGCCAGCTGAGGACCTCGTTCCAGGCCGCGTCGCCGAGCACGCCCACGAGGTCCGTGGACGTGACGATGTCGGTGAACATGAAGGTCCGGACCACGGACGTGTCCGTCGATCTCGACCCGGCCGCGGCGCCTGCGGAACCGCCGGCACCCCCGACACCGCTGGCGCCGTTCCCACGGTCGCGCAGCAGGGCGTCCACGCGTTCGAGGTCCAGCGCCGCCCCGAGCCGTTCGAAGACGCCCCGCGCCGCGAGGAGGTCGCGCCGCGCCATGGCCTCGTCGCCCTCCTTGGCGAGGGCCTCCGCGTACCGAAGGCGGGCGCGGGCGCTCTCGTAGGGGATGTCCGCGGTCTGCCAGAGGCGCCACGAGCGCCCGAGCACCGGCGATGCCTCCCCGGCGCGGTCCTCGCCAAGCAGCAGCTCGCCACGCGCCGTCATCGCCTCCGCGTCGAAGAGCGGCTGGGCGAAGGTCGTGGCGATCGATTCGAGGGCCTCCACGGCGTCGCGGGCCGCCTCGAGGTCGCCACCGGCCAGGGCGATCTCCACCTTGGCCGGGAGCAGCCGGCCGCGCGTGGCAAGGTCCGTCATGCCGGCGGCTCCAGCGCCGACCCGCGCGAGCGCTCGGTCGATGGATCGCCGGGCGTCGGCCGCCTCGCCTCGGGCGAGCTGGAGCAACGCCAGGCCGGGCTGCCCATCGTGGCCGAGCTCGTAGGCTCGGTCGAAGGCGGTTGCTGCGCCGTCGAGATCGCCCATGCGGAGCCGGATCTCGCCGACCGCGTAATGCGCGAAGCCGGCGACATCGAGGAGCCCGAAGCGGGTCAGTTCATCGCAGGCGGTCCGGGCTTCCTGCTCGGCGACAGACCAGTGGCCGCGGAGCATCTGGATCTCGGCGCGGTGGACCCGGCACACGCCGGGATAGCCGCCCACCGCTTCGCGCTGCATGAAGCGCTCGGCCTCGTCGGCCCACTGGGCGGCGCGGGCGACGTCGCCAACGCCCCGACACGCGGAGATCGTGTTGCAGTAGATGTCGCTCGCCGTCCGGAGTTCGAGCTCGCCCGATGCGGCGGCAGCCGCCGCGGCATCGAGGAGGACCGCACCCTGCGCGTGCTGGCCCGCCTCCAGGAGCGCCATGCCCTTGAAGCTCATGGCGAGGTGCAGGACTTCCTGGTTGCCGAGCCGTCGCCCGGCGTCCATCGCCTCGTCGGCGACCGCGACGGACTCGGCATAGTTACCCATCTCGAGCGCGGTCACGAGGCGGAAGATGTACGCCCAGGCGTGGACCGACGACTCCGGCTCCCCGTCCAGCAGGCGCGTGGCGCGGGCGAGCCAGCTGCCGCCGGCGGCGCCCGACTGGCCGCGAAACGACACGTAGGCCATGTGCATCCCGACGCGAGCCGCGTCCAGTCGCCGGCCCTCGGCGATGTACGCATTGAAGGCGCGCTCCAGCGCATTCGCCGCGTCGGCCGGACGGCTCGACCACCAGCGCGCGGTCCCGAGGCGCTCGAGGTCCTCGGCCGCGAGGGCGCCGGGGGCATGGTCGAGCGATTCGAGGGCGTCGATCGCCTCCGACCACTGGTGCCGGCGGAAGGCGTCGCGACCGATGTCGAGCGGGTCGGGCACTGGGACGGTCCCTCGCGCTACGGTGATCGCTCGATTATCGTCCGGCACGTCGATCGTGGCGAGGCCGGCGAACACGAGGGATCGTGGGGGCCCAACG
>CAZVDO010000106.1:2734-4965 GCA_964625345.1 uncultured Anaerolinea sp. | reverse complement strand
AGAGGCAACAGTTCGGGGTCCACGGCGGCCCCGGTGAGCGCCTCGGCCGGTTCTGTTGCCCGCCAGGCAACGACATCGCCCGAGGAGCGCGTTCTGCGGTGCTTCGGCGCCTGTTTGTTGCCTGGGCGGCAACAGCCGGGGCGGGCCACCTCGCGATCGCCCCGCCGCGCCGCACCGCCGCGGCATCGTCCCCCTCCGGACCCCAGCCAACCCCGAGCGTAGACTGGAGCGGGCAGGCATCGCCGACGCGGATGGGAGGCATCAGCACATGCGAATCGGGTTCATCGGACTTGGCCGGATGGGGGCCAACATGTGCCGGCGGCTCATGCGGGACGGGCACGAGATCGTTGCGTACAACCGGAGCCCCGAGAAGACTCAGGAGCTCGCGACCGAGGGGGCCGAGGCGAGCTTCTCCATCGCCGAGCTCGTGGGCAAGCTCGAAAAGCCCCGCCACGTCTGGATCATGGTCCCCGCTGGTGACGCCACGGAGGCCCAGATCCGGGAGCTCATGGACCACCTGGAGCCCGGCGACACGATCATCGACGGCGGCAACACGAACTTCCACGACGATGTCCGCCGCCACGCCATGCTCCGGGAGCAGGGCATCGGGTACGTCGACGCCGGCGTTTCCGGCGGGATCTGGGGCCTGGCGAACGGCTTCTGCCTGATGGTCGGTGGGGAGCCGGCCGCGGTCCAGGCGCTCGAGCCCATCTTCCACAGCCTCGCCCCGGAGGGCGGCTACATCCACGCCGGCGCGCCGGGAGCGGGCCACTACGTGAAGATGATCCACAACGGCGTCGAGTACGGAATGATGCAGGCCTATGCCGAGGGCTTCGAGATCCTCCACGCGTCGGAATACGACCTCGACCTCGCCGCGATCGCCGACAACTGGATGCACGGCAGCGTGGTCCGGAGCTGGCTCCTCGAGCTGCTCGGGCTGGCCTACAAGGGCCAGGGCCAGGACCTCGAGCACCTCAAGGGCTGGGTCGCCGATTCCGGCGAGGGCCGCTGGACCGTCCAGGAGGCGATCGACCGGGATGTGCCGGCGCCGGTCATCACCATCGCGCTCCAGACGCGCTTCCGCTCCCGCCAGGACGACAGCTACGGCGCGAAGGTCCTGGCCGCCCTCCGCAACGAGTTCGGCGGCCACGCGGTGAAGAGCTCCTAGGGCCGAACCCCGGAGAATCCAACGGGAACCGTGCCGGGCAACATCTCACCGGTCATCAGGTCGAGGAGCGCCCAGGTCGCGCCGCCCTGTTCGGCGGCTTCGAGCGGAGACCGAGCATTCGGAGTCGTTACGACGGCCCATCGATCGCTCCACCACAGCGGGAGCAGGACTGCGCCGGGTTCGATGTCGATCGACACGGGAGGGCCACCACCTGGTGGACGTACCGCCACGACCAGCGGGTCGCCCGCAGCGTTCCTCCCGCTGATGACGGCGGTGCCGCCGGGAGTCAGATAGCCGTCAACCATCCGAGCCACCGACGTGACGAGCGAGGCCCGCGCACCCGTGGCGAAGTCGAGCCGCGTCGGCGTCCGGTCGTCCGCGGCTGGGTACCCGATCAGCGTATCGTCGTCGAGCCCCAGCATCACGAACCTGTCCACGAGGCGGATCTCGTCGGTGCTCGTGTCGAGCACGACGACGCTGCAGGTCGACTCGGAACACGTGCTGGCCCCAAGCACTCTGCCACTCGGCGCCCACGCGACCCGACCGATGCCAACCGGCTCCCCGACCGGGAACGAGTCCGACCCAGCCGGGCCGACAGCCGTTGTCGAACCCGCAACCAGGCGGATGAGCCCGAGCGACGGGCCGTAGGCGTATCCGACTCGGCCCGACGGGTCGACGGTCGCAACCACCGTCTCGTCCGCTCGGATTCGCCCGAGCGTGGACGGGGTCCCGGTATGCGGGTCCACTGCGGTCACCGTGGTGTCGGCGCCATCACCGCTCACGATCACAACCCATCCCCAGTCCACCCGCGCGGTGCCCCGCAGGACCGTGTCGAACGCATCGCTACCGGCGGGCTCAATCCTCACGACTGCGGAGTCGGGACGTGCGTAGGCAACCGTGAGTCCAGCGACGAGGGACTGAGCGTCTTCAGGCAGATTGCCGACCACGCTCGGCGTCATCGAGGCCCCGAGGGTCGTGCTGCGCGGCCCACCTGAATCGGGAGGCGACGCAGCATCCGGCGTCTTCGGCGCACCGATCGGCCCGTAGCATCCTGCGATCGTGA
>CAZVDO010000106.1:0-2634 GCA_964625345.1 uncultured Anaerolinea sp. | reverse complement strand
CGTGGCATGCTTGGACGACGATGCGCACCAAGACGACGGGCCTTACAGCTCGAGCGAATCCGCCGCTCGCGGCGCCACGGACCATGCGCGAGGCGCGATTGGCTCGCGACGGGAAGCGGCGCCGGACGAAGGCGCCGGACGCGAACCCGCTGCGCGAGGGCCTGCGGCTGGAGCGCGTGCCGGACCCGCATGTCATGGTCCTGTTCGGGGCGACCGGGGACCTCAGCCATCGCAAGGTCCTCCCGGCGCTCGCGCAGCTGTGGCGCACGAACCTCCTGCCCCAGGACTGGATGCTGGTGGCCGTGGGTCGCCGGCCCTACGACGACGAGACGTTCCGTGCCGAGATCGGCGAGTCCCTCGTCAAGTTCAGCCGGACGCCCCTGGATCCCGAGGTCGCCCGCCAGTTCCTCGAGCGGATCACCTACCACCAGGGCGACTTCGCCGACGACGCGGCCTTCGACCGCCTCGCCGAGCGACTCGACGAGATGGACCGGGACCACGGCACGGACGGCAACCGCCTCTTCTACTGCGCCACGCAGCCGTCCGCGTTCCCGCTCATCGTGGCGCAGCTCGGTCGCTGCGGCCTCGACCACGAGGTCCACGGCGGGGGCTGGCGTCGCATCGTCATCGAGAAGCCCTTCGGGCGGGACCTCGAATCGGCGAAGCGGCTCAACCGGGAAGTGGGGCGGGTCTTCCGCGAGTCGCAGGTCTATCGCATCGATCACTACCTGGGCAAGGAGACCGTCCGGAACATCATGGTCTTCCGGTTCGGGAACGGGATCTTCGAGCCGCTCTGGAACCGCCGGTACGTCGATCACGTGCAGATCACGATGGCCGAATCGATCGGCGTCGAGGAGCGGGGCAGCTTCTACGAGGAGACCGGCACCACCCGCGACGTGGTCCAGAACCACCTGCTCCAGCTGCTGAGCCTCGTAGCCATGGAGCCGCCGGCGACGTTCGAGCCGGATGCGCTCCGGGACGAGAAGCTCAAGGTCCTCCGGGCGATCCAGACCCCGACCCGCGCCGACGTGGCCCGCGACATCGTCCGCGGCCAGTACGGGCCGGGCTGGGTCGCCGGCGAATCGGTCCAGGGCTACCGGCAGGAGCACGACGTGGATCCCGAATCGGAGACCGAGACGTTCCTGGCCGCGAAGTTCCTGATCGACGACTGGCGCTGGTCCGGGGTGCCGTTCTACCTCCGCGCCGGCAAGCGGCTTCCCCGCCGCGCCACCGAGATCGCGATCCAGTTCAAGGAAGTGCCGCACCGGCTCTTCCGCGACGCCGCGATCGATCCCGAGCCCAACCTGCTCGCGATCCGGATCCAGCCCGACGAGGGGATCCTGCTGCGGTTCGGGTCCAAGGTCCCGGGCCTGGGCCTCGACATCCGCACGGTCACGATGGACTTCACGTACGGATCGGCGTTCTCGGTCGATTCCCCCGACGCCTACGAGACCCTGATCCTCGACGCGATGCTGGGCGATGCGTCGCTCTTCACGCGCGCCGACGAGGTGGAGGCGGCCTGGTCGATCGCCACGCCCATCGTGGAGGCCTGGCTCGACCAGCCTCAGCCCGACTTCCCCAACTACGCGGCGGGCACATGGGGCCCGGAGGCCGCCGACGCCCTGCTCGAGCGGGACGGGCGTCGCTGGCGGCGGATCTGACGCCGGCATGGACGGTCCGAGCGCACCCATGTCGGGCACGGGATCGGGCGGATCGCACCCGCTGATGGAGCCGGGGCGCCTGGCTGCCATGCCCGCCTCGGCCACGGACCCGGTCCTGCGCTGGTCCACGCGCACCCACTCGCTTGCCGGGATCGAGGCCGACCTTGCCCGGATGTGGTCCTCGACCTCGCTGACGACGGAGGGCCCCGACGGCGCCGAGGAACGGCGCGTGGCCGCCCGCACCAGCGTGCTGAACCTGGTCGTGATCGCCCGCCAGCCGGAGATCGGCGAACACTGCGCCGCGGTCATCCGGATGCTGACCGGGCGCCACCCGTCGCGAACACTCATCGTCTCGAGTGCCGACCCGGACGGTCCGTCGTGGATCGATGCCCGCGTCCAGGCCCACTGCGTGCTGCCCCACCACGGCGCGGCCGAGACCTGCGCGGAGTTCATCGACCTCGTGGCGGGCGGCGAATCCGGCCGGCACGTGGCCGCGATCGTGGCGCCCCTCCTCATCCACGACCTGCCGGTCACGCTGTGGTGGCCGGGCGATCCCCCGCTGGCCTCCCGACAGGCCCTCGACATCCTGGGGATGGCCGACCGCCTCGTGGTGGACGGGTCGCACTGGTCCGGCAATGGGCTCAACCGACTGCGCGCCCTCGCGGCGATGATCGACAACCACGACCTGACCGGGGGCGAACTGGCCGTCTCCGACTTCGCGATGATCCGCCAGTCGCGCTGGCGCGAGGCGATCGCCTCCACGTTCGACCGGGCCGACCTGCGGCCGTTCCTGGCCGGGATCCGGCAGGTCACGGTGCGCTACGCGGTCACGCCGAGCGACCTGCCCGGCGAGACGAATCTCATCAAGCCGCTCTACCACGTGGCCTGGCTGGCCTCGCGCCTGGGCATGACCGTGGCGGAGCCGCTCTCCGCTCGCCCGGCCCCGACGCCGGCGAGTGCGGCGGCCGCGCCG
>CAZVDO010000105.1:2173-5011 GCA_964625345.1 uncultured Anaerolinea sp. | reverse complement strand
GAGCTCGTTGTCTGGCAGGCGGCATTTCATGCATGAAGGGGCGGTTGAGGCGTCCGCACCGCAGGTTTGTGGGTTGACAGGCAGCAAATTGAGCATGAGGACCGGATCCGAGGCCGCTCGCGCAGGGATTGCTGCCTGGCATGCAACATTCGGGGCCTGAGGAGCCGGAACGGGCGCGCTCGCGCAGCAACTGCTGCCTGGCAGGCAACACCGAAGGCCTGACGGGCCGGAACCGGCGCCCTCGCGCAGCAATTGCTGCCTGGCAGGCGACATCCGGGCACCGGGGGTGCCACCGGGTCCACGCCCAGGTTCTTTCGCCATGCCCCGGTCGACGCCAAGGCGCCGCGAACGAGGAACCGACAGGCATCATCAGGACATGCAGGTGCGCTCCACAGCTTACGACGTCCGAGCTGGTGGCCCGAGCTCACGCACCGCGCGCCACCGGGCGAGCGGGCGCGGCGTTCCGACGGCGCCCGGGACCGGCGTTCCGACGCGCGCCGCCGTGTGGCGCGGGATCGGCTGGGTGGCGGGCATCATGCTCGTCCTGCTGGCGTTCGCGTACTTCGCCGTACCCGCCGTCGATCCCGATTACGGCTGGCACGTCGCCAACGGCCGCAGCCTCGTGGCGGGCACACTCCTCCGCGGCGTCGACACGTACTCGTGGACGGCACCGGGGGCCACGTGGATCGCCCACGAGTGGCTCGCGGAGGGCGCGATGGCCGTCCTGCACGATGGGATCGGACCCGTCGCGAACAGCCTCCTCGTCGCGGGCCTCGGCGCACTCGCGATCGCGCTCGTCGTGGTCCGGCTCGCCCGTCGTGGGCACGGGCCGCTGGTCGCCATCGCCACCGGGGTCCTCGCGCTGCTCGACGCGGGCACGATCGTGTCGGTCCGGCCGATCGTCGTCGAGGTGCTCGGCGTGGCGCTCCTCCTGGCCCTCCTCGACGCCTGGCTCGATGGAGCGATCCCAACGCGGGTGATGGCCCCGGCCATCGTGGCCCTCACGCTCGCATGGGCGAACCTGCACGGATCGTTCGCGGTCGGCCTCGGTGCCGTGAGTGCGGTGACGGTGATGTTGGGCGCGCGGCGCGATCGCCGGGTCGGGCCGGCCGCTGCAGTGTTGATCGGCGCGAGCGCGGTGACGTTGCTCAACCCATTCGGTATGGCGCTCGCGGGCTACGTGTTGACCGCGCTGACCGGCTCGCGCCTGGAGTCGATCAGCGAGTGGGCCCCTCCCGACCTCCGCGAGCGAATGTGGTGGGCGTTCGATGTCGCCCTGGTCGTGGCGGGCGTGGCGGCCGTCGCGTGGGTGCGAACGCGGGTCGGCGCGTGGGTTCCCGCGCGCACGCAGGCGGGGACGGAACGAGTACCGCCGCGCGACCTCCCAGCTGGGCTCCGCTTCGACGATCTCCTGATCGCCGGCGTCCTCGCCATCGAGGGCCTCCTCCACGCGCGGCACGCCGGGCTGTTCGTGGTGGGTGCGGCCCCCGTGGTCGCCGCAGGCCTCGCGACGGGACATGCCGCACTGCGCGCGGCCGTGCGCAATCGGCGGCCGCCACGTAATCCGAACCGGCACTCGGACCGGCACTCGGACCGGCACTCGGCTCTGCCCGCCGGACTCGCCGTGCCCGTGATCGTCGCGATCGCCATCGGGGCCGGGTGGGTGGCCTGGGCGCGGGTCGGTCCGGCGGCCACGGCGGCCGCCATCGCCCGCGACTACCCCGTCGGCGTGTTGCCGGCACTCGACGCCGCGGCTCACGGTCGCGCCGCATCCCTGCACCTGTTCAACGACTACGCGTGGGGCGGATGGCTCGAGCTGGAGCGACCGGCCATCCCGGTCTTCATCGATGGCCGGTCCGAGGTCTACGGCGACGACCAGGTCGCGCGGTATGTCGCGATCACGCGCCTCGAGCCGGGGTGGGACGCGACGCTCGACGCGCTCGCGGTCCAGGCCGTCCTCATGCCTGCCGATTCGGCGCTGGTGAAGGCGCTCCTAGCGCGCGGCTGGGTGGAGGCGGGGCGGGACGAGGTGGGGACGCTGGTCATTCGGCCAGGGAGGGTGGCCCTGTCCGGACCGCTCCCCTAGCGAATACCGGGCTTCGGCGCCGGCCGAGGTTGCGGCGGCGGCGCGACAGGCCGACCACCGGGATCCGTCGCGGCGGGCCCGGTCGCTTGCGCCCGAGGGACCGCGGCGCCGGTCTCGGCGATCGCGGACATCAGGGGATCTCGAGCCCCCCCACGTGGCGCGCCTCCCCACGCCGCCGGTGCGCGCATGCCCGGCGCCTCGCTTCGTCGAGGGCCGGTCTCGCGTGCGTCTGCATCCCCAGGCCCGCGGCCATCGGTGCTCGTGTGGCCCGGCGCGCCAGCGCTCGCGCCCGCGCGCTCGTCGTCCTCGTCCTTGCTGGCTTGGCGCCGCCCGAGCAGGAACCAGGCCAGCGTGATGACGGCGCTGCCACCGAGCGCAAGGGCGACGAAGGCCCAGACGGTCGCCTTGGCCGTGCCCGTGCCGGAACCGGTTGCGGTGGATCCGCCTCCCGAACCCCGGGGATCGCCGGCGCCGAGCGCGGCCGGGCTGGTGGTCGTTGGGCTGTTCGTCGGCGCGCCGCTCGCCGATGGGTTCGCGGCTGGCGCACCGGCGCCCGATGCAGCCGAGGGCGCGGCCGGCGCGGCCGGCGCGGGCGCGAGCGTCGCCGTCGGCGCCGGTGTGGGCGTTCCAGCCGGCGTCGGGGTCACCCCGGGCGTCGGGACTGGTGTGGGGGCCGGCGTGGGCACCGGCGTGGGCGCCGGCGTGGGCGCCGGGGTCGGAGCGGGTGTCGGGGGGACCTTCTTGGCGTGCCC
>CAZVDO010000105.1:0-2073 GCA_964625345.1 uncultured Anaerolinea sp. | reverse complement strand
GTCGCGAGGACGCCGATCACGACCGCGGTGAGCGCAACCGACCGAGCGCGCATCCGCCACGAAGGCGTGGACCCGGCCGGCCCGCGAGCACCGGGACCCCGATGTGAGACGGGACCCGACGCCGTCATCCCGACGTGCCGGTCCGCAGCGAGGCGCGCGCGACCTTGGAGCGCTTGGCCGGCGCGGCCACGGGCGAGTCGTCGGGCTCGTCCTCGACCACGACCGGGGCCATGCCCATTCGACGGGCGTGGAGGGCATCGTGCGCGGCCGCGTTGTCGATCTCCGGCAGGACCGCCGCGTCCATCGCTGCGGCGACCCCGAAGCCGTCTTCCTCGCCGTCGACATGGCTGTGCTCGTGTGGATGCGCGTGGTCGTGGGGGTGCGCCGAGGCCGCCCACGGGACGCCCGCGGCGAACAGGGTGACGAACTGCTCCACGATCTCCGGGTCGAACTGGAGCCCGGCGTGCCGGCGGAGCTCGGCGAGCGCACGCTCGTGCGTGATCGCGGGCCGGTAGGGACGCCCGGCGATCATCGCCTCGTACGCATCCGCGACGGCCACGATCCGCGCACCGACCGGGATCTGCTGTCCCGTCAGGCCGTGCGGGTAGCCGCGTCCGTCGTACCACTCGTGGTGATGCAGGACGATCGTGGCCGCGTCGCGCAGTGCCCCGGCCTGCTCGAGCACGACCTGGCCGATCTTGGGATGCTCGGTCACGACGCGCCACTCGGATTCGTCGAGGTCGCTCGGCTTCGCGAGGATCTCCTCGGGGATGGCGAGCTTGCCAAGGTCGTGCAGGAGGCTCGCTGTCCGGATCCGCTCGATCTCGCCGGCGGGCAGGCCGAGCGATTCGGCGACACTCGCCGCGGTTTCGGCAATGAGGTTCGACGGCCCGCCGGCCCAGCCGGGCCGCTGGTTCAGCACCTCGGCGAGGGCGTCGGTCGCGGCGACCATCGCCTGGCGGCCGACCGCGACGGCCTGCTCGCGGGCCGCCGGCGTGATGGCGGCGCGGCGGACGCGGCGGTCGTCCTCGACCTCGTGGAAGACGTAGACCTGGTCGCGCCCGAGGGCCTTGGCCGAGTAGAGGGCGGCGTCGGCATCGTTCACGAGCGCGTCGAGGCGCAGGTGGGACCCGAGGCCTCCGGCCACGCCGGCGCTCAGCGTGACGCTGACCACTGAGCCGTCCGCGAGGGTCACCTGCTCGCGCCCGACGGCCCGGCGAAGCTTCTCGGCGATCGACGCCGCGGCGTCGACGTCGGTCTCCGGCAGGATCACGAGGAACTCCTCGCCGCCGTAGCGCCCGACGATGTCGACCCGCCGGACCCCGGTCATGAGGACCTGCGCGACGCGATGGAGGACCTGGTCCCCGGCGAGGTGGCCGTGCGTGTCGTTGAGGCGCTTGAAGTGGTCGATGTCGATCATCGCGATCGAGAGTTGATGGCCGTACCGGGACGCCCGGACGATCTCCTCGCCGAGGCGGGTGAGCAGGTACTGGCGGTTCGCGACCTCGGTGAGCATGTCCTGGGTCGCGAGCGTCCAGGTCTGCGAGATGCGGATGGCGAGTTGCTCGAAGCTCTCCCGGAGCCGAGGGTCGCGGATCCGCCCTTCGGACGAGGCGTCCACGGGTTCCGTGCCATGCGCAAGCCGTTCGGTGAGCCGGGCGAGCCGGCGAAGCTGGCGGCGCTGGATGGTGAGCGCGAACAGGGCCGCTCCCACGATGGCGCCGAGGACGATCAGGACGACGAGGACCGCCAGCGGCGAGACGAGCGCTGACAGGTCGATCACGGTCAGTTCCAACTGGTTCCCCCGGAACGGGTGCCGCACCTGCGGTTTGGTCGGGCCGAGTTGCTGCGATTGCGATGGGGCAACGGTGCCAATCCCAGCACCCGGGCGCCATAGGGTGATCGTCCCCCGGTTGCATGCCCCCGGGCTAGTACCTGTGGTGTACCTCGTGGTGCCTCCGCGCACGGCCTACCGCCGCATGGCCCATGGGTCCCGGGTCGGTGTGGACACGCGATTGGCGCGGTGCGGTTCCGGGCGGTCGCGCTCGCGGCGGGCCGGTGCTCGCGGGAACC
>CAZVDO010000104.1:0-5124 GCA_964625345.1 uncultured Anaerolinea sp. | reverse complement strand
CCCTCGGCGGGCCGCCGCCTCAGCGGGGCGCGCCGTCGGGGCCTCAGGCCCGGCGCACCGAGTACCGGAGATGCGTAACCCGGCGACCCTCCACCACCTCGGTCGGGCCGTCCAGGAAGATGGGCGCCCCGGCGAGGGGTTCGAACAGCGGCACCCCGCCGCCGAGCAGCACCGGCACGATCGAGAGCGTGAGCTCGTCGATGAGCCCGAGCTCGAGGCACTGGCTCGAGATCTTGCCCGAAGCCACGGCCACGTCCCGCTCGCCCGCCAGCTCGCGGGCACGCTCCACCGCGGCGGCGACCCCGTCCGTCACGAACGTGAAGGGCGCGTCCGGATGGGCCGCGACCCAGTCCTCCGGGACGCGATGGGTGACCACCACGACCGGCAGGTCCTGCGGGTGCCGACCGCCCCATCCGTCGCTGATGTCGAACAGGCGCCGCCCGCAGACGAAGGAGCCGAGGCTCGACCAGAACCCCGTGATGAAGCGGTGGTCCGCGTCACCCAGGTGGATCCGCAGTCCGCCGGGGAACTCGACCTCGTGCGGACCCCCATCGAACCAGGCGAAGAGGTGGTCGAACCCGGTCTCGCCGGGCCCCGCGATGTAGCCGTCCAGGGAGACCGTGGCGGCGGTCACGACCTTGCCCATCGTCAGCGCCAGCCGAGCTCCGGCGCCACGTAGCGCAGGATCGATTCCATGGCATGTGCGTTGTAGTCGACGCCGAGCTGGTTCGGGACCGTGAGGAGCAGCGTGTCGGCCGCCTGGATCGCGGTGTCCCCGGCGAGCTGCTTCACCAGGACATCGGGTTCGGCGGCGTACGAGCGCCCGAAGATGGCCTTCGTCTGGGCGTCGATGTAGCCCACCTTGTCGGATTCCTCGCCGCTTCGCCCGAAGTACGCGCGGTCGCGATCGTCCACGAGCGCGAAGATGCTGCGGCTCACCGAGACCCGCGGCTCCCGCTCGTGGCCGGCGGCCTTCCAGGCGTCGCGAAAGCGCTGGATCTGCTCTGCCTGGAGCTCGTGGAAGGGCACGCCCGCATCCTCGGTCATGAGCGTGGACGACATGAGGTTGAGGCCCTGGGTGCCGGCCCACTCGGCAGTCGCGCGCGAGCCCGCGCCCCACCAGATCCGGTCGCGAAGCCCCGGCGAGTGCGGCTCCGGGCGGAGCAGCCCCGGCGGGTTCGGGAACATCGGGGATGGGTTGGGCTCGGCGAACCCCTGGCCCCTGATCACCTGCAGGAACACCTCGGCGTGCTGGCGGGCCATGTCGGCGCCGGTCGCATCGCCTTCGGCGGGCTGGTAGCCGAAGTACCTGAACCCGTCGATCACCTGCTCCGGCGATCCCCGGCTGATGCCGAGCTGGAGCCGCCCTCCGGCGATCAGGTCGGCGGCACCGGCATCCTCGGCCATGTACAGCGGGTTCTCGTAGCGCATGTCGATGACCGCGGTCCCGATCTCGATGCGTTTCGTCCGCGCACCCACGGCGGCGAGCAACGGGAACGGCGAGCCGAGCTGCTGGGCGAAGTGATGGACCCGGAAGTAGGCGCCGTCGGCGCCCAACGCCTCGACCGCCTCGGCCAGCTCGATCGACTGGATGAGCGCGTCGGCGCCGGACCGCACCTGCGAGTAGGGCGAGGTCGACCAGTGCCCGAACGACAGGAACCCGATCCGCTTCATCGCGGGATTCTAGGCGAGACGGCGGGCCGACTCCGGCCGGCCGCGGCGTCGAGCCGGATTACCATGGCCGCCATGCGCACCCAGGTTCCCGATGCCTCGCCGATCGCGGCGCTCGAGGAAGCCGGCTACCGGCTTACCGAGCCCCGCCGTGCCGTCGCCGCACTGATCGCCGTCCGCGACGGACACTTCACGGCCGCCGAGCTCATCGAGGACGTGGCGGCGCGCGGGCTGGGCATCGGCCGGGCCACGGTCTTCCGGACGCTCGAGGCCCTCGAGGGCGTGGGCGCGATCGAGCGGATCGACCTGCCGTCCGGGGACCACGCCTACATCTCGTGCGAGCCGACCGCGCATCATCACCACGTGGTGTGCTCGCGCTGCGGGCGGGCGTCGGATGTCGACGATGCGGGCCTCGCGGCGATCGTCGCGCGGATCGGCGCGCAGACCGGCTACCGCATCGCGAGTCACCGCCTCGAATTGTTCGGGCTCTGCCCGGCCTGCCAGGCCGACGGCGGGCCGGCGCGCTGAGGTCCGCCCCGCCGTTGGCGCGAGCTGCGGTGGGGTCCGCCCCGCCGTTGGCGCGAGGCTCAGCCGGGGCTGGCCGAGGGGGCGGGTGTCGAGCTCGGGCTCGGTGAGGCGCCGGTCCCGACGCGGGTGATCCCCGTGATCCGCGAGTAGTGCGAGTAATAGGTCTCTTCGTGGATCACGGTGCCCTGGGCGTCCCGGACGATCCGGGTCACCCAGACGTCCTTGCCGTCCACGGGGTATTCGACCCGCTCCTTGACGCCCGGCGCGAGCTCGCTCGTGTAGACCACCGTATCGGTGGCGGGCTTCACGTTCTCGACGATCGGGGTCGTGAGCTCGACGGAGCGGCCGGTCGGCACCGACCACAGGACGAACTTGACGTAGCCCTTCGAACCGACGTGCCAGCCCGTGCCGCGGATGAGGATCGGGTTGGCGGTGTCGTTGCGGAACGACATCGTCTGGATCGAACCCGAGGACGACTGGAAGACGGTCGCATCGAGGCCGAGCGGGTAGCGGTCGATGTAGTAGTAGTGGTTGCGTCGAGCTCCCATTTCGAGGCCCGCCCGGAGCGCGGCATTGAAAAGGGTCGTCGAGCAGGAGCAGATCCCGCCGGCGAGTGCGCCCTGCGGCTCCGTCTTGCCGTTGATGATCGCGCCGCCGTCCTTGTAGCCCCGCTCGCGGGTCACCGGTCCGATGGCCTGCCAGAAGTCGAACCATGCACCCGGCTTGACGACGTACCCGTCGATGTCATTGGCCGGAATCCAGATGTTGGCCCCGTTGCCGTTCTTGATGCCCACCGGGAAGTAGGTGGTCCACTCGGAAATCGGCTCCATCAAGGGGGCGGTGGCCGTTGCCTCCTCGGTCGTGAGCTCCGGCTCGATGACCTCGAGGCTCATCCGCGCGCTCGCGACGTTCTGCCCGGATGCGCGCTGGTGCACGAGCGCCTCGAGGTCCGCCACGGTCGCCGCGACGTCGATGGCGCGCCCATTCTTGCCCTCGCTCACTCCCACGACGGTGTCGCCGCTCCCGATCAGGAACGAGGCGTCGACCGGCTCGACGGCCACGTCGGGGGCGAGAGCCGCCAATCCGGCCTCGAGGCCCTCGCGCGCAACCACGGCCACGTAGCCGCCGTCTCCCGTCGTGGTGAAGGAAATCCAGCTGCGCACCGTCGACCCGGGGATCTGCCAGGTCTCGCTGCCGGCCACGAGCGTGATGTCGCGAGCGATCCGGTCCGCGGCGTCGCGAGCAGCGGTGGCCTCGTCGGTGGTGACGACCGGCTCGATGACCCGGAGTGCGATCTCGACGCGGGTCGAGGTCGAGGCCGCGGGGTCGACCAGGACCGCCTCGGCGTCACGCATGCCCGCCTCGATGTCCGCGGCCCGGCCCGACGAGCCGGGGGTAACCTCGAATCCCGCGTCCGTTGCGGTCACGGCCGCATCGACCGGTGCGACGGCGGTCGCCGCCGCGAGGGCGGCGATCTCGTACCGGAGCGCGGCGCGTTCGATCGTTGCGGTCGGTGCGAGCTCGACGCCGCCGATCAGGGTGCGGACGTTGGCCGCGATGCGTTCGATGGCCGGGCCGCCGCGCCCGACGTCCATCGCCGCCGCCACGAGCGCGTCGACGTCGATCCTGCGACCGAGGTCGTCGTAGCCGATCGACCGCTGCTGATCCCCGGCTGCGAGGACGAGTGTGCCGTCGGCAAGCCCCTTGTAGGCGTCCCGAAGGCGCGAGGCGGCCTCGGACGGGCTGAGGCCGGACAGGTCCACCGATCCGACATGCACGCCCCGGACGATCCGGCCGGCGGTCGAGGATTCGTAGGCGGCCAAGGCCCCGGCCGCGATGGCGAGCACGGCGACGAGTCCGAACGTGAAGGCCAGCGCGAAGCGCGTGAGGGTCCGACGGCGCGGCGAGGGCTCCCGATTCGCGGGGGTTGCGGCGGGGCCCGGATCGGCACCGACGACAGGGGCCGCGCTCGGGCTCGCGCCTCCGTCCTCGGCCGGCGCCTCCGGCGTCACGGTCGGCTGGTCATCCATGCGTGTCGTGTTCCCCCACAGTGCATCGCCGGCACCCCGTGCCGTCGTCGGAGTCCTGCTGACGCCGATCGTGCCCGCATCGTGACGTCGGGGCCATGGTACCGCCTCCCCCGAACGGTCCTGTTCGCGGGGCCCGATGGGATCAGGCGCGGGGCAGGACCACGATCCGCCGATTCGGCTCCTCGCCGATCGACTGGGTCGCCACGTCCGGGTGCGCGCGCAGGGCGAGGTGGATCCAGCGGCGCTCCAGGGCCGGCATCGGCTCGAGCTGGAGCATCTTGCCGGTCTCGATCACGCGCTGGGCCGCACGTTCGGCGATCTCCCGTAGCTGGCGCTCGCGCCGGCCGCGGTAGTCCTCCACGTCGACCAGGACGCGGGTCCAGGTCCCCAGCTCCCGGGAGAGCATCAGGTTCACGATGTGCTGGAGCGCGCTGAGGCGCTCGCCCTTGCGGCCGATGAGGGCGCCGAGGGCCTCGCGCTCGTCGCCGTCGCCGGTGACGTTGAGCCGGCTGGTCTCGCCGGTCTCGATCGCCACGTCCACGGCGAACCCCATGTGGGTGAGCAGCTGGTCGAGGATGACCTTGGCCGCCGCGAGCGCCTCGGGCGACGCCTCGGCCGCTTCGAGCTCGGCGCGTTCGGCGGTGACGGAGCCGCGGAGCGCGGTGACCTCCGCCGCCTCGCGTTCCGACAGGTCGGCCGAGGCACGGGCCGGCCGAGGGCCTCGATCGTCGCGGCGCGGTCCCCGGTCATCACGGCGCGGCCCGCGATCGTCACGGCGGGGGCGGTCATCGCGGCGCGGTCCGCGGTCGTCCCTGCGTGGGCGGTCGTCGCGGTCGCCGTCGGCTCGCACCGGCGCAGCGGCGGCGTCGTCGCGGCGGGGCGGGCGGTCGTCGCG
>CAZVDO010000103.1:0-5140 GCA_964625345.1 uncultured Anaerolinea sp. | reverse complement strand
CGTGGACTCAGCGCCGATCCGCAAGCGGGCGGCGGCCGCGCCGCGTTCCGCCTGAGCGCGATGCCCGACGCGCCTCGCCATGAGCTCGGCGAGATCGACGAGGCGGCACTCGTGGTTGCGCGCCTGCTCGAACGTGCCGTCGCCGATGCCGAGCAGCGCGGCTCGGAGCGGTGGGCCCGCTACCTGGCGCCCCTCACGGATCGATTTCGCGACGACCCGATGGGCGGCCTCCGGAGCGCCTCGCGCCGGCTCCGAGCTGCCTACGGGGCCCGCGATTCGATTCGCGACGACCTCTCGTGGGACATCACGGAGCCGCTCCTCGACGCCCTCGATCGGCTCATCCGGATGCTCAACCGGGAGGCTGCGCGGCGCGACTAGCTCGTCAGGGCAGGAGCGGGTCCCCGGAGACGGCGCGGCCTAGTAGATCCAGGGCAGCAGGCGCCGGGTGCGTGCCGCATACGCGGCGTAGCCCGGATACCGCTCGCGGAGCCAAACCTCCTCGCGACGGCGCTTGAGGTCGAAGAAGACGAAGAGGGCGAGCGCGGCGGCGAGCGCCCAGGGCGACGTCCGGACGACCGCCCACCCGATCGCCCCGAGCACGAGCCCTCCATAGACGGGATGGCGCGCGAGGCGGTAGGCCCCGGTCTCCCGGAGGCGCGATTCGTCCCTGGGGTGGGGCAGGGCGGTGAGGGCGTCGGCATCCTGGAGGCCGCGGAGCCCGCCGACCGCGAGGGCGAGGCCGCACGCGATCAGCACCGCGCCGGACACCGTCGCGACCGTGGCCGCGGCGGGCGCCATGGTGCCGGGCAGGAACCATCCGGAGGCGGCAACAAGGGCGAACAAGACCGCCTGGATCGCGACCCAGCCCTCGCCGCGCGGGCCGAGCGCGGGCAACCTCGACATGCATCGATGGTACGGCTCTCGGGGGAGCCGGCGGGGAGCGCGCCGGTCCGGACGGCGGTGCGATCCGGAGCTCGTCGCTCGAGAACGCCTCGCGCAGGAACCGAGACGGGGCGGCCGGGTCGTACACGAGGCAGAGGGAGCGTCGGGCGCGCGTCCAGGCCACGTAGGCGAGGCGCCGCTCCTCCTCGAGCGCGCGGTCGGGATCCTCGGCGTCCGTGATCGACCGTGCGCTCGGAAAGCGGCCCTCGTCCAGTCCGATGACCGCCACGTGGTCGAACTCGAGGCCCTTCGTCTCGTGGGCCGTGGCGAGCGTCAACGCGGCATCGTCGCGACGAAGCGCGGCCAAGCGTGTGCGCACGTCCTCGACGGCGGCGCGGAGCCCCGCGAGGCTCGTGTAGGCGGGTGCCCACGCGAGGAGGGCCGTGGCGCCGCTCGAGACGTCGGGGACAGCGGTGCGGGCCACGTGGGCGAGGGCCGCCAGCAGCGGGGCGCCTGGGCCGGCGTCGTCGACACGATCGGAAGCCCATGCCGCGACGTCCATGGCCGCGTCGATGCCGGGGCCCTCGATGGGCAGGTCGACTCCGGACGCCCGGAACGGGATCGAACGGTCCAGGGCGACCATGACCGCGGGGAGCAACTCGCGGTTCGTCCGTGCGAGGACCGCCCGTGTCGATCCGTCGTCCGGCCAGGCGCCGAGGATCCGGTCGAGCGTGCGTTCCGGCTCATCGTCGGTGGGGACGAGCGCGAGCCGCCCGGGTGCCTCGGGTCGAGGGCGGATCACCTTCGCGAATCGTTCGCGGTTGTGCTCCACGAGGCGCACGGCCCGGTCCAGGACGACGGCCGGACATCGGTAGTTCACCTCCAGGTCGACCCGGCGGAGGCCCGGGAGCGAGGTCTCCGCGAGACCCAGCAGGCGACGGACGTCGGCAAGCCGCCAACCGTAGATGGACTGGTCGTCGTCGCCGACCAGGAAGATGCGGTTCGCGGGCGAGGCCAGGAGCAATGCCATGCGCAGCTGGGATCGGTCCAGGTCCTGCGCCTCGTCGACGAGCAGCTCACGGCATCGGGCGCGCCATCGCTCGAGGACGTCGGCGTCCCGTTCCAGCAACCGCAGCGCCCGGGCAACCAGGTCGTCGAAGTCGAGCCCACCCCGGGCGGCGATCTCCGCTTCATACCGGACGAAGGCGCGGGCCGTGGGTCCGGCGTTGGGGTCGGCGGCGATGGCTGCCGGCTCGACGCCGAGGTCCAGCTTCAGCCGCGAGAACACCGAGTCGAGCCGTGCGAGTTCGCCTGACGACGCGGTGGGCCAGAGCGCCCGCAGCACGTCCGTGCGATCGAGGAGGGGCGCCACCGACTGCCCTGCTTCGCGCAGGATCTCGAGCCCGAGCGCATGGAACGTCCGGATCCGGACGCCGCCCCCGGCTGGGACCGATGCACCGACCTGGGCCGGGATCGCCGCCGCCACGCGTTCGGTGAGTTCCTCGGCGGCGCGCCGGTTGAACGTGAGCGCCGTGATCGACGAGGGGCTCACGCCCTCTGAGACGAGCCAACAGATGCGCGCGACGAGGGTCGTCGTCTTGCCGCTGCCCGCCGGCGCCACGCACAGCGTCGGGCCCGATGCTGCGGTGGCCGCCGCCCGCTGGTCCGGCGCGAGACGGGCGAGGCGCGCTCCGACGCTGATCGAATCCGTCATGGGCGCGATCCTGCCCGCCGCTGATTACGCGCGGCTTTGTCGCGTCGGCACGGATTTCCGGTGCGCCCACGCACCGGTTCTGAGGTTGTCCACAGCGTCGGCGTGAAACGCGGTTAACGGAGCGATGCCCGGCCGGTATCGTTGCCCGGACAGCCTAGGAGGGGCGCCGCAACGGTCGGCGCCACGGCTCATGGAGGACATCGTGCCCGTGCCACTCCCGCTTCGCGCCCGTCCACGGCGGGGATCCGCCATCTTGGCCCTGCTCGCGATTGCCGGCCTGCTCGTGCCGGCTGGCGTGCTGGCAGCCCGGGCGGTACCCGGTCCAACGCTCGACCTCCAGGTGGTCGACATTTCCGACTGGCACGGCCAGCTCGACCCGAACAACGGGATCGGCGGGGCCGCCGCACTCAAGACGTACTTCGACCAGGTGCGCGCCAACTACGCGGACAACCTGACGGTCACGGCGGGAGATGACGTCGGTGCCACGCCGCCGCTCTCGACCTACTTCGAGGACGTGCCGGCGATCCTCGCCGAGCGGATCATGGGCATCCAGGTCGGCACGTTCGGCAACCACAACTTCGACAGCGGCGTCGCCCGGCTCCAGAGCCAGATCGACCTCGCGGGATCCACCGATCCCAGCGTGCCGGGATCTCCGTTCCGATACGTGTCCTCGAACCTCGCGAATCGGGACGCCAACATCTCCGGCGTCAGCGACTACGCGATCTTCCAGTACAAGGGCGTCAAGGTCGCCGTCATCGGCGTGACCAACGAGGAAGCACCGAGCCTGAACTTCCCCGGGTCCATGGGCACGATGGTGCCGACCGACAGCGTCGCCGCCGCCATGGCGGCCAAGGCGGCCGCCCGGGCGGAAGGCGCCAAGGTCTTCATCGCGCTCACGCACAAGGGCGTCACGGGCTTCAGCAGCGGCAACCCGACGGGCGAACTCGTCGACTTCGCGAAGGGCGTGTCCGGGTTCCAGCTGATCGTCGGCGACCATACGGACATCCAGTACTCAGGCACGATCAACGGCCAGTTCGTGTTCGAGAATCGCTCGAAGAGCGTTACGTTCTCGACGACCGTCCTGACCCTCCATCGCGGCACCGGGGAGCTCCTGAACGTGGCCCACACGTTCTACACGCCGACCGCGTCGGCGGTCACCCCGGACCCCTCGATGGTGGCGATGCTCCAGCCGTATCGCACCGAGCTTGCGCCGATCCTCGGCGAAGTCGTCGGACACGCAGGCGTGTTCGTCCCACGCGCCGATTCGTGCGGAACGTCGAATGGGCGGACCTGCGAGTCGCTCGTGGGCGACATCGTCTCCGATGCCATGCGCGCGTCCTATGGCACCGACTTCGCGCTCGCGAACTCGGGCGGCCTGCGCGACGCGCTGACCTGCAACGGGACCGCCGGCGGGACCGGGTTCTGCCCGGGCTTCACGCCTCCGCCGTACGCGATCACCCGCGGCCAGGTCCTCGCGGTCCTGCCGTTCGGGAACGTGGGTGACGTGATCCCGCTCAATGGCGCCGAGCTCAAGGGCATGCTCGAGAACGGCGTCTCGCGGATGCCGGCGGTCGACGGTCGGTTCGCCCAGGTCTCGGGGTTGTGCTTCACGTACAACATTGAGGCGGCCGCGGGCTCCCGGGTGACCGGCGCGGTCCGGCAGGCGGCCGACGGCACGTGTACGGGCGCTGCCGTGGATCTCACGGCCGCATCCATGTACACGCTGGCAACGAACGACTTCGTCGTGGCGGCCGGCGACGGGTACCCGGACTACCGGTCTCGGGGCGCGACCCGCGGCGTCCTCGACCAGGACGTGGCGGCGTGGATCCAGACGCAGCCGACCCTGAATCCCACGATCCAGGGACGGATCACCTGCTTCGACCCGAACCCGGGTTCCGGCAACGCATGTCCGGTGGCACTCCCGTAGACACCGGTCCCACTCGCCAGCACACCGAAGGCGGGGCCTCGCGGCCCCGCCTTCATCGTCTTCCTGCCGTCCTCGCGACCCTCACGGTTGCGATGGCCTGGCTGGGCGTGGCCGCCGCCGCGCGCGCAGATGGTGCCGACACGGCGATCGTCGTCGAGCCGCAGGTGGTCCATCCGGGCGACGTGGTCACGATCCACGGACCCGCGCTGTGGACCGAAGTACCCGTGACCGCCTCGCTGGTCAGTGCCACCGGTGCGAGCCGGTTGCTCGGCGCAGGCACCACCGGGCCGGACGGATCCCTGGAGATGCGCGCCCGCCTGCCCGACGACGTGCCGGCCGGCATCTTCCGCGTCGTGTTGGCCGAACCCGGCGGCGACACGCGCGAGGTGGAGCTCGTCGTGGAGCCGGCGCTGCCGCTCATTCCGGTGGCCGCCCTGTTGGGCGCAGTCCTCGTCGTGGCGCTCGTCGTCCGCTCGGCCCTCCGGCGCCGAGGGGCTGCCTGAGGCACAGCCGGAGCTGCCTTCACGCAGCCCGTTGATCCGACGCAACCCCGGCCAGTACGCAGGTCGGGCGCACCGACGCACCAATCGGGACCTGTCTCCCATGGGCACCCACGC
>CAZVDO010000102.1:0-5438 GCA_964625345.1 uncultured Anaerolinea sp. | reverse complement strand
GCGCCGGCCTGGGGGACCGGGTTGCCGTTGATCGAGAACTGCAGGTCGGTGGCCCGGATGGTCCCGGAGAAGGCGATCGGCGTGTAGGCGATGGTCGCAGACCCGGGACCGAAGTTGATGGAGAACGGGTCCTTGCTGAAGAACTGCGCGTCCGCCGAGGTCACCGTGGAGGTGATCAGGTCGGTGGTGAACACGGTGTCACCGGTGACGGTCACGTCCACGGGCAGGTAGTAGAGCGCGTTGGCGTTGTGTCGGGCCTCGTGATCGGAGATCTGCACGTCGAGAATCTCCCCACTTCCCCAGGCCAGGAGGACCGGACCTCCCGCGAGCGTGTTGGTGGTGCCGAACATCGGGTCGTAGGTCAGCTGGTCCAGGACTGCGTGGCGGACCCGGGACCGCAGCCCCTCGTCGGTGAGGTTCGTCGAGTCTCCGAAGAACACCTGGCCGAAGATCCGGTCCGAGAGGGACTGGAAGAACGGGTTGCCGGTCGGCTTGAGGCTCACGGCCCGTTCCGAACCGGCCGCGATCTCGCCGATCACGACGACGCTGCTGCCCATGACGAGCGCGGCCTGCTCGAGCGCCTGGTCGGAGCTGTTCCGGATCGTGCCCGTCAGGACGCCACCGCTGAAGGTCAGGTCCGTCGTGACCAGGGGCACCGCTGCGGGCGCATCGGCGCGAATCGCACGGAGCGACGAGAACCCGACGCCCAGCTCGCGCACCAGGGATGGGTCGCCCTGCACGATGTCGAGGGCGCTCGGGTCGCCGTTCCCGTTGAAGTTGGCGGAGATGGGCGCGCTCAGGAGGGCGCCGCCCGGGAAGGCCAGCTGGTACGTCGCGCGGTTCGGGGAGAAGATCCCCACGTAGACCTGGGCGAGCCCTTCGGTGGCGCCGGGGGCGCCGCGGACCACGGCCACCTCGTTCACGATGAGATCGGTCCCGCGGAGCGCAGTGCCGAACCCATAGGCCGTGACCGCGAACGCGGCAATGAGCGCGGGCATCGTGAGCCAGGCGAGTTCGCGCCGATCGAGCCGACGCAGCACCAGGTAGTTCACCGGCCCGATCAGGACGATGTAGCCGCCGATGATCGCGAGCAGGCCGCCGATGGGTGGCAGGGCGAGTGACGCGAGCTGGCTGACCGCACTGACGATCTGGCTGTCGTCGGCCGAGATGACCGGTCCACCGCTCGCCCGGTCCGGGAGAAGGCGGCCCCACAGCGCGCCGGTGCTCCGGCTGTCGGCCAGCCACCCGGTCGTCGGGTCGAACCCGATGATCGTGGTGCTCCCGGCGCCGTATTCGAACGTGGCCGCGATGGCCTGTTCACCCGACGTCGCGAGCGCGCGCCCGTGGGCCAGCGTCCCGACGTAGGCCGGGATGTCCGGCGCGTCGGCCGGGGGCGTGCCCACGAGGGACGAGATCGAATCGGGCGCGACATCGAGCGTCGCCGCGGGTCGGTAGGGAAGCAGGTCGTCGGGGAAACCCGACAGTGTCGCGATGCCGCCCGTCCCGCCGACCGCGACGAGCTGTCCGCCGGAGGCGAGCCAGCCGCGCAGCGCGTCGAGCTGCTCGGTCGTGAGCGCCGTCGAGTCGACGTCCTGCCACACGAGGGCGTCGAGCGAGCCCCATGCCTCGAGGCGATCCGGCAGGTCGGCCGTGGTCAGGGTGAGGATCGCGGCGGTCTGCCCGGACTGGTTCGGCTTGAGGTCGAGCTGGGCGATGATGCCCTGGGGTCGCTCGGCCACGATCGCGATCACCGGCTGGCTCGGGTCATGCGCGAGGTAGGCCACGTCGACGGTTGCGACCGTCCGATCGCCCGACACGAGCTCGACCTTGACGGTGCGCCCGAAGGCGGGCGGCTGGACGTGGACGACGTAGGACTTCCGGGAGTTCGTGGGCAGGTCGACGGGGACGGCGAATCGGGTTCGGCCGCTCGAACCGCCGGTGGTGCGCAACTCCCCGGTCAGGGCAGGGCCGTCGTTCGAGAGTTGCACCTGGACGGCCATCCACGCGCCCACGCGAGCGTGCCCCTGGAGCAGCGCACGGGCCTCCATCGATACCGGGTCGGCGCCGAGGACCGGGCCGGCCGACGCACCGACCAGGAGGCCGACCGCCATGGCGACGCCGAACACGCGAGCGGCGCCGAGCGCACGAGCGACACGAAAGCGGAGGCGCGACTGCAGCACGACGTCTCCAGAGCCACGTTCGACTGGACGGAGCAACGACGCCACGGGCGCACGAAAAGTTGCGCGAGCAGCCCACCTGGACCCCCCGACCGCACGGCGGCGTGGCCTATCGTACGATCCTGCTGCCAGTGCGCCATCCCCATGCGTCGCGCCGGTGTCCGTGCCTGCCCAGCCCGAGGTCCCACGTTGCCCGTCGTCCGCCCGTTCCGTGCCCTCCGCTATGCCGTCGAGGCGGGCCGCTCGCTGGGGGACGTGATCGCTCCGCCGTACGACGTCATCGGCGAGGACGAGCACCGTCGACTGCTCGCCCGCCACCCGAACAACGTGGTGCGCCTGGACTTCCCGATGGCGGAGACGGGCGACGCGGACGGCGACGAGCGCTACCGGCGGGCGGCGCGGACGCTGGCAGCCTGGCGCGGCGACGGCGTGCTTCGCCAGGATTCGCGACCGTCCGTCTACGTCTACGAGCAGGCCTTCACCCGGCCGGGAGGCGAAATCGAGGTTCGCCGCGGGTTCTTCGCCCGCGTCAGGCTGGAGCCGTTCGGAGACGGCATCCGCGCCCACGAGCGCACCCTCGCGGCGCCGCGGGAGGATCGCTATCGGCTGTTGCGGGCCACCAACGTGAACACGAGTCCGATCGTGGCCATGTACGACGACCCGGGAGGTGCGGCGGCCGCGGCCATCGAGACCGCCTGCGCCGGGGTGCCGATCGGGGATGCCGTCGACGACCATGACGTGCGCCATCGGGTCTGGCAGGTCCCGGTCCACGACGACGGCATCGCCGAGGCCCTATGCGCGGCGGCGTCCGCCGGCCCCCTGACGATCGCCGATGGGCACCATCGGTACGAAACCGCGCTCCGGTACCGGGACGAGCGCCGCGTCGGCGCGCCCGAACAACCCGAGGCCGCCTACGACAGCGTCCTGATGCTCCTGCTCGAGCCCATTGCAGGGCCGCTCGTGATCCTGCCGACCCATCGCGTGGTGGGCGGGCTGGACCCGGACCTCGTGACCACTCTGCCCGAGCGCCTCGAGCCGTGGTTCACCATCGACGGGCCACTCGCCCCGGAGGCATTCCTGGCGCGGTTCGGGGAGACGGCGCCCGATCCGCCCGCGGAGCGCGGCCGGATCGGGCTGTGGACGCGGCAGGGCGGCTGGGCGCTCCTGGCACGTCGCGATGCCCTCGAGGCCATCCTGCCGCCGGGCAGTCCCGCCCTTCGATCCCTCGACGTGTCCGTGCTCGGCGCGGTGCTCGCGGAGGTGCTCGGCATCGACGCGGACAGCGTTGCCAGCGGCCGGATCGCGTACACGAAGGACGCGCACGCGGTGATCGAGCTCGTGGCGGACCGCCCCGACGTCGCCGGCTTCCTGCTCGCCGGGACCCCTGCGTCCGCGATCATGGCCGTCGCGGGCGCCGGCGAGGTCATGCCCCAGAAGAGCACCTACATCTACCCGAAGGCCGCAACCGGCCTCGTCATCAACGTACTGGAGGGCTGACCCGTGGCGGACACGACCCCCGACGACATCCTCGCCCGGGCGCAGCTCCCGCCGATCAACGGCCGGCCCGTGCGCAAGGACGAGATCGAGCTCGATGAACGTGGGCTGTACGTGGAGTCGTGGCTGCCCGAGCGGCGGTCGCGTCGCAAGCCGCTCCTGTTCGTGCACGGCGAGCTCGGCGGCTCATGGGTCTGGGAGCGGTACCTCGGCTACTTCGCCGGTCGCGGCTGGGAGGGCCACGCGCTCAACCTCCGGAACCACCACTGGAGCCAGACCGCGGACCCGGCCGAGCTCTCCTTCGAATCCTTCGTCGGGGACGTGGCGGCGACGATGCGCCGCCTGGGCCCCGGGGTGGTGGTGGTCGGCCACGGCATGGGCGGACTCCTGGCGATGAAGGCCGCCGAGCGGGAGCCGCTGGCGGGCCTCGTGTTGATCGCGTCCGAGCTTCCGGGCGAGCTCCGGCTGGCTGCCCACCAGCACGAGCTCCGCGAGATCCCCGAGCTCTATGGGCGGGCCGTCATCGGCTGGGAGACGCTGCCCGAGCGACTCCAGCGCGATCATCGCGACCTGTCGATCGCGGACATCCTCCGGATCCAGCACCTGATGGGCCAGAAGCCCCACGAATCGGGCCGGGCCCGGCGGGCGATGCTGCGCGGCATCCGGATCGACCGATCCGCCCTCGCGGCGACGCCGCGCCTCGTCATCGGCGCCGGTCTGGACACGCAGGTCCCCCTCGAATCGGCGGAGCGCCTGGCGGAGTGGCTCGACGCCCCGTATGAGCCCTTCGGCGCGCACTCCCACTACGGCCTCGTCCTCGGCGAGGCGAGCTATCAGCAGGTCGCCGATGCCATCCGCTCCTTCCTGGAGGCGAACCGCCTCTAGCAGGCAGGGAGTCCGGTGCGCCCGGAGCACGGGCGTGAGCCCGCGTCCGGGAGCGTTTGTCACCCCGGCGCCTCGATTGGTATCATCCGCCGGCCCGCGGATGGCCTCCGCGTCGGCCCGCGCCGCATTCGTCTAGAGGCCCAGGACACCGCCCTCTCAAGGCGGAGATCACCGGTTCGAATCCGGTATGCGGTACCACCACCCCCCGGTCGGGCGTGACCCCCTACACTCGGGCCCCATGAGCGCCACCCATCGCCGCCGCCTGGTCATCCTCGCCGAGGGCAACTTCGGGTTCCATCACGGCAAGACCGCGGTCGGGGTCATCCGGTACGGGACCGACGAGGTGATCGCGGTCATCGATTCGACCCAGGCCGGGGGCAACGTCTCCGGGATCCTGCCGAACTTCGACATTCCCATCGTGGCCGGCCTGGACGAGGCCCTCGCGATGCCGACCCCGCCGGACACCCTCCTCATCGGCATCGCGCCGACGGGCGGCAAGCTCCCGGAATCCTGGCGGAACGTCATCAGCGCCGCGTTGCGGGCGGGCCTTGCCGTCCACTCCGGCCTGCACACGTTCATCGGCGACGACCCCGAGTTCGCGGCCGAGGCCGCCATGTCGGGCGCCGAGATCGTCGACTACCGGCGCCCCCCGGAGCGCCACGAGACGGCGATCGGACGGCGTCACCGGCCCGGCTCGCGCGTCATCCTGACCGTCGGGACCGACTGTGCCATCGGCAAGATGTCGGTGGCCCTGGAGCTGCGGCGGGCGGCCCTGGCCGCAGGCGATCGCACCGCCTTCGTCCCGACCGGCCAGACCGGAATGATGATCGACGGCTGGGGCGTGGCCGTGGACCGGGTCATCAGCGACTTCGTCCAGGGCAC
>CAZVDO010000101.1:2849-5471 GCA_964625345.1 uncultured Anaerolinea sp. | reverse complement strand
GCCACGCACGCGCAAGCAGGTCGTAGGACTCGAACTGGGGATCCGTGATCTCGGCCCGCAGCTTCGCGGCCTCGGCGATGTCGCCCGAGGCATCAGCTCCGCGCAGCGACCGAAGGATCGCTCGATCCACGAAGAGCTCGGCCCATGCGTTCGCGGTCGCCTCGACTCCGAGCCACTCGTCAAGAATGCCGGCCGCCCAGTCCCACTCGCCCACCCGAAGGGCGCAGATGGCGCTGTTGCCGACCATGCCGAAGCCGTACAGTCGTGACCCACGCCGGCGGCCGACCTCGAATCCCTCGCGTCCCAGCGCGAGCCCGGTCGCTGGCTCGCCCCACTGCTCGTAGAAGGTCATGAGGACCCGGGCGTTGAACTCCACGTCTCCGAGGTCGTTGGCGAGCGCCAATTGGTGGGCGCCTCGAAGCAGGATCAGGCCCTCGCGCGGGCGACCGGCGTTGATCAGCACGACGCCGCGACCGAGGATGCCGCGGGCGGTGTGCTCCAGGATCCCGAGGCGCTCGGCGGTCGGCAGCAGCCGCTCCAGCCATGCCAGCGACGTCTGGTGGTCGTTGGCGCCGCGATTGGCCCGGGCCATCGCGCTCATCAGCTCCACGCCGGCGGGGGTCTCCTCGAGGTCGCCGAACTCCTCCCACGCCGCCTGCAGGATGGCCCTTGCTCGGTCCGGATCGCCAAGGAAGGAGAACGAGACGACACCCTGGCGCGCGATTGCGCTGACGATGGCTTCACGGTCCGGCAACTTGCGCCGTTCGGCAAGCGAGCCGTCTGCGTGACGCATCGCGAGGACGGGATCGAGGCCCAGCGCCGCGGATTCGTATGCCCGCTCGTGCAGGTCGGCCCGCTCCGCGGGATCGGTCGCCACCTGGAGCGCCTGCTCGAGGAACGTGATCGCCTGCTCGTGGGAACCGAGGTTGGCGGCCCGCTCCGCGGCGCCGCGCAGCGCCAGACGCGCCTGGGTGGCCAGCGCGGCCGCTTCGTCCTCGTCTGCGGCGAGCCGCTGGGCCGCAAGGTAGTGGCCTGCCAGCCCGCCTGCCAGTTCGTCCGTCCCCAGGCTCTCGAAGAACCGCGCCGCCGCGAGGTGACGGACCTTGCGATCCCGCTTCGCGAGGGTGTTGTAGGCCACCTCGCGGATGAGCGCCTGGACGAAGCCGTACTGACCGCGCTCCGGTGAGCGGGGATCCTGGTCCTGGACGAGCAGCTCGCGCCGGGTCAAGCCATCGAGGCGTTGCTGCAGCTCCGTGGGGTCGACCCCGGACACCGCCGCGAGGCCGGCCAGGGTGAAGCTCTGGCCGAGCACCGCGGCATCCTCGACGATCGCCCGGTCGGCGGGATCGAGGCCGTCGAGCCGCGCGGCGATCAGGGCCGTCAGCGTTTCCGGCACCGCCAGGTCGTCGAGTGGACCGGTCGGCACGTAGGCACCGTCCTTGAGCACGATCCGCTCCTGGGCCAGGAGCATGCGGACCGTCTCGACGGCGTACAGGGGGATGCCGTCCGCCCGCTCCACGATGGCGTCGACCGTGCGACGCGGCAGTCCCGGGACGAGGCCCGCGAGCAGCTGCTCCATGGCCGGAGCCGGGAGGGGTTCCAGGTAGATCGAGGTGAACGAGCGCTTGCCGGCGCCCCAGTCGCGGCGCCGTTCGAGCAGTTCGGGCCGGGCGAGCGTGATGACCGTGATCGGGGCGTTGCGGCTCCACTCCATGAGGTGGTCGATGAAGTCGAGGAGGCCGTTGTCGGCGTGGTGGAGGTCCTCGAAGACCATGACCACGGGCGACGTCGCCGCCATCCGCTCGAAGAACGTCCGCCACGCGGCAAACAGCTGGGCCGAGGGGATGCCCGTGTCGAACCCGAGGAGCGCCAGCAGCGCGGATTCCACCCACGAGGCCTCCGTCGCATCGGCGACGTGCCGGTGGACCGTGGTCGCGATGCGCTCGCGGGTGGTCGCCTCGTCATCGGTCTCGACAAGCCCGGCGCGTCCCCGGACCATCTCCCCGAGGGCCCAGAACGTGATGCCGTCCCCGTACGCGGGACTCCGACCCGCGTGCCACCACACGCCATCGACCAGCCCGTCCACGTACTTGAGGAACTCCCAGGCGAGGCGCGTCTTGCCGATGCCGCCTGGGCCGATGACGCTCACGAGGCGCGACCGGCCCTCGCGCGAGGTCGCGTGGAACAGGTCCTTGAGCTGCCGGAGTTCCTCGTCCCGCCCCACGAACGGCGCCTCGAGCGCGTCGGAGCGCCCGCGTCCGCCACGCTCCCCTACCACACGGACCGCACGCCAGGCCGGCACCGGCGCGGTCTTGCCCTTGAGGACCTGTTCGCCGGCCTCTTCGAAGGCCACGCCTGCCGCGGCGCGCTGGGTCGCCTCGCCCACGAGGACCATGCCGGGGCTCGCCGCGCTCTGCAGCCGGGCGGCGGTGTTGACGAGGTCGCCGGCCACCATGCCCTGGTTCGTGGCACCGAGGGTCACGGCGGCTTCGCCGGTCAGCACCCCGGCCCGCGCCTGGAGGCCGGGCCCGAGCGTGCGAATGGCGTCGACCAGGTCCAGGGCGGCGCGAACCGCGCGCTCGGCATCGTCCTCGCGGGCGACCGGCGCGCCCCACACGGCCA
>CAZVDO010000101.1:0-2749 GCA_964625345.1 uncultured Anaerolinea sp. | reverse complement strand
CGAACCGCGCGCTCGGCATCGTCCTCGCGGGCGACCGGCGCGCCCCACACGGCCATCACGGCATCGCCGATGAACTTCTCGATGGTCCCGCCGTACCGCCCGACGATCTCTCCGGCGAGATCGAAGTAGCGGGTCAGGAGCTCGCGCACTTCCTCGTGATCGCGCCCCTCGGAGATCGTGGTGAACCCGACGAGGTCGGCGAAGAGCACCGACACGAGGCGACGTTCGGCGACCGAGCCGGTCGCCCAGGGCGGTGCGCCGGCCTGGCTGCGGCCGTCGAGCGGGGGGCCGCCGGGCAGGGCACCGCCCGGCGGGGCACCGGCGGGCACGCCCGCCGCGGCTCGACCGGCGAGCGGCGTGGCGCATTCGCTGCAGAACTTCGCGGTGAAGGGGTTGACCGTGCCGCAATTCGGGCACGGTGCCGTGAACGCGGTCCCGCACTCGATGCAGAACTTCGCGTCGGGCCGGTTCTCCGTCGCGCAGTTGGGACAGATCACGGCGTCGGGCAGCTCACGGCGTCGAACAGGTCACGGCGCGGCCTCCGGGTCAGGGTGCACCCCATGGGCAGCCCAGAGGATACGACGCACGCTCGCGCCGAGCGTCGAGGTCCTCCACGGCCTCGGGTCAGCGATGTGCCGCCACGAGAGCGAGAATCTCCTCTCCATACCGGGCCAACCGGGACGGGCCCATCCCCTTCATGCGCCGGAGGGCCGGCACGGACGCGGGCCGAGCGGCCGCGATGTCGAGCAGGAGCGCATCCGGCGCCACCACGTAGGCGGGCACGCCATCCGAGCGGGCCGCAGTCAGCCGCCACTCGCGCAACGCGGCCATGAGCGGTGTGTCCTCCTCGCTGGCGCGCCGGGCGGCGCCGGCATTCATCGGAGCTCCGGGGATGACGGTCACGCGGCCCGGTACCGGCACGCGACCCTCGAGCGCGGCCAGGAACCGGCTCGGCCGGCGCCGCCCGGTTTCCCGCCGCTCCGCCCACGACAGCAGGAGGTGCCGCCGCGCCCGGGTCAGGCCCACGTACAGCAGCCGCCGCTCCTCGGCGAGTTCGGCGTCGGATTCGGCCTGTCGGATCGGGAGCGTGCCCTCCTCGAGTTGCGGGAGCAGGACCGCGTCCCACTCGAGGCCCTTCGCGCGGTGGTACGTGAGCAGGTTCACGCCGTCGTCCGCATGGGCGGTTTCCGCGGCGGCCCGGGCATCGAACTCCGCCACGAGCCCGCCCCGATCGAGGTCGTGGTGGGCCGCCACCGCCTCGCCGGCGATCTCGAGCACGAGGCCCAGGCTCGCCGTCCGCTCGCGCGCCTCGGCGCCGCCACCGGCCCCGCTGCCACTCCCGCTCGCGACGTCGTCCGATTCGAAGCCGAGCTCGGACCGAAGCAGCGCGTCGAACGCGGCGAGCAGGCGGAACCCGCGGAGGTCGTCCCCGAGGCGCCGCGCGATCCGCACCGCGTCCCGTACTTCCTGGCGCTCGAAGAACCGCTGCCCACGGACGCGGAACGGGATCCGGGCCTTGGTCAGGGCCGCCTCGATCGCCGGGATCTGCGCGTTGACCCGCACCAGCACGGCGATCTCGGACGGGGAAACGGGATCGGGCGAGGCGATGAGCTGGCGAATCGAGGCCACGATCGCGGTGAGCTCGGCCGGGCTGTCGAGGAACCGGCGGATCGAGGGCGCTGGACCGGAGGGTCGGGTGGGCACGAGTCGCTTGCGCCGGCCCTCGGCCGCGAGCAGGCGGTTCGCGAGCTCGAGGATCTCGGGGGTCGAGCGGTAGTTCCGCGACAGGGTGATCTCGCGCGTTCCCGAGTGCCGTGCGGCGAACTCGGTGAGGAACGTCGACGTCGCGCCGGTGAACGTGTAGATCGTCTGGTCCTCGTCGCCGACGACGCACAGGTCGTCCCGCTCGCCGGTCCACAGCTCGAGGAGTCGCTGCTGGAGGGGGTTCGTGTCCTGGTACTCGTCGACGCTGAACCAGCGCTTGCGCTCGCGCACGGTGGCGGCCGCCTCCGCATCGGTCTCGAGGAGGCTGACCGTCTCGACCAGGAGGTCGTCGAAGTCGATGCGGCCGGCTCGTGCCTTGGCCCGCTCGTAGTCGGCGAAGACCCGCACGAACAGGTCCATCGGGATGGGCGGCTCGCGACCCGCGCGGGCCGCCTCGGGCCCGTACGCCTGCGGCCCGACGCGCCGCGCCTTCGCCCACTCGATTTCGTCGGCGAGGTCCTTCGCCGGCGTGAACCGGTAGTGGCCGGGCAATTGCCGGGCGATCCGGCCGATGATCGGGGTCTTGGAATCGAGCAGGGCGGGCAGGGGCGCGCCGTCGTGGCGAGACGGCCAGAAGTGCCGGAGCTGCGAGAGCGCGTGCGCGTGGAACGTGCGCGCCGTGACGGCGGGCAGGCCGAGGGCACGGAGCCGCTCGACCATCTCGGTCGCGGCCTTCTCGGTGAACGTGACCACGAGGACCGCGTCCGCGGGCACCACGCCGCTGGCAATCGCATACGCCGTCCGACGGCTGATGACGCGGGTCTTGCCGCTGCCGGCGCCGGCGTGGATCGCCACCGGGCCGCTCGTGGCCCTGACGGCGGCCTCCTGCTCGGGGTCCAGGTCGGCGAGGAGCGCCGCGGGATCGAGTCGAGCCACGTGTCAAGGGTACGGGCGCGCGCTCATCGGCGGGTGCCCGGGCCCGCGGCCGTCGTGGCGGCGCTCGCGCAACAGGCGTTGGCTGCCCGCGCGGGGCGCCCCCTCCGGC
>CAZVDO010000100.1:0-5563 GCA_964625345.1 uncultured Anaerolinea sp. | reverse complement strand
CGGCACCTGACCCGGATCGCATCACGGTCCGCGGGTTCCGCGAGGCCGGCGGCACCGAGGACTGGCCGGTCCTGGGGGATGGTGCCTGCGCGTTCTTCCGGACGGCAGACTTCGCGGAGGGGGCGCGGTTCGCCCAGGCCATCGGCTCCCTCCCCGGAATCAGCGACCACGCGCCGGCGGTCGACATCCGGTCCCATGGCGTGACCGTCCGCCTCGTCACCTACGCCGAGGACTACTACGGGATGACCCGGCAGGACGTCGAAACCGCCCGCGCCATCTCGAATCTCGCCCGCGACCACGGCCTGGCGGCCGATCCGGGCGTCGTCCAGAGCGTGGGGCCCATCGTCATCGGCGCGAACGACGTGAAGCGCGTGATGCCCTTCTGGCGGGCGCTCATGGGGTACGAGACCAGGACCGACAGCCCGGACGAGGACATCGTCGATCCGCGCGACCGGGCGCCGGGCATCTGGTTCGAAACCGTGGCCGGTCCCCGAGAGGCGCGTAACCGCATGCACGTGGCCGTCTGGGTCCCGTTCGAGCAGGCGCAGGCCCGCATCACGGCCGCCCTCGAGGCCGGCGGCACGATCGTGTACGACGCCCATGCGCCGGCCTGGTGGACGCTCGCCGACCCGGAGGGCAACGAGGCGGACATCGCCACCACGATGCGTCGCGACGAGGGCTGAGCCCACCTCGCACGCGGGTCAGGACGTCGGTGCCACCGTGATCAACACGTTGCCGCGCTTGCGCCCGCTCTCGACATACGCGTGCGCATCGCGGATCTGGTCCAGGGGATACGTCCGGTCCACGACCGCGCGAATCGCCCCCGCTCCGAGCAGGTCGCGCAGCAGCCACAGGTCCGCGACGGCCTCGGAGGTCCGCGATCGCACGCTGGCAAAGCCGCCGCCGGGGACGAGCAGGGCCTTCGCCCGGTCCACGCCGCCCTTTCCGACGGCGTCGATCACCGCGTCGAAGCGCTCCGGAACTGACGCCAGGTCCTGGCTCGTGTAGTCGATGACCGAGCTCGCCCCGAGCGACCGCACGAGCTCGAGGTTGGCGGTGCTCGTGATGCCCGTGACCTTCGCGCCGGCGTGCGCGGCGAGCTGTACGGCATAGGTCCCGACACTCCCCGAGGCCCCGTGGACGAGCACACGCAGCGTGGCCGCGGCGGTCGCCGCGTCGTTCGTGGCCAGGATGCGATCAGGGTCGTCCGGGAGCGCGCCGGCGCGCCGGAGCAGCGTCAGGGCCGTCAGGCCGCCGATCGGGATCGGCGCGGCCGCCTCGAAGGGCACGCCCGAGGGAATCTCCGCCAGGACCCCGTCCTCGGGGACGCAGATCCGCTCGGCATGCGACCCGGTCGGGAGCCCGGAGGTGGTCCCGAAGACGTGATCGCCCGGGCGATACCGCGTCGTCGCCGCTCCGGCTCCGACCACGACGCCGGCGAACTCGTGACCGAGCACCCGCTTGCCGCCGAGCCCGAAGACACGGGCCAGCAGCCGAGGCATCTTGCGGATGACCACGTCACCCTGCGTCACGGTCGCCGCGCGAACGTCGATCAGCAGGTCGGTCGGGCCGGGCACGGGCTCCGGAACGTCGCGGAGCACGAGCCCGTCGGTCGAGCCGGATCGCTCGAACAGGACAGCTCTCATGGCGTGTATCCCTCCTCTCGGTAGGTCGCGGCGCCCAACGGACCGCCGGTGAGTTTGCCGGGATCGGCAAGCCAACGCGCCGCGGCAGGGTCACCGAGGAGTTCCGCACGGAGGAACGCGGTGACCACGCCGCGAACGGCCGCGTGGGCCTTGCCGCGTTCCCAGGCCGGGTCCCGGCAGAACGGTTCCGGCATCAGGTCGAGGAGCCGGCGCGCCCGGTCGCAGCGGCCCGTGAAGACAAGGTGCTCGGCCCCGGGTAGTGCAACCTCCACGCGCCGTGCCCCTCGGCTGGCCTCATACGCGAGCTGCGTGCCCCATCGGAAGGGGGCGTCCACGTCCGCCGTACCACCGATCGCGAGCACGGGCACGCGGATCCCCGCGAGCCCCGCAGGTCCGAACATCACCGCGTCGCCGGCCAGCGCAACCGCAGCGTCCACGCCCGCTGTCGACCACGACGGCCACGCGCCGCCCGGGACGGCAGGCAGTCCTGCCCGCGCCGCGATCTCCTCGAGGCGCGGTTCGAGGGCGTCGCACAGGAACGTGACGGGGTCCCGGTCGAGGGCGGCCTGGGTGCAGGCATCCCGGAGCTCGCCGGTATCGAACCGGGCCCCGGCCGCGGCGAGGGCCGTGTACCCCCCGTACGAGTGGCCAAGGACCGCGACGGATTCGCTGTCCACGATGCCGGCGAGGTCGTCCACGGTCCACGCCTCCGCGGCGACCCGGTCGTCAGCCGGCGACGGCATCGCGTCCGCCGTTGTGACTGCCGCCCCGGATGGACCGGCGAGGGCCGTGAGCAGTGCTCGGACGTCGGCGGGTCGATCAACCGTGGCCGCCCAGAGGCGGCCCGGATCCAGCCACTCGGCGTGCTCGATCCCGACCACGACGAATCCATGCGATGCGAGGTGTTCGGCGAGCCATCCATACGCCGTCGAGCTGAAGGCGAAGCCCGGCGACAACACCACGAGCGGCCACCCGCCGGATGTCGGTGCGCCTGCGGGCGGCCGTGGCAGCGCGTCGGCGCCCGCGACGGCAGACCCGCGCGAGACGGCGAGCGCCACGGTGCCCAGGGGCGGTGCCATGCGGAGGGCGATGGCGTTGTCGGCACGCGGCGCGCCGGACGTCACGCGAGCCGGGTACCACGTGACGAGCGCCAGTGCGCGGTCGTCCGCGGTCAACCCGAGCGTTCGGGTGCCGACCGCGTAGGGCCCGGGCGCGGTGAATGCGGCAGCCGGTGCCGTTGCGGGTTCGGCGAGTCCACCCTGGTCGGGCGTCTCCGGGCCGAACGAGAGGACGGCCGCCACGCCATGGATGAGGAGGGCTGCCCCGATCACCAGCGCGAACGCCGCGCGGGAGAGCCAGCGTCGGGCGGGCCCGGGCCGCCGCGGGGGAAACGGCGGACCCGGGACCCGTTGCGTGGCGGTCACCCGCTGGTCACACCGCCCGAGGCGCGAGCGCGGGCGTGCCACCGCTCGCTGTCGACGCCCTTCCACAGGAGCCAGATCGTGAACCCGAGCTCGGCGGGAATGGCAAGCACCATCACGATCGTGTCGAGGGTCCCGCTCAGGTCGGGCGCGACGATGTGCCCGTAGGTCTGGGCGAGGTACCCGAGGCCCGCCACGAACAACAGGACGCCGAGGGCGCGCGGCCAGAAGCCGGAGCGGTACACGAGCGCGCCGAGCAGCACGAGGTGGAAGCCGAACAGCAGGCCCCACACGAGGATTCCGAACCCGGTCAGGTCGAGCGTGAGCATGGCCAGGGCCGCCCGCTGGTCCTCCCCGAACGCCGTGAGGTAGCTCGCGCCGCCGAGGACGAGCACCACGACGAAGCTCAGCAGGAGGTTGACGGCCTGGATGATCGCCTCCGCGAGGCGGGCGAACGAGGCTGCGAGCGCCGCCGGCGCGCTGACCGGCCGGAGCAGTACGAAGAGCATCGCGGAGACCGCGATCTCGATGACGAAGACGAGCGATTCGGCGGCCATGCCGAGGCGGAAGACGCCCGGCGAAGCGGCGATGTTGGCCGCCGTGGTGGCCGCATCTCCGGGAACGATGAGCGTCGCGCGGCCCACGAGGTACGGGAAGGGTGCGACGAAGAAGATGGCGAGGTAGAGCAGCCCGACCAGGCGCGCCAGGCGTCGGACGGGGTAGGCGCCATCGGTGGGTCGGGACGGGCTCGACGACACGTGGTTCTCCGGGCGGGGGAGCGCTGGGCACGCTCGCGTCCGTTGCACGGTCGCCGCCCGCCGCGGGTGGCGTCGTCACCCGTATGGATGAATCTGGCTCCCAGGCCGCGTGTTATGTGCCGGGTGGCACCATCCTCTGCCATACTTGCCGCGTGCTGGTACCGACCGCCCGGGCACTCGGGGTCGCCACCCAGCGGGCGGTGCAGCGGCTGGCGGTGACCGGCGACGTGGGACCGCAGGTCCGCTACGGCCTCCCGGCCGCGGGCATGCTGGTCGCGCTCCTGGTCATGGACACCACAGCCGACCTGCTCCCCGGCGGTGGTGCATTCCTCCTGCTCCTGACACCCGTGATCGCCGCGTCCACTGCCCTCGGATGCCGAGCCGGCGTGAGCACGCTGGTCATCGGGGCGATCGGGGCATGGATCCTCGCAATGCTCCGGGGCCATCCGTGGATGGCCGATGAGGCCGGCCTCGTGCGACTCACGCTGTACCTGGCGGAAGGGTCGGTCGTGGTCGTGCTCTCACACGCGTTGCGCAGTCAACTCGGGATCCCCCTCGCCGGCGAGGACCGGCGCTCGGCCGGGACGCGGGCAGCGAACATCGAACTCGCCGAGCCGCTCACGGCCCGGGAGGTGGACGTCCTGACCCTGGCCGCGGCGGGCCGGCAGGTGAAGGAAATCGGCAGCGAACTGTTCATCTCGAAGAACACGGTGAAGTCGCACCTGGCCCACGCCTATGACAAGCTCGGCGCGACCAACCGCACGGAGGCGGTCATGGCGGCCATGCGCGCGGGCATCCTCGACGTGGACGCCGCGCCGGCCTCGCCAGGCCCGGCTACACCCGGGCGAGGAACGCCAGCACGCGCTCGGTGAGCAGCCTGGTCGCGTCGGCGTCGTAGGACGGCAGCGAGCTGTCGGCGAAGTAGTGCTGGTCGCCCGGATAGACGAACAGCTCCGCGTCCGGGACCGTGGCCACGATCTCGCGGGCGGCGTCGATGTCACCCTCGCCCGCGAAGTAGGGGTCGTCGGCCGCTCCGTGGATCTGGACCGGGACGCCGTCCGGCCACGGGCCGAAGGCCCAGTCGCCCGTGATCGGGATGCACGAGTAGAAGAGCAGGGCCCCGCGGGCGCCGGGGCGCGTCTGGGCCAGCTGCTGGGCGATCGTCTCGCCGAACGAGAAACCGCCGTAGACGAGGTCGGCCGGGTAGTCGTCGGCCAGGCGCACGCCGCGCGCTCGCAGCTCGTCGAACCCCACGCTCCCGATGTGGGCCATCCCGGCCTCGATGGAATCGAACGTCCGGCCCTCGAACAGGTCGGGCGTGTGGACGGTGTGTCCCGCGGCCCGGAGCTCGTCGGCGAACGCGACGATCCCCGGCGTCAGGCCCTGGGCGTGGTGGAAGAGGAGGACGTCGGCCATCAGTCCCTGCACTGTACCTCGACCAGCCGAGTGGGGGCCGGACCTCGCACCCGGCCAGGCCTGCGTGAGCCTCCCCGGGCGCCGGTGCGTTGCGCATAGCATGGTGGCGTGACCGTGCCGACCGTGATCGATTGGCTGCTCGACGCCGACCCCGCCATTCGTTGGCAGGTGCTTCGCGACCTTGCGGGTGCGCCGCAGGCGGAGGTAGCCGCTGAACGGGCCCGCGTTGCCAGCGAGGGGTGGGGCGCCCGCCTCCTCGAGCTACAAGCAGCCGACGGGCTGTGGGGCGGCGCTGCCTGGTCACACGACTGGACCGACACGT
>CAZVDO010000099.1:0-5571 GCA_964625345.1 uncultured Anaerolinea sp. | reverse complement strand
ACGCGGTGGCGGGACGTCGGATGCGCCGATCCGCCACGCGATGTCCTCCTGCGAGATCGGCTCGGCCGGCTCGGCCTCTCTCGAATCGCGCCTGGGTCCGCGCCCGAACGGGCTCACGATGCGGTTCCCTGGCGCGTTCCGGGATCGGCGCCCGTCGCGTCATCGGCGTCGTCATCGCCGGTTCCGTAGGACTCCGCCTCCAGGGCCTCACGCGGCCCGCGCGTCAGCAGGAAGAGGATGATCCCGAACCCGACCAGCGCCCCGAGGAACGCATACACCTGGGCCGCGGTCGATGCCACGAGCGACACGACCGCCAGCGCGGTGCAGATCGCGTAGATCACGAGGACCGTGCGCCGGTGGCTCAGCCCGAGGTCGAGCAGCCGGTGGTGGATGTGGCCGCGGTCAGGCGTGAACGGGGATCGGCCGGCCCCCACCCGCCGGACGATGACCCAGAACGTGTCGATGACGGGCACGCCCAGCACGAGCAGGGCGACCACGACCTTCGCGGTCCCGAGGATCGCGAGGATCGCGAGGGTGTACCCCATGAACATCACGCCCGCCGTCCCCTGGAAGACCGATGCTGGTTGGAAGTTGAACCGCAGGAACCCGAGGAGGCTGCCGGCGAGGATCACGCACAGGACCGCCACGAAGGGCTGGCTCACCTGGGGGGTCAGGCTGAGCGCGCCCAGCGTCAGCGCGGCGATGAGCACGATCCCGGTCGACAGGCCGTCGAGGCCGTCGATGAAGTTGATGCTGTTGATCATCCCGACGATCCAGACCGTGGTGAATGCGATCGCGAACGGCTCCCCGAAGGCGATCGTCCCCGGCCCGAACGGATTGCTGATGAAGCCGACCCCGATGCCCATCGCGACGGCCAGCCCCGCGAGCACGAGCTGTCCGATGAGCTGCCACCGGGCTCGCAGGTCCCACAGGTCGTCGGCCGCCCCGAGCAGCGCGGCCAGCGCCCCGCCCGCGAAAAGGGCCGCCAGGTCGGCCGAATCGATGCCGTAGGGCTGCGGCAGCGCCGGGTTCGCGCCCGCCAGGACCGTGGCGCCGACGCCCACGACGAGGAACGACACCGCGACGGCGATCCCGCCGCCGCGCGGGATCGGGCTCGTGTTGACGCGGCGATGATTCGGGGCGTCCACGATCCCGCGGGCATGCACGAGCGATCGGACGAGGGGGGTCAACGCGAAGGCGAGGCCCGCGGCCGCGGCGAAGGCCACGACGAGCACCGGCAGGACGCGGCCGGCATCGGCGATCAGGGTCACGCGGCCTCGTCGGGCAGCCCCGGAACGGGGAACCGAGCGACGATCTCGGCGACCTCGGCCGCGAGCCGCGCCCGCGCCGCCTCCGATTCGCGCTCCGTGATCGCCCGCACGATGAGCCTGGCCACGGCCCGCATCTCGTCGGGTCCGAAGCCGCGCGTCGTCGTGGCCGGCGTCCCGATGCGGATGCCGGAGGACGTGTTCGGGGGAAGCGGATCGAACGGGATTGCGTTCTTGTTGACCGTGATCCCAATCTCGTCGAGGAGGTGCTCCGCCTCCTTGCCGGTCACGCCGAGTGGCGTGACATCCACGAGCATGAGGTGGTTGTCCGTGCCGCCCGAGACGACGCGGGCCCCGGCACTCGCAAGGGACTCGGCCATCACGGCGGCGTTCTCGACGGTGCGCTCCTGGTCGCGCCGGAAGTCGTCGGTCGCCGCGAGCTTCAGCCCGACGGCCTTGCCGGCGATGACGTGCATCAGCGGCCCGCCCTGGACACCGGGAAAGACCGACTTGTCGACCTGGGCCGCGAGGCTGCCCTTGACGGTCGGGAAGTTCGCCCGGTCCACGGCGTCCGGCAGCTCGAGCCGGCTGAAGATGAGTCCGCCGCGCCCGCCACGAAGGGTCTTGTGGGTGGTGGTGGTCACGATGTCGGCATGGGGGAACGGGCTCGGGTGGACGCCCGCGGCGACGAGGCCGGCGATGTGGGCCATGTCCACGAAGAGCAGCGCGCCGACGCCGTGCGCGATCGACGCCATGCGCTCGAAGTCGAAGATCCGAGGGTAGGCCGAGGCGCCCGCCACGAGCACCTTGGGCCGCACTTCGCGCGCGGTGGCCTCGAGCGCGTCGTAGTCGATCCTGCCCGTCGTCTCGCTCACGCCGTAGGCGTGCACCTCGTACAGCCGGCCGGAGAAGTTCACCGGCGAGCCGTGGGTCAGGTGGCCGCCGTGGGCCAGGTTCATCCCCAGGATGCGATCGCCGGGCTGCAGGACGCTGAAGTAGGCGGCCATGTTGGCCTGCGCGCCGGAGTGGGGCTGGACGTTGACGTGCTCGGCGCCCGGGAACAGGGCCAGGGCGCGCTCCTGGGCCAGCCGCTCGGCGATGTCCACGTACTCACAGCCGCCGTAGTAGCGCTTGCCCGGCAGGCCCTCCGCGTACTTGTTGGTCAGCCAGGAGCCCTGGGCCTCCATGACCGCGGCGAACGTGTAGTTCTCGCTCGCGATCAGCTCGATCTTGTCGTGCTGGCGGCGCCGTTCCTGGACCATGGCGGTCCACAAGTCGGGGTCGACCTCGGCGAGCGATGCCCAGCCGAGCCGCTGGTCGGTAGGAGCGGTCATGCCGCGACGCCTCCCTCATGCCGTGCGTGCCGGGCGACCGCCGGGGGTCGCGCGGACCGGGGTATCGTCCCACACTCCGTCACGGGTCCTGCCGGTCCTCCTCGCGCGCCGGCGCCTCGCCATCGAGGGCGTCTGCGGTCGTCTCGGCAATCGTCGCCAGCACGTCCGCGGCCGGGATCACGCCTTCGCGATGGACGACAGGGGGGTCGAGCGTGAGGTCCACCACCGTGGACGGCACGGCGCCGCGCGTGCGACCCCCGTCGAGGACCACGGCGACGGCGTCGCCGAGACGGGCAACGACCTCATCCGCGGTGAGCGAATCTGGGTCACCACTCAGGTTCGCGGACGTCGTCGGCAGCGGCCCGACGGCCGCCGCCAGGGCCCGGGGCGCGGGATGGTCTGGCAGCCGCAGGCCGACCGTGGGCAGGCCGCCCGTCAGGACCTCGGGCAGGTGCGCCTCGGGCCGTGCGGGTACGACGATCGTGAGCGGACCGGGCCAGTAGCGCCGCGCCAGCGCGTGTGCCCGGTGGTCCAGGATCCCGATCTCGGCCCCCTGCTCGACGCTCCCCAGGAGCAGCGCGATCCCCTTCTGGGGCGGGCGCCGCTTCACCGCGAAGAGCTGCTCGATGCCTTCGGGAGTCTCGAGTGGGATCGCGATGCCGTAGACCGTGTCGGTGGGCAGGGCCACGATCTCCCCGCGCCGGAGCGCCTCGATCGCGGTTGCGCGGCCGGCCTCGTCGTCCAGGACCCGCAGGGGCCGCGCGCGGCTCGCGGCGCGCTCCGTGCTGGCGGGGCCGCCCTCGGAGCCCTCAGCCACGGCCGTCCCTCCAGCGTGCTGCGGCGGCCTCGAGGTCGGCCGCCGCACGCCGCGCCGCAGCCACGGGCGCCAGCGCCAGCCGCTCGATCAGCTGGGCGGACCCGTCCTCCGCGAGCGGCGGCGCGATGTAGCGGGCCGCTACGAGGACCTCCTCCGGACTGGACGGCATCGCCGCGCCGTGGCCCACCGCGGCCAGCATCTCGAGGTCGTTCCGCTGGTCGCCGATCGACAGGACGCGCCCGAGTGGCACGCGCCACCGACGCGCGAGCCAGCGGACCGCCGTTCCCTTGGACACGCCGGGCGCCACGAACTCGAGGAAGCGGGGGTGGGCCACCGTGACGTCGGCCCGCCCGGCGAAGTCCCTGCGCGCCGCCTGGAGCAGCCCCTCGGGCCGTCCCGGGTCCCCGACTGCCACGACCTTCGTGATCGGGTGCTGGATCCAGGCTTCCAGGTCGGGCACGCGGGTCGCGCGGGTCCCGAGGAACGCCGAGTAGTCGTCCACGCTCGGGTCGTCGGCCGGGATGACCAGGCGTTCGAGGTGGTTCAGGTGCGCATCGAGACCGTGCGTGCGGCTCCAGCGCACCGCCGCCCGGGCGACGTCGGCCGCGAGTGGCCGATGGAGCAGCAGGCGCCCGACATCGTCCATTCGGACCGGCATCTCGCGGATCAGCCCGCCCTGGTACCCGATGACCGGCTCGTCGAGGCCCAGCGAGCGGGCGAACCGGATCGCCGAGGCGGTCATGCGCCCCGTGGCGATGGAGACGTGGATCCCCCGCCGCCGTGCCGCCCGCACCGCGTCGACCGTCCGGTCGGTGAGCGCGAGGTCGTCGTCGACGAGCGTCCCGTCGATGTCGAGGGTGATGAGGCCGATGGGGAACTCGGGTGGCACGGACCGCGGGTGGAAGGGCGCGGCCACGCTCAGCGCTCCACGCGGGCGATGCGCGGAAGCCCGGCGAGGTCCGCCTCGACGGCGCAGGTCCACCGGCCCGGGACCGCCTCCACGAGCGCGCCCAGGGCCGACGCCTGGTCGGCGCCGATCTCGAGGAACGCGACGCCGTGGGGCGCCAGCGCGGCCGGCAGGATCGCCACGAGCCGGTCGATCACCCGGAGGCCGTCGGAGCCGCCGTCCAGCGCGTGGCGCGGCTCGCGACCCAGGGTCGCGGCGAGGGCGTCGAGGTCGGCGGTCGCAACGTACGGAAGGTTGGCCGCGAGGACGTCGAACGGCGGCTCGTGGCGCGGCAGCAGGTCGGCCTGGGCGAATCGGATGCCGTCCCCCACGGCGTGGCCCACGGCGTTCTCCCTGGCCAGGTCGAGGGCCTCCGGCGCGTCGTCGGTCGCAAGCAGGTCCACGTGCTCGAGCATGCGTCTCGAGCGCAGCCGCACGGCCAGGGCCACCGCCACGGCGCCGCTGCCGGTGCCGATATCGGCCACGCGGATCGGCGGCGTCCCGGGCGGCCGCGGCGCGGCGGTGAGGCGACGCCCGACTTCGAGCTCCACGAGTTCCACGAGGCGCTCCGTCTCGGGCCGCGGAATGAGCGCCCGATGATCGGTTGCGAAGGCGAGGCCCATGAACTCGCGGACGCCGCGCAGGTAGGCCACGGGTTCGCCATCGGCTCGGCGCGCGAGCACGGCGCGGTACTCGGCCGCCGAGCCCTCCCCCACCGGCGCGTCGCCATGCGTGAGGAGGCCGGTCCGGTCGATGCCGAGCACGCTCGCGAGCAGCAGCTCGGCGTCGAGGCGGGGTGACGTGACCCCGGCCGCGGCAAGCCGCTCGCCTCCCTCCCGGACGAGATCGGAGACGCTGGCCACGATTGCCTCAGCCGGCCTCGCCTGCGTCGTCGAGGACTTCGGACAGACGCTCGGCCTGGTCGGTGGTGATGAGGGTGTCGATAAGCCGGTCCAGGTCGCCGTCAAGGACCCTGGGCAGGTTCGAGAGGTCGACGTTCACCCGGTGGTCGGTGACGCGATCCTGCGGGTAGTTGTACGTGCGGATCTTGTCGGCCCGATCCCCCGCCCCGATCATCGAGCGGCGAGCCGCGGAATCCGCTTCGCGCTGGCGTCGCCGCTCCGCGTCCTGCAGGCGCGCGCGCAGGACGGCCATCGCCTTGGCCTTGTTCTTGTGCTGGCTCTTCTCGTCCTGGATCTCGACCAC
>CAZVDO010000098.1:0-5613 GCA_964625345.1 uncultured Anaerolinea sp. | reverse complement strand
CCCGACATGACCCTCCGCGTCGGGGACAAGGTGATCGCGATCGGGCCGAACGAGTGCGCCGAGCTCCTGCACGCGCAGCTCATCGGCGACGACGACGTCGCGGTCGCCCCGACCGCCTGATCGCGGCCGGCCCGCGGGGGCCGGTTGACGTCCGCCCGGCCACGCCGGCCGCCCGCTCCTGCGCTCCCGCTCCAACCCTCCGCCCGCGCCGTTGGAGGCAGCCACGGCCTCGGCGTGCGTCTGCCAGAGCCGCGCCCGACAATCAAGAAACCGTAACCTGCCAGATACTTGACAACGTCATTGTCAGGTTTCTAGGATGCGCGTATTCGGATCGCGGTGGTCCGAAGCGCCCCGGCGATGGGTCGGGGCGGGGAACACAACACGAGTGCACAGGAGGTGTGCGACATGACGATCGTGCGCCGACCCTCGCCACGCGGCGAGTTCATGACCCTTCGCCGGGCGATGGATCGACTCTTCGATGACGACGTCTTCCGACCATTCACCTGGACCGGCGCCTTCGAGGGCCCGGCCCTTCCCCTCGACGTGATCACGACCCCGGATGCCCTCGTGATCGAGGCGTCGCTCCCGGGCATCAAGCCCGAGGATGTCGAGATCCTGATCGAGAACGGCACGCTGTCCATCTCGGGCCGGACCGAGGACCAGCGCCAGGCCGAGGACGGCAGCTACCTGGTCCAGGAGATCCGCCGCGGCAGCTTCAGCCGGTCGGTCACCCTGCCCAACGGGCTCGAGCCCGACAAGGCCGCCGCCACGTTCGAGCACGGCGTGCTCAAGCTCGAGATCCCCAAGGCCGAGCAGATGAAGCCGCGCCAGATCCGCATCTCCCCCGTCAGCGATGGCAACGCGAACCGCCCGGCCGAGGTTGCGGCCGAGGCTTCGAAGGCCTGAGCCGGAGGCGTCGAGACCCGTGCGCGTGACCATCCGCCGAACCGATCCGCGTGATCCCGGGCGACCCGTCTACGTCATCAGCGTGGCGGCGAGCATCGTGAGCGTCCATCCCCGGACGCTCCGGATCTACGAGGACGCCGGCCTGGTCTGCCCCGCCCGGACCCCGACGAACATCCGCCTCTACTCCGAGAACGACATCCGCCGGGTCATGTGGATCCGGCACCTGACCCAGAACCTCGGCGTGAACCTCGCCGGGGTCCGCATCCTCTTCGAGCTCGAGGAGCGCCTCGGAACGAGGATTCTCGAGCGCCTCTACGACGAGGGCGCCGCCATGGCCGCGGCGGCGGGAGAGCCGGACGGCTCTGCCGACGACGAGGCCGCACCGGCGCCCAGTGCGGCCGCCGCAGGCGCGCCCACGACCTGACCGAACCATCACGCGGGTGCCGCCCCACGGCGACACCCGCACCTTCGCCGGGCGCCGATCGGGCGCCCGACGCCGCAACGACATCGGTGCCGTGGCACCGCCGGGGTGCCGGAGCACCAGACAGGAGAACCATTCGATGGCCAAGCGACCGTCCAGCCGGGACGCCGAGCGGACCCAACCCACCCTTCGGGAGCTGCCGCTCGTCGCCCTTCGCGAGACGGTCATCTTCCCGGAGATGATCGTGCCCCTCACCGTGGGCCGCGAGAAGAGCGTCGCCGCGCTGAATGCCGCCACCGAGGCGGCCAGCCCGATCGTGCTCGTCACGCAGCGTGAGGCGGACCAGGAAGACGTGACCGAGCCCGGGGAGCTGTACGGCGTGGGCACCCTCGCCAAGATCGCCCAGGTGGTCCAGCTCCAGGACGGCACGGTGCGAGCCATCGTCCAGGGCCAGACGCGGGTCCGCGTGCACGGATTCGTGCAGTCGGCGCCGTACCTGCTCGCCCGCATCGAGGAACTCCACGACACCACTCCGGCGAACGTGGAGATCGAGGCGCTCATGCGCTCGGTCCAGGCCCAGGTGGAGCAGTACGTCCAGGCCGGCGCTCCCGTGCCGCCCGAGGCGGCCGTCGCGGCGAAGAACATCAGCGAGCCCGGCCTGCTGGCGGACATGACCGCCTACAGCCCGGACATGACCACCGAGCAGCGCCAGGAGCTGCTCGAGACCGTCGACATCGCCGAGCGGCTCAAGCTGGTCTCCAACTTCCTGGCCCGCCAGATCGAGATCCTCGAGCTCAAGGGCAAGATCCAGTCCGAGGTCAAGTCCGAGATGGACAAGACCCAGCGGGAATACATCCTCCGCGAGCAGCTGAAGGCCATCCAGCGGGAGCTCGGCGAGGACGATCCGCAGCAGTCCGAGGTCAACGAGCTCCGCGAGAAGGTCGAAGCCTCGGGCATGCCCGACGAGGTCAAGGCCCGGGCGCTCAAGGAAGTCGACCGGATGAGCCGGATCCCGTCCGCCTCCCCCGAGGTCGGCGTCATCCGGACCTACGTCGACTGGCTCGTGAGCCTCCCGTGGAACGTCACGACCGAGGATCGCTACGACATCAAGGAGGCCGCCGCGATCCTCGACGAGGACCACTACGGCCTGGAGAAGGTCAAGGAGCGGATCCTCGAGTACCTCGCCGTCCGCTCGCTGGCCGACACCATCCGCAGCCCCATCCTCGCCCTCATCGGCCCGCCCGGCGTGGGCAAGACCTCGCTCGGCAAGAGCGTGGCGCGGGCCATGGGCCGCAAGTTCGTCCGGATGAGCCTCGGCGGCATCCACGACGAGGCGGAGATCCGCGGCCATCGGCGCACGTATATCGGCGCGCTGCCCGGCCGGATCATCCAGAACGTGAAGACCGCAGGCACGAACAACCCCGTGTTCATGCTCGATGAGATCGACAAGATCGGCATGGACTTCCGGGGCGACCCGTCGTCGGCCCTGCTCGAGGTCCTCGACCCGGAGCAGAACAACTCGTTCCAGGACAACTACCTCGAGGTGCCGTTCGACCTCAGCAAGGTCCTGTTCGTGGCCACCGGCAACCTGATCGACCCGATCCCCGCGGCCCTCCGCGATCGCATGGAGATCATCCAGCTGCCCGGCTACACCCAGCGCGAGAAGATCGAGATCGGCAAGCGGTTCCTCGTCGCCAAGCAGATGGAGAACCACGGGCTCAAGGCCAGCCAGGTCGAGATCACCGACGAGGCGATGGTCGAGCTCGTGCAGGCGTACACCCACGAGGCCGGCGTCCGGAACCTCGAGCGCGAGATCGCGAACGTGATGCGCAAGGTCGCCCGGACCGTGGCCGAGGGCCGCAAGCGCAAGACGATCGTTGACCGCAAGAAGCTCGTGGAGTACCTCGGGCCACCGCGCTGGGAGTACGGCGAGCTCGAGCCGGAGGACCAGGTGGGCTCGGCCACGGGCCTCGTGGTCACCGAGGTCGGCGGCGACGTCGTCGCGGTCGAGGTCACCCGCATGGATGGCAAGGAGGACTTCATCCTCACCGGCCAGCTGGGCGAGGTCATGCGCGAATCGGCGCGTGCCGGCCTGTCCTGGATCCGGAGCCATGCCTCGGAGCTCGGGATCAACCGGGAGACGTTCGAGAAGCAGACGCTCCACATCCACGTCCCGGCGGGCGGCATCCCCAAGGACGGGCCGTCGGCCGGCGTGACCATGGTCACGGCGATGGTCTCCGCCTTCACCGGCATCCCGGTCCGCAAGGATGTCGCCATGACCGGCGAGATCACCCTCCGCGGGCGCGTGCTGCCGATCGGCGGCCTCAAGAGCAAGATCCTCGCCGCGCACCTGTCCGGGGCGAAGACGGTGATCCTGCCCAGGAAGAACGAGAAGGACCTCCGGGACATCCCCGAGGAGATCCGGAAGTCCATCAAGCTCGTGCTCGCGGATTCGATGGACCAGGTGCTCGAGGCGGCGCTCCGGCGCCGTCCCAAGCCCCTGGCGACGCCGAGCAAGGCCGACCCGCGTTCGGGTGGGCCGCGCGGCAGCGAGACCATCCGGACCCCGAGCTACCCGACGTCCGACCAGCCGGCCGTCGTGGTCTAGCAGCGATCGGAGGCGCCGTCGGGCGAGGCCAGGCCACGCGGGGACGCGCACGCGCACGACCGGCCCGACACGGGCACCTCGGGCGCGCAGCGGTTCGGAGGCAGGACCGGCCCGACCGACGGCGATGAGCTGATGGTGGATGTCCGCGACTACTACCAGATCCTCGGCGTGCCGAGGACCGCGTCCGGGGCCGACATCAAGAAGGCCTTCCGGAAGCTCGCCCGCGAGCACCACCCGGACAAGAAGCCCGGCGACAAGGCCGCGGAGCAGCGGTTCAAGGACATCAACGAGGCCAACGAGGTCCTGTCCGACCCGGACAAGCGGGCCAAGTACGACCGGTTCGGCAAGGACTGGGAGGCGTACGCTCGCGCGGGTGCCGCGGGGCCGGGCGCTGGCGGGGCGGGCGATCCGTTCGGGCCCGGCGGTCCCTTCGCGGGCTACGCGGGCTTCGGCGGCGCCGGTGCGTCGCCGGGCGGGGTCCGCTACGAATTCCGCACCTCGGGCGATGCCGAGGGCTTCAGCGACTTCTTCCGGATGATGTTCGGGGACGGCGGCGGCACGAGCACGCGTCGAGGTGGTGCCTCGGGCGGCTCGATCGACGACATCCTCGCCGGGATGGGCGTCGGGTCGCGCGCCGGACACGGCCACGCCTCGGGCGGCAATGGGCGCGCCGGGGGCGCGAGGGCGCTCGCCGCGGTCGAGGCGACTGCCGAGATCTCGCTCGAGGAGGCGTTCCACGGGACGACCCGGCGGGTCGAGATCGACGGGCGGCGGCTCGATGTCACGATCCCGCGAGGCGTCGACACGGGCAGTCGCATCCGGCTGACCGGCAAGGGCCCCGACGGGCGCGACCTCGTGGTCGTGGTCAAGGTCACGCCGAACCGGACGTTCACCCGGCGTGGTGCCGACCTCGAGCGCGAGGTTGCCGTCACGCTCCGCGAGGCCCTCCTGGGCGGCGCGATTCCGGTCGCGACCCTGAAGGGCCGGGTGCTGCTGACGCTGCCGGCCGGGACCCAGTCGGGGCGGTCCTTCCGGCTGACCGGCCAGGGCATGCCGCGCTTCAAGGGCGAGGGCAGCGGGGACCTGTACGTGAAGGTGCGGGTCGTGCTGCCGGCCAACCTGTCCGAAGCGGAGCGCGCCGCCGCCACCACCTTCCTCGACCTCGTCGACCAGCCAGACCCGCGGGCCTAGCCCCGCCGCACGGAGCCAGCTCCAGGAATTCACCCATGCAACTCGATCGGTTCACCCAGAAGGCCCAGGAGGCCGTCCTCGCCGCCCAGCAGCTCGCGGAGCGGCTCCAGAGCCCCGTGCTCGACGCCGAGCACCTCCTCAGCGCGCTCGTCGAACCCGACGACGGGGTGCCGGCCGAGACGCTCCGGCGCCTCGGCGTGGACCTGCCGGCCTTCCGCGGCGAGCTCGCGGCGATCCTGGCCCGGCGGGCCAAGATCCAGGGCGGCTCGCTGGCCCTCGACCCGCGCGCGCGGCGGGTGGTCGACCGTGCCCAGGAGGAGGCGCGCCGGCTGGGCGACGAGTACACCTCCACCGAGCACCTGCTGCTCGGCACGGCCGAGGTGGGCGGCGAGGGGCAGAGGCTCCTCGACGCCAGCGGGGCCAACCGCGAGGCGATCCTCCAGGCGCTCGCGTCGGTACGTGGCGGGCAGCGGGTCACCTCGCCCAA
>CAZVDO010000097.1:0-5755 GCA_964625345.1 uncultured Anaerolinea sp. | reverse complement strand
CGTCCGGATGACACCAGGAGCGCTGTCGACCCACAACCGCCCAGCCGCCCGCCGGCAGGAGACCCATGACCGCCCGCCAGACCGCCATCGAGACGATCGCCAACCACACCGTCGGCTCCACCGAGGAGTACCTCGAGTTCGCCGGCGCCGACATCTACGGCCAGTACGTCTTCCACGAGGCGGCCCAGCGGCAGTACCTCGCCAAGCCGATCTTCGAGAAGCTGCGGGCCACCATCGACGGTCACGAGCCGTTCGACCCGGCGATCGTGGACGCCGTGGCCCACGGGGTGAAGGAGTGGGCGATGGCGCACGGCGCCACCCACTTCACCCACTGGTTCGTGCCGATGACCGGCTCCACCGCGGAGAAGCACGATTCCTTCCTGACGCCGACCGGGGACGGCCGGTCCATCGCGGAGTTCTCCGGCCGGAACCTCGTCCAGGGCGAGCCGGACGCGAGCTCCTTCCCGTCGGGCGGCATCCGGGCGACGTTCGAGGCCCGCGGCTACACGGCCTGGGACGTCACGAGCCCGATCTTCCTCCAGGTCGAGCCGAACGGCGTCACCATGACGATCCCGACGGCCTACGTCTCGTTCACGGGCGAGGCCCTCGACCACAAGATCCCGCTCCTGCGTTCGCAGGAGGCACTCGGGAAGCAGGCCCTGCGGATCCTCCGCTGGTTCGGCAACGCCTCCACGAAGCGGGTCTTCACGACGATCGGCCCGGAGCAGGAGTACTTCCTCGTCGATCGCCGGCTCGCCGAGCAGCGCCCCGACCTGGTCCTGGCCGGCCGGACCCTGTTCGGCGCCCCGTCCCCGAAGGGCCAGGAGCTGGAGGACCAGTACTTCGGCTCCATCCGGGAGCGGATCCTGGCCTTCATGATGGATCTCGACCGCGAGCTCTGGCGGCTCGGCATCCCGGCCAAGACGCGCCACAACGAGGTCGCGCCCGCCCAGTTCGAGATGGCCCCGGTCTTCGAGGCGACCTCGGTCGGGTCGGACCACAACATGATCGTCATGAGCACGATGCGGAAGCTCGCGCCGCAGCACGGGCTCATGTTCCTCATCCACGAGAAGCCCTTCGCCGGGATCAACGGCTCGGGCAAGCACAACAACTGGTCGATGGCCACGGATGACGGGGAGAACCTCCTCGACCCGGGCAACGACCCCGACGCGAACGCCCAGTTCCTCGCGTTCCTCACCGCGGTCATTCGGGCCGTCAACGTGCACGCCGACCTCCTCCGGGCGAGCATCGCGGACGCCGGCCAGGACCACCGGCTCGGGGCCAACGAGGCGCCCCCGGCGATCATGTCCGTGTTCCTCGGCTCGCAGCTGGTCGACGTCCTCGAGCAGCTCGAGAAGGGTCCCGCGTCGGGCTCGAAGAAGGGCGGCAACGTCGAGCTCGGCGTGACCTCCCTGCCGGTCCTGCCCAAGGACGCCACCGACCGGAACCGGACCTCGCCCTTCGCCTTCACCGGCAACAAGTTCGAGTTCCGGGCCGTCGGTTCGTCCGCCCCGATCTACTGGCCGCAGACGGTCCTCAACACCGCCGTGGCGGATTCGCTCTCCGACCTCGCCGACGATCTCGACAAGCTGGAGCCCGGCGACTTCGAGGGCCTGACCCGGATCCTCGGCGGCATCGTCAAGGACCACAAGCAGGTCCTGTTCGAGGGCAACGGCTACTCGGAGGAGTGGCACGCCGAGGCCGCCCGCCGCGGCCTGCCGAACAATCCGACCACCGTTGACGCCCTCCCGGCGCTCGGCACCGGCCGGGCCAAGGCCCTGTTCAAGAAGTTCGGCGTCCTGTCCGAGCGCGAGCTGGCGTCGCGCGTCGAGATCTTCTGGGAGCGCTACGTCAAGGTGGGCACGATCGAGGCGAGCTGCGCCATCGACATGGCCCGCACGATGATCCTGCCGGCCGCGGTGCGATACCTCGGCGAACTGGGTGCCGCCTCGGCATCCCGCGGCGCCACCGCCGTGGCCGCGAAGGTGGCGACGATGACGGACGACCTCGTCGATGCGATCGACGCCCTCGAGTCGGCCCTCCACCACGCGCATGCCGCGGGTTCCGTGCATGCCGAGGCGAAGGCCATCGTCAGCAAGGTCATTCCTGCCCAGGCCGACCTGCGGGCGGCCGCGGATGCGCTCGAGGCGGTCGTCGCCGACGAGCTCTGGCCGCTGCCGAAGTACCGCGAGCTGCTCTTCCAGTACTGAGTCGCGCGATGGCCGCGCCGGCGCCCGACGCCACCGACCGGATCCGCGCTGCCGAGGCGGCGGGGATCCGGTTCGTGCAACTCCAGTTCACCGACATCATCGGCGCGGTCAAGGCCGTGACCATCCCGATCCACCAGCTCGAGGGATCCGTCGCGCACGGCACCTGGTTCGACGGTTCGTCCATCGAAGGGTTCACCCGGATCGCGGAGAGCGACCAGTACCTGGTGCCGGACATGGCCACGTTCTCCGAGATCCCGTGGCAGCCGGGCAGCGGGCCGCGCGGCACGGCCAGGGTCATCTGCGACGTGTTCACGCCGCGCGGCGAGCCCTTCGTGGGTGACCCGCGGCACGTCCTGCGGAGACAGGTCGAGCGGGCGAGGGACCTGGGGTTCGTCGTCAACATGGGACCCGAGCTCGAGTTCTTCCTACTCCGGCGCGGCGCGGACGGCGGGATCGAGCCGCTGCCCCACGACCAGGCCGGCTACTTCGACTTCTCGACGGACCTCGCCCAGGAGGTCCGCCAGGACATGGTCGACGCGCTCGAGGCATTCGGGATCCGGGTCGAGGCGGCCCATCACGAGGTCGCGGCCGGCCAGCACGAGATCGACTTCGAGTACGCCGACGCGCTCCAGGCCGCCGACAACGCGGTGACCTTCAAGTTCACGCTCAAGGCGATCGCCCAGCAGCACGGGCTGTACGCGACGTTCATGCCCAAGCCCATCCACGGGATCAACGGATCGGGCATGCACACGCACCAGAGCCTGTACTCGATCGCCGAGGGCCGGAACGCCTTCGCCGATCCGGATTCCGCCTACGGACTCTCGCCGCTCGCCAAGTCGTACATGGCCGGGATCCTCGCCCATGCGAGGGGGATGATCGCGGTGCTCGCCCCGCTGGTGAACTCGTACAAGCGGCTCGTGCCGGGGTACGAGGCGCCCACGTACCTCACCTGGGGTCGGACCAACCGATCGGCGCTGATCCGAGTACCCACGGTCTCACCCGGCAAGTCGATCGAGGGCACCCGGATCGAGGTTCGCTGCCCCGACCCGTCGTCGAACACGTACCTCGCCTTCGCGGCCATGATCGCCGCCGGACTGGACGGGGTCGAACAGGGCCTCGCCCTCAGCGATCCGGTCGAGGAGTCACTCTTCGAGATGGACGCGGCAACCATTGCTGCCCGCTCCATCCGGGAGCTGCCGGGCACGCTGGGCGAGGCGCTCGACGAGCTGGCCCGCGACGGCGTCATTCGCGAGGCCCTCGGCGAGCACGTCTACGGCCACTTCGCGGAGGCCAAGCGCGCCGAGTGGGACGCCTACCGAACGCAGGTCTCCGATTGGGAGGTCGAGCGCTACCTCGACCTGTTCTGATCCCGGCCCGCCCCTAGAATCGCGGCAGCCTGCCGCCGCGCGGGCGCCCTACCGAGGCCATGCCGTTGCCCTGGACGTGCCCCATCTGCCGCTGGTCCGGGGACCCGGAGCGGTACGTGCTTCGCGAGATGCTCTTCGGCACCCGGGAGCGCTACGGCTACGCCCGCTGCGGGGACTGCGGCGTGCTGGCCATCGACGCCATCCCCGCCGACCTCGGGCGGCACTATCCGCCGGCCTACTACGAACCCGGGACGCCGGAACCGGAACCCGCGACCCGTTCACCGATCGAGCGCCGCGCCGTCCGTGCGGCGACGGACCGGCGGCTCTTCGGCGGCAGCCGCGTCGCCGCGCGGGCCCTGCGCCGGTTCGTGCCGGCGGACCACCGGATCAGCCCCGGCATCGCGGACATGGCCCGGCGGGCGGGCCTGCGCAGCGTCCACGACACGATCCTCGACGTGGGCTGCGGGCGCCGCGCGTCGTGGCTCGTCTCGCTGCGCGAGATCGGGTTCGACCGGCTGCTCGGCCTCGAGCCATTCCTCGATCGCGACCTCGTGGACCGTGGCGTGCCGATTCGCCGCGGTGACATCGAATCGACGGACGGTACTTACCGGCTGATCGCCATGCACCACGCCTTCGAGCACGTGCCGGACCCGCGCGCCACGCTGCGGGCCCTGGCCGCCCGGCTGGCGCCGGACGGGCGGCTGCTCCTGCGCACGCCCGTCATGGGCACGTGGTTCTGGCGCACGTACGGGGCCGACTGGTGGGAGCTGGACCCGCCGCGCCACCTCGTCGTCCACACGCGCCGGAGTCTCGAACTTCTCGCCGCGGAGGCCGGCCTTCGCGTCCTCGACGTCGCCTTCGACTCCACGCCGGTCGAGGTCATCGCGAGTGAGCAGATCCGGCGCGACCTCGCGTGGCGCGAGCCCGGCTCCTGGTTCCGCGGCCCGACCGTGCCCCCGGACGACGCCCAGCTGGCCGAGTGGCACGCCGTGGTCGCCCGGCTCAACGAGGCCGGAGATGCGGGTCGGGCGGCGTTCTACCTGGGTCGGGCCTGATGAGGCACGCCGGCACGGCACCCGGCGCCGAGGCGGACGCCGCGATCCGGCCCGAACGAACCCTGTGGCTCCTCTCCATCGCCCACGCGGTCAACCACGCCCAGGCCGTGGTGCTGCCGCTCATCTTCCTGGCGATCGTCGACGAGTTCCACGTGGGCGTGGAGACCATCGCGTTCCTCGCGGCATTCGGCGCGATCGCGTCTGGGCTCGTCCAGTCCACGTTTGCCTGGACCACGCGGCGGGTCTCACGGCGGTCGCTGCTCGGGGGGTTCGGGCTGCTGTTCGGGCTCGGCTTCGCGGGCCAGGCGGCGGCGCCGTCCTTCGCGCCGTTCGCGGTGATCAACGTGGCCTCGCGGGTCGGCGGCGCCCCGCAGCACCCGGTCGGCAACGGACTGCTCGCCGAGCAGTTCCCGCCCGAGCGGCGCGGGTTCGCGATCAGCGCCCACATCTCCGGCGGGAACGTGGGGACGGTCGTCGTGGCGCTCCTGGGTCCGCTCCTGATGGCCGCCGTCGGGTGGCGCGGGGTGTCGATCCTCTTCGGCGTGCCCGGCGCCCTCATCGCGCTCGCGATCCTGCGCTGGGTGCGGGAGACCGGCTCGGACCGGGCAGCGGCGATCGCCCACGGATCGGTCCGCGACGCCCTGCGCGTGGTGATCCGCGATCGAACGCTCCGCCGGATCTACCTGTCCTCGGTCCTCGGCGGCGGGGGTCGGGGGCTCGGCGTCGCCAACCTCTTCTCGCTCATCTACCTGACGACCGTGCTGCACCTCCCGCCCGAGACCACCAACGTGATGTACGCGGTCCTGATCGTGCTGTCCGTGCCGATGCCGCTGGTCGCGGGCTGGCTGTCCGACCGGGTGGGCCGGCGGCCGGCGATCGTGGGTGCCTACGTCGGCGGCGCGATCGGGTTCGCGATCTTCATCTCCGTGGGATCCGGGCTCGTCGGCCTCTGGATCGGGCTCGTGGTGATGGGCCTGTTCTCGTTCGCGGAGAGCCCGCAGCTCCAGGCCCTCCTCGCGGACGCGGTCCCGACGGGCGTGCGTGACACCGCGTTCGCGGTCTACTTCACGCTGGCGTTCGGGGTGGGTTCGCTGTGGACGGCGCTGTACGGCGTGATCATCGA
>CAZVDO010000096.1:0-5796 GCA_964625345.1 uncultured Anaerolinea sp. | reverse complement strand
CGGCCCCGAGCGCTCCGTCGGTGCCATCGCCCCCCTCGCCGCGGGAAGCAAATCACCACCAGCATCACCACGTCTGGTGATGCCCGCTCACCTGGTCGACCTTGACGCTGCGACGAGCCTCTCCCGTCGGACATCCCACGGGAGACGCGCACTCAGGGAGACGGAACCATGGCACGCACCACGGCAGCGGATCCGACACGAAGGGCGGCCTTCGCGAGCGGCCTCTTCTACCTCATCACGTTCGCCAGCTCGATCCCGGCGGCCCTCCTGCTGGCCCCGGTCCTCACCGATCCGGGCTACATCGTCGGGCCGGGCAGCGACACCCAGATCCTGGTCGCCTGCCTGCTCGATCTCGTCAACGCCCTGACCTGCGTCGGCTCCGCGGTCGCCGTGTTCTCGGTGCTGCGCCGCCACCACGAGAGCCTCGCCCTCGGTTTCGTGGCGACCCGCCTCATCGAGGCGGCCGTGATCGTCCCCGGGATCTGCGCTCTCCTCGCGGTCGTGTCGATCCGGCAGGCCGGACCGGCGGCGGGCGGCGACGAGGCGACGCTTATCGCCGTTGGCCAGGGCCTGGTCGGGTTTCGGGACTGGACCTTCATCCTCGGCCCCAGTCTCATGGCCGGGTTCAACGCCTTCATGTTCGCGACCGTCCTGTACCGAACGCGACTCGTCCCGCGCTGGATGCCGGCGCTCGGGCTCATCGGCGCGCCGCTCCTCATCAGTTCGGTAGTCGGAGTCGTGCTCGGGCTTCACGAGCTCGGCTCGATCTACTCCGGGATCGCGGTGGCCCCCATCTTCGTCTGGGAGCTCTCGGTCGGCCTGTGGATGACCTTCAAGGGCTTCAATCACGCCGCGACCGCGACGACGCCCGGCTCGGGCGACCGGGGCACGACGAGCGGCGAGGCCATCGCCGCGCCGTCCGCCGGCGCTCCAGCGCCCGCCGTGACCCCAGCACCCGCACGGTTTGCACGGCTGCGCTTCCGGCCTCGCCGCCGCCACGCCCTCATCGTGGCCGGGCTGTGGCTGGCGATCGTCGGCAACGCCGAGGCCAAGGAGCACGGCCTCGGGATCGCCACGGCGATCGGCTTTTCCCTCGTCCCATCCCTGCCGCTCGCCCTCGGCGTCGGCCAGCCGAAGCGGCCCGGACACGTGGCCGCGCGGGCGATCCCACTGTTCAACGTCGCCCACGAGCCGATCGTGCCCGGAGCCCTCTGGGTCCTCGGCGTCGTCGGCGCCCTGCCCCCGGTCGCGCTCGCCGGCGGCCTCATCTGGCTCGGCTCGATCGTGATCTCCTGGGGCCTTGGGGATGGGCTTCGCGGCCCGGACGGCGCGGTCCGCGACGGCCTGCGACGGATGAGCTCGCGACCGGGCGGTGGCCGGGTGCAGCGCGGCGCAATCGCGGCCTGAAGCTGCGCCACCGACAGATCCAGGACGACCGGTTGATCCACACGGGAGGCAAGACATGACGACGACGACCACGACCACGACCGCCGATGAGGGCCGCGACCCCGGCGCAGCATCGCCCCCGCCGCGGCCACTGATCCGGACGTTCTGGCTCCTGCACCGCTTCGCCCATCGCATCACGGGCGGCCGGTTCGGACTCTCGAACCCCCAGCGAGGGAAGGCATTCGGCATGCTCCGAATCACGACCACGGGACGGCGAAGCGGCCGCCCGCGGACCGCGATCATCGGCTACTACGAGGACGGCGCGAACCTCGTCACCCTCGCCATGAACGGCTGGGGCGAGACCGAGCCGGCGTGGTGGCTCAACCTCAAGGCCCACCCCGAGGCCGTCGTGGTCCTGCCAGGCGGCACGCGAACCGTTCGCGCCCGAGCCGCGGCCGGCGACGAGCGGGACCGCCTGTGGGCACTGTTCCGGGACTATCCCGGTTGGGGCAACGACATCACGTCGCTCGCCGCGGAGCGGCCGGTGGCCACGACCGTGGTGGTCCTGGAACCGACCGGATAGTCGTGGGCCCCGCCTCGTGCAGGGCGAACACGGGTCGGGTTGGCAGGTGACGGCCGCGGGCGTCATCATCCGGGCGGTCGTGACTGCGCTGATCGAGACGAAGCTCCAGCCGCCGCGCCCACGCCCCACGACGATCGATCGGGTCCGCCTGCTCGATCGCCTGGGGCGCGCGGGCGTGCCACGGCTCGTCCTTGTCTCCGCGCCGCCGGGCTTCGGCAAGAGCACCCTTGTCGCACAGTGGATCGCCGGCCTGCGCGGAACCGCGTCCGTGGCGTGGGTGTCGCTCGACGCGGCGGATGCAGATCCCGGCAGGTTCTGGACCTACGTTGCGGCAGCGGTCGAGCGCGCCATCCCCGGGGCCGGAGCTGCCGCGCTGGGGCACCTCGAAACGGAGGGCCGGACCGATCTCGCCGTGACGTCCCTCGTGAACGGCCTGGCGGCAGGAGATGGTGACACATTCCTCGTCCTCGACGACCTCCACGTCGTCGACAGCCGGGACGTCGCCGACAGTCTCACGACGTTGCTCGAACACCTTCCCGCCCAGGCGCATCTCGTCCTCGTGACCCGCTCGGATCCCGTGCTCCCCATTGCCAGGTTCCGTGCACGCGGCGAGCTCCTGGAGATTCGCGCGGCCGACCTGCGCTTCACCCCGGACGAGGCTGCGGCGTACCTCAACGAGCGCATGGGCCTCACGCTCGCCGACGGCGACGTCGGCCGCCTGGAAGCCCGAACCGAGGGGTGGATCGCGGCCCTGCAGCTCGCCGCGATCTCGCTTCGTGGGAGGGCCGATCCGGGAACGTTCGTGGCCGCCTTTGCCGGCGACGATCGCCACATCGTGGACTACCTCGCGGACGAGGTCCTCGACAGGCAGCCGCCGGCGGTCCGTGCGTTCCTCCTTGCGACCTCGATCCTGGACCGGATCACGGGCCCGTTGGCCGATGCCGTCACGGGCACGGACGGGGGCGCCGCCACGCTCGAGGCGCTGGACCGGGCGAACCTGTTCCTCATCCCACTCGACGATCGCCGACAGTGGTATCGCTACCATCACCTCTTCGCCGACCTGCTCCGCGTGCGCCTGCGCGAGCAGCGACCCGACGACCCGGCGCGCCTTCACGCGAGGGCGAGTGCCTGGTGGGCAGCCAACGGGGACAGTGCGGCGGCAATCGACCACGCGCTCGCGGCCGGGGATGCCGGGCACGCAGCGGACCTCATCGAGCTCGCGGCGCACGACCTCCGACGTACGCGGCAGGAGGCCACGCTGCGTCGCTGGCTGGATGCCCTGCCGGACGACACCTTCGCGAACCGTCCCGTGCTTGCCATCGCCCACGCCGGTGCCCTGCTCGCCACGGGGGAGCTTCGCGGCGTGCAGGCTCGACTCGAGGCCGTCGATCGGTGGATCCCCGCCGCAGCCTCCGCGAAGGCGCGCGCGACCGCCGAGGCTGACGGGATGCTCGTCCGGCACCCCACGGCACTGGCCCACCTGCCTGGGGCTGCGGCGCTCTACCGGGCCGCCAGCGCCCGTCTGCAGGGCGATCTCGACGCCACGATCCGGTATGCGCAAGTGGCCCACGATGTCGCGCTCGATGACCAGCCGCTCGAGCGCGGGGGCGCCGCCGGGATACTCGCCCTCGCGCTGTGGAGTCGCGGTGACCTGGAGGCTGCGCACGAGACCTGGGAAGGCGCCCTCACGGATCTCGCACGCGCCGGCCACGAGGCGGACATGCTCGGCGGACTGCTCGCCATGGCGGACATCCGGATCGCGCAGGGCCGGCTCGCCGAGGCGCGAGGCACGCTCGAGCGCGGCCTCGCAATCGGGATGGCGGCGTCACCCCCGCTCCGGGGCAGCGCGGACATGCTGGTCGGGCTCGCCGCGCTCGATCTCGAGCAGGGTGACCTCCGCGCGGCCGCCGAGCGCCTCGAGGCGAGCACGGCGCTTGGCGATGCAGCCGGGCTACCGCAGCACACGCACCGGAGCCTGGCGTGTCGCGCAGGCCTTCGGGCAGCCGCCGGGGATCACGCGGCGGCAATTCGCCTGCTGGACGAGGCGGAACACGCCTACAACGCGGACTTCTTCCCGGAGGTTCGACCGATCGCATCCGTCCGGGCTCGCCTCCGGACGAACCTCGGCCTCCATGCCGACACGCTGGCCTGGGCGTCCGCCCGCGGCCGCACGATGAACGAGCCGGTCGCCTACGTGCACGAACACGAGCACGTCACGCTCGCACACGCTCGTGTCGCTCACGCCTCGAAGACCGGTCTCGCGGGAGGGCTGGAGGAGACGACCGCCTTCATCGAACGCCTCCTGGACGAGGCGCACGCCGGTGGTCGGATGCGCACGGTCGTGGAGCTCACGGGCCTGCAGGCGATGGCGCGGGCCGCGGCTGGTGACCGAACCGGGGCAGCATCCTCGATGGATCGGGCGATCGTCCTCGCCGAACCCGAGGGTCTGGTGCGTGCCATCGTCGACCTGGGCCCGAACGCCGCCCTGCTCGCACGCGACGCCGCGCGGCGTGCACCGAACGCCGATTACGCTCGGCGGGTCGCCGCTGCGTTCGACCCGAGCCCCACGCCCTCGCGCGCACACGCCGGCCTGGTCGAACCGCTCAGCGATCGCGAACACGAAGTGCTCCGGCTGCTCGCCACAGACCTCCCGGGACCCGAGATCGCCTCGCAGTTGTTCGTCTCGCTCAACACCCTGCGAACGCACACGAAGAACATCTTCGCGAAGCTCGGCGTCAATTCGCGTCGCGCCGCCGTAACGAGGGCCGAGGAACTCGGGCTGCTCGGCCCTCGCTGACCTTCGGGCATCCACTCCCGTCGGACGAGACACGCGCCGCGTGCCAGGCGCGGAATCACCACCGGCGATCACCACCTGTGGTGATGTCGATTCACCACCGCAACCGCGACGCTCCTGTCATGACATCGAACCGGCCGCTCCCGGCCGGCTGCACGAAAGGAGCACCATGAACGCCCTGGGCGCCACCGCCCGCTACGTGATCCGCGTCGACGCACACCTGGACGCACGCTGGACGTCCTGGCTGGACGGCCATGCCCTGACCAGACTGCCGGACGGAACCACCGACATCGTCGCCGAAGCCCTGGACCAGTCTGCACTCCACGGGCTGCTCGACGCGCTCCGGAATGCCGGCCTCGACCTCATCTCGGTGACGCGCGTCGACCCGACGGGGGATGGAAGCGAGCGCACCTCATGATCGGCGAACTTGACCCTGTCGGACGCGCGGCGGAACTCTTGGTGCGGGCGACCGTGATGGGCGTGGCCGGGTCCGCCCTCATGGACGCCTGGGGGTTCGTCCTGCGGCGCGGCTTCCGCGTGCCGACGCTCGACTACGCTCTGCTCGGCCGCTGGATCGGTCACATGACCCGTGGCCGCTTCCGCCACGACCGGATCGCCGCCGCAGCGCCGGTCCGAGGGGAGCGCCCCCTAGGCTACCTCGCCCACTACGCGATCGGGGTTGCCTTTGCCGTGCTGCTCCTCCTGGTCGCCGGACCGGGCTGGGTGCGCGATCCGACGCCGTTGCCGGCCCTCGCGGTCGGTCTGGGGACGATCGTGGCGCCCTGGTTCGTCATGCAGCCGGCGATGGGCGCCGGGTTCGCGGGATCGCGGACGCCGAACCCCCGCGCCACCCGCCTCCGGAATCTCGGGACGCACGTCGTGTACGGGATCGGGCTGTACCTGGCTGCACTCGCCATGTTCGCGGACTGACCGTCCGGACGTGGTGTGGCGATCGGCCCAGCGCCCGTCGCCGCTCGCCCTGCTCGCGGACTGACAGTCCGGACTTCGTGCACCGCAACCTGCGACGGAGCCG
>CAZVDO010000095.1:2485-5897 GCA_964625345.1 uncultured Anaerolinea sp. | reverse complement strand
AGGTCCCGGGCCTGGGCGGCGACCGCGCGGACCACCTCGATGACGTAGTCGATGTGGCTCTGCGTGTACGTGCGCCGCGGGATCGCGAGGCGGACCAGGTCCATCGCCGCCGGTGCCTCGGTCCCGTCCGGATGGCGCCCGAACATCACGGTCCCGATCTCGCAGCCCCGGATGCCGCCTTCCCGGTACAGAGCCACGGCGAGGGACTGGCCCGGATACGCGAGCGGCGGGATGTGCGGCAGCAGCGCCCGGGCATCCAGGTAGACCGCGTGGCCGCCGAACGGCTTCACCAGGGGCACGCCTGCGGCGTCGAGCGCCTCGCCGAGATAGGCCGTCGAGCGGATGCGGTAGCGCAGGTAGTCCTCGTCCACGACCTCGCGCAGCCCCTGGGCGATCGCCTCGAGGTCGCGACCGGCGAGCCCTCCGTACGTGACGAATCCCTCGGTGAGGATGAGCAGGTTGCGACACTGCTCGGCCAGCGCGTCGTCGTTGAGCGCAAGCCAGCCCCCGATGTTGGCGAGGCCGTCCTTCTTGGCGCTCATGGTCATGCCGTCGGCGAGCGAGGCCACCTCCCGCACGATGTCCGGGATCGATCGACCGGCCTGGCCCTGTTCGCGCAGCTTGATGAACCACGCGTTCTCGGCGAACCGGCAGCCGTCGAGGAACAGGGGCACGCCGTGCCGGTCGCAGACGGCTCGCACGGCGCGCAGGTTCTCCAGCGACACCGGCTGGCCCCCACCCGAGTTGTTCGTGATCGTGACGAAGACGACGGGGACGTCGCCGGCACGCGCGGACAGCAGGGCATCGAGCGCCGCCACGTCCATGTTGCCCTTGAACGGGTGGATCGCGGCCGGGTCGTGGCCCTCGGGGATGACGAGGTCGACGGCCTCGGCGCCCGTGGCCTCGACGTTCGCCCGCGTGGTATCGAAGTGGGTGTTGTTCGGGATGACCCTGCCCGGCCCTCCGAGCACGGAGAAGAGGATCTTCTCGGCGGCCCGGCCCTGGTGGGTCGGGATGACGTGCGTGAACGGGAAGAGCGCCTGCACGCTCTCGAGGAACGCGTACCAGCTGGGACTCCCCGCGTACGACTCGTCCCCGTGCTGGATGGCCGCCCATTGGTCACGGCTCATCGCGCCCGTGCCGCTGTCGGTGAGCAGGTCGATGAGGACGTCGTCGGCGTGGAGGTTGAACAGGTTGTAGCCGGCAGCTTCCAGGGCGGCCTGTCGCTCGGCGACGGTCGTCAGCCGGACGGGCTCGACGGAATGGATCCGGAACGGCTCGATGATCGTCTGCCAGCGGTCCATCGTCGGCGAGAATACGCCGGCGCCAGCACGACGGGAGCCCCGGCCGACGGCCGGGGCTCCGGTGTTGCGCGTGGTTCGAGCGAGGCTACGGCGTGAGGCCGCAGGACCCGCTGCCGCTGTTCCGCCAGTTCTGCTGGACGAGCCAGTTCTTGCCGCCGAACGTGAGGTTGTACTTCGCGCCGTTCGGGGCGGTCGAGGTGGCGCCCCAGGTCCAGGCGCACTTGTCGGCGTTCTCGTAGCCGCGGCGGTCGTACCAGGCGTTGAGGTCGGGGTCGGTGTTCGCCTCCTCGATCTCGTGGGCCAGGGTGTTGACCTCGAAGTCGGCCGGATCGCCGTTCGGACCCGTGGTCTGGCCCTTGCAGGACGACGAGTAGGCGTTGTACGGCATCACCGCGTAGATGACGTCCTGGCCGGCATAGCTGAAGTGACCGTGGTAGGCGCAGTACTGGACGAACGCACCGCCGCCGAGGTTGACGCCGCCGGCGCTGAAGACCGCGTAGATGGTGTCCGGCGCGTAGCTGATGGCGCCGCTGGTGAAGCCCTCCACGATCTCGGCCTGGATGGCGCTGTCCGACACGTTCTGCGTGCCGCTCGGAGCGTTCGTGCCGTCGGCCCAGAAGCCGTCGTACGCCACCGCGCCGCTCACGTACCGGAGCGAGCCGCCGATGTTGTCCCAGTAGGCCTTGTTGATGTTGTAGTAAGGCGTGCCGCCCAGCCCGCGGAGGAAGGTGCCGACGAGGGACCCGTCCTGGGCGCCGGTGCCCGTGGGCAGACTTGCCGGGTTGGGGCCGCCGGGGAAGATCGCGCCGGACGACCAGTAGATCGAGACGACATGGAATGCCGCGTTGCCGGGCGAGGCGATGCGCCCGCCGTGGTACTGGATGCCCGCCTGCGTGCCGCCTCCGCCTCCACCACCGGGCTTGCCCTTGCCGGCCTGGGCCGCGGCCACTGCCTGGGCACCCCGCACCGGCATGAAGTGGACGTGGTTCGGTGCGAGGTCCGGGTTGGGATTCGCGCTCACGGGCGCTGCACTGAAGGCCACGGCCAGGACGGCGGCAGATGCCCCGAGTCGGAGCAGGCGCGTGCGGTGCATCGGTTCCTCGACGGTGTCGGCCGGTGGCAGGGTCCGGCGCTCGGCCGAGCATAGGAGGTCCAGCGTCCAGCGCAAGGGGGAGAATTCGATCGACGCCGCGCACCCGGTGCCCGCCCGCACCGGCCGTCGATGATGGCAGTCGCCGGTCGCGACCCGCCGGTCGCGCACCCGTCCGCCCGACCGCCTGGGCCTGGCCGGCCCATGGCGCCCGGGGTACCCTCCCCGCATGTGTCGGAGCATCAAGACCCTGCGGCGGCCGGAGACGGCCGCGACGACCGGTGAGATCGAGGCCGCAGCTCGCCAGTTCGTCCGGAAAGTCAGCGGCTATCGCGTGCCTTCGGCGCGCAACCAGGACGCATTCGACGGCGCGATCGAGGAGATCTCGGCCGCCGCCCGCCGCCTGCTCGAATCACTCGCCGTCGAGGTCGAGGTCGGTCCCGATCGCTGGACGCCAGGGAGCGGCCGCCCGCGAGGCGATCGGCCCTCGCCCACGCCCCTGGCGGGCGTGTCGCGTGGCTGAGGTCCCACGGGTCGACCTCGAGGCGACCACCCCGTGGGTCCGGCGCTGGCTTCGCGCCGAGGGCATCGCGGCCTTTGCCGCGGCCGCGGCCGGCTGGGCCGTGCTCGACGCCGGCTGGCCGTGGTTCCTCCTGCTCCTGTTCGTCCCGGACGTGTCGATGGTCGGCTATCTCGCCGGCCCCCACGCCGGTGCCATCACCTACAACATCGCCCACAACTGGGCCACCGGCGGGCTCGTCCTTGGACTTGGCGTGGCGCTCTCCGTCCCGCCCCTGACGATCGTCGGGCTCATCCTGGTCGCGCACACCGGCATGGACCGGGCGCTCGGGTACGGCCTGAAGTACCCGACGGCGTTCCAGGACACGCACCTCGGACGGATCGGTCGACGGCGCGCGTAGGGCCGCGCCGGTGGCCGTGCGTGGGGCCGCACCCCGGGCCGCACCCCGGGCCGCGCGGGGCGCGCGGGCGGTGAGCCTTTCGCGCGCCCGGCGGGTAC
>CAZVDO010000095.1:0-2385 GCA_964625345.1 uncultured Anaerolinea sp. | reverse complement strand
CCCCGGGCCGCGCGGGGCGCGCGGGCGGTGAGCCTTTCGCGCGCCCGGCGGGTACCTCAGGACATGACCTTGAACGCGGTTCCTGCGTGGGCGCCTGCGCGCCACGTGCTGGCGATCCTCCTGGTGGGCACGGCGATGACGCTGAGCGCATGCGGAGGCTCCGCGACGCCATCCCCGTCCCGACCCGCCGATGCGACCGGGTTGCCGCCAGGCCCAACCGCGACCGCGGGCGCGGCCACGCCGGATCCGGCCGAATCGGGCGTGACGGCAGCGGTCCTTGGCTCGTGGCTGCCCAAGCCGGTGGCCCCGGCCCTCGTCCCTCGCGAGACGGCAGCGGTCGAGCAGGCCTGTCGCGCCGCCCTGATCGCCGCGCCGGAGACCGCGCCAGCGTCCACCACGGCGCTGCAGTTCGTGGACTTCCGCGGGCTCGGACTCGGCTGGGCCCTGTTCGCGGACAGCGCCCATGCGGCGTCCTGCCGGGCGACGATCGCGCCCGACTTCAGCGTCGAGGTCACTGCCGTGGAGTCCCTCGATCCGGTGGCTGCTCCGCCGGCCGACGACGACTTCGTCTACGTGCGCAGCGGCCAGCTCGATGACGTCGCGTCGGGACGCACCTTTGCCATCGGGCGGGTGGGGCGTCTCTCGGTGCTGGTCATCGCGACGTTCCCGGATGAATCGTTCACGTTTGCGTCGCTCGCGGGCGGGTGGTTCGAGGTGTGGTGGCCGGGTGCGACGATCCCGGTCGGGATCGGCGGCACGGATTCGCGGCACCTCGTCGTGAAGGGCCTGCCGCTGCCGACGCCCGCCCCGTAGGGCCGGGCGCCCGAACCGGAGCACCCCGACGCCCGCCCCGTAGCGCCGGGCGCCCGCGCACCTCGGCCGGCGGAGGCGCCGCCCGCGGGTCGTACACTCGCGACGTGGCCGCCGAGCTCGATCCCGCCCTGCCGATCCGCCACGTCACCTCGACCAAGGTCGTGGCCGTGCGCGGCTCCGAGCTGGAGCTCCGCGACGACCTGGTGGTGGGCGAGGAGCCGCTCGAGATCCGGGCCGTCGGGCCGGGCCAGAAGCCGGTCAGCGTCGCCGTCACCATGCGCACCCCCGGCTTCGAGAAGGAGCTGGCCGTCGGGTTCCTCGCGAGCGAGGGCCTCCTGGGGGACGCGGAGGTCCTGGGCGTGGACGTCGGGGACCCCGGGTTCATGGCCGAGCCGGACGATGCCGCGCTGGTTCGCCTTTCCCGGAAGTTCGACGCCTCGCGCGTCGCCGAGCGGCACTTCGTGGCGACCGCATCCTGCGGGATCTGCGGGAAGGCCTCGATCGACGAGGTCGCGATCCGCGCCGAGCCGCTCCCGGCCGGCCTGCCGTTCGTCGCCCGGGACGTGATCCTCGGCCTGCCCGACGCCCTGCGTGCGGCGCAGGCGGCCTTCGAGAAGACGGGCGGGTTGCATGCCGCGGCGCTCTTCGAGACCGATGGGCGGCTCGTCGTCATCCGGGAGGACGTGGGCCGGCACAACGCGCTGGACAAGGTCATCGGCTCGCGGGTGCTCGTCCGCGAGTTGCCCCTCTGGGATCGGATCCTGCTGGTGTCGGGCCGGGTGTCCTTCGAGATCGTGCAGAAGGCGGCGGTGGCCGGGATCCCGATCGTGTGCGCCGTGTCGGCACCGTCGGACCTCGCCATTCGCCTCGCCGAGCGGCTGGGCGTGACGCTCGTCGGGTTCCTGCGCGGGGATGGCTTCAACGTCTACACGCACGACAACCGTATCGACCTCCGGGACCTCCTGGGCGTCTAGGGGGGGCGCAGGATGGCCGGCCTCGCCGATCGCCCGCTCGTCGAGCTCCACGACCGTGCGTCGTGGCGCGCCTGGCTCGAGGCGAATCACGCCTCCGCACCCGGCGTGTGGCTCGTGACCTGGAGGTCGCGCACGGGCCGGCCGACCCTCGACTACGAGGCGGCAGTGGAGGAGGCGCTCTGCTTCGGCTGGGTGGACAGCACCACGGGCGTGGTCGACGAGGAGCGCGGCAAGCTGTACTTCGCGCCGCGGAAGGGCCGGAGCGTCTGGGCGGCCTCGAACAAGGCCCGGGTCGAGCGCCTGATCGCCGCCGGCCTGATGGCCCCGGCCGGCCTCGCCGTCATCGAGCGGGCCAAGGCCAACGGCGACTGGGAGATCCTCGATTCGGTCGAGCGGCTCGAGGTCCCGGAGGACCTGGCGGCGGCGCTCGACGCGCAGTCACGTGCCGCCGCGAACTTCGCGGCGTTCCCGCCGAGCGCGCGCAAGCAGATGCTCGCCTGGGTGGCGATGGCGCGGCGGCCGGAGACCCGCGCGACCCGCATCGCAGCGATTGCGGCCGCCGCCTCACGCGGGGAGCGCGCCGTTGGCTGAGCGGACC
>CAZVDO010000094.1:0-5969 GCA_964625345.1 uncultured Anaerolinea sp. | reverse complement strand
GACCGTCTACGTCCAGTATCGCGACCTCAACGGCAACGCCTCGGGCAGCTTCGGCTACTGACGCCAATCCACTCGGCGATGACCTATTGCTCATCTCAGGTTTCACGGAGGGCGCCGCATCTGTCGTGGGTAAACATGTGGAGATCAGCAACGGCGCACCCGATGGAGCGATCGTGGCATTTGCCACGTGCGACGGCTCCGTCACTGTTTGGGACGTGGGGGAGCGCTCAATCGCCGGGGTGATTACGGCGGCATTTGACTGCGGCGGGGAGCGCCTGGCCGTCGCGGGCAATCGCGAATCACCAATCGTCGTTTCGGGATCCTGGGACGAGCAGTCCATCACGGCGTACCGCGCAGCGGATGGAGCGATCCTCTGGTCGAGATCGCAAGTCGGTCGCGTCCAGCGGATCTCAACGTCGCCGGAGGGACGCCGGGTCGTCGCATCATTCGACAGAGGCCCGGCGCTGGCCGTCGATGCACACACGGGAACGACACTCGGACGCGTTCGAGGCGCCCTCCGGATCTGGTTTGGGCCGGCTGGCGTGCCGGCCCTCGGCGCCACCACGCTAGGTATTGCGACCCTAGACTTCGACACCTTGGCAGTCTGGCGGCGAGCTGAGCGCCCAGGCGAGTTGCTCGTGGATGCCGCGGTCTCGCCCACCGAGGTCCTGGTAAGTTCGGCTGACTCGAACGTCAGCGGCGTCGTCGCGTCCAACATGACCTGCTACACGCACGACCTGCGGCGGTTGTGGAATCGCCGTGACGAATCCGGCAACGTGGCGACGCGCCTCGCTTGGGACTCGTCGACTGAGACCTGGCTCGAAGTAAGCAGCGACCCGGAGCGCGTTCGTCACACTCAACTCATCCGGTTGGATCGGGCGGGTACAGAGTTGGGTCGCGTACCGATTGGGGCGGAGGGAGACTGTCGCTTCACCCTCGGAGGGACTGCTCTGATCACGGACACGCACGAGGTGCTTGAAACGCGCCTCGGGCAACGGCTCGGGACCTTGTCCTGAAGCCTGACCGCCCCCTCCTGACCTTGAGTTCGCGAGGCTCAGGTGCTGCCCCGGTCGCCGAGGACCCTCCGATGGCGCGCAAGAAGACGCCGCGCCGACGATCGCACGGGCGAAGGAGAGCCAGGGACCTGGTGTCCGAACTTGTGGACGATTCCGAGTGGTTAGGGTCGGCTCGGGCGAGAATCGGGCCGTAGCGGCGATCCTGGGCGGTCAGGGCCTTCTCGCGAATAGCTGATAAGTGTGGCCGTTTGTATCGGCCCTCTGAGCACGGTAGCACTGCGCAGAGGGCGGGAGACTTACGAAACAGCTGCTCTACCGCTGAGCTATGTCGGCGCGCGGCCAAGGATAGCCGATGCGGCCAGACCCCTCTATCGCCCGGTCGGCTCCGAGGTCGGCCCGGAGGCGCCTTCGACGTTGCCGGTCGCGCCATCCACCGTGACGAGCATCCCCGTCCGCAGGCGGGACGTGGCGTCGCCGCACCCGACGATCGCCGGGATCCCGTACTCGCGGGCGATGATGGACGCGTGCGACGCCAGGCTCCCGACGTCGGTCACCACGGCCGCGGCCCGCGTGAACAGCGGCGTCCACGCCGGCGCCGTGAGCGGCGCGACGAGGATCTCGCCGGCGAGGAGCTGGTCGAACTCGGCCGGCCCGCGGACCACGCGGACCACGCCCGACGCTCGGCCGGCCGATGCCGGCGTCCCCGACACCAAGGCTCGGTCCGAGGGCACGGCGCCGACCAGCCGCGGCATCTTCTCCCAGAGCCAGTTCATCGAGCGGGTCATCCGGCCGATCGTGAGCGGCGCGACGAGCTCGCCCTGTTCGGCATGCACGGCGCGGCGCGCGGCAACGCCGAGGGCTCGCGGCGGCCTGTCAGGGTCGGCGGCGGGCTGCAACCCGTGGCCTGGCAGCGGCCCAGTGCTGTCGAGGATGCATTGAACCTCAGCGCGGGTGAGGAAGAACACGTCATCCGGATCGCCGATGACGCCTCGGGCGGCCAGCGCCTCGCCGATCCGGAGGACCGCCCGACGCAGCACCGGCCACGCCAGCGTGAGGTCGGGCACCTGTTCCTCGCGGATGGCCGCCAGGTGCTGGGTGTCGGCGAGGAGCTTCCGGAATGCGCGCAGGCGACGCGGGGAGCCGGCCAGCGCGTGGAACGCCGCTGACTCCGCGGCCAGGCGCGCCTCGACCACCCTGGCGTGCTGTTCGGCAACGGACGCGGACAACGGAGCCTCGCTGCCCGCCGCCCCACGAGGGGGCGCGGCCGCGGGCGCGTACCACCAATCGAGCGATGACACGGCGTGCCGGCCGGCAGCGACCGGTGGCGCGAACCCGGCCACGAGCGGCAGATGGCTGCCACCGAGCACGCCGGCGAGGTGCCGCCGATAGAACCGGGCCAGCATGATCTCGATCTTGAAGGCGCCCCCGGCCAGGGCCGCGATCGACGTGAAGTACTCACCCGCGAAGTCCGCGAGCTCGTCGACGAGTGCCGGCAGGTCCGACACCGGGCGGTCCTCGACGTCCCGCTCCGCGGCGGCCACGGCCGCGTGGTAGCGCGGCTGGATGTCCTCGCGCCACGCGCGCTCGAGGACGGGGACGCTGTGGTGCACCGTCGCCGGCAGCAGGCCGGCGACGTGGCGGGGCGTCCGGATGAGGTGCCACAGGAGGCCCGGCAAGCTGCGAGCCATCGCGACCGGCGAGAGCCAGTTGATGGAGTAGTAGTACCAGCCGTTGACGACGACGTGATAGGGCCGCGGGTCGCGCTCACCGAGCAGCGCCTCCAGAAGCGCATGGAGCCGTTCCTCCATGGCCGTGAGCAGCCACGATTCGAAGAGTGGCGTCACCGGTCCGGAGATCCACTCGCCGAACCGGAACGTCCGCGTGAAGGCACCGGCGGCGGGCGGATCCCACGAGATCGCCGGCGGCAGGGCGGTCATCGGTCTCGCCTGGAGGATCCAGAGCACACCGGCCGCGTCGATCGCCCACTCGACGTCCTGCGGGCCACCGCGGGCCGCGGCGATGCGCCGAGCCTCGTCCGCCACCGCGCGTGCCTGCCGCCGGTCGATCGCCCGCTCCGGTTGCCGGCGCGGGCGTGCGTCATGGCCGACGACGACCCATTCGTCCCCGAGCGCCTCTCCGGAGACGAGCCGATCACCGAGGCCGTGGACCGCCGAGACGATGATCGAGTTGCGGTCGCCGCTGACGGGATCGGCGGTCAGGGCCACCCCGGCGGCCACCGGCGCCACCATGCGCTGGATGATCACTGCGAGGCGACGCTCGGCGCCTGCGGAGGTGGCCGCGTAGGCCGAGACGCGTGCCCCGGCTCCGCTGGCCAGGCAGTGCTCCACCGCCGCGGAGAGTCCGTCGGGCGAAACGTCCAGGACCGTCTCGAACAGGCCCGCGAAGGACGCCTCGGTGCCATCCTCGGCGATCCCGCTGGACCGGACGGCGAACGGGCCGGCTCCCAGTTGCGCGGCGGCTGCCTGCGCGAGTGCCTCGCGCTCCGGCGCACGCACGTCCGAGACTGCGGCCGTCATCACGACGCCGTCGGGCACGCGGGCGCCGAGCGCGATGAGCTCGCCCAGCCCGGCTGCCTTGCCACCGACCTGGTCGACGTCCGATTGCCGCACGTCGCGCAGCGGCCGTACCAGCGTGGTGCGCCCCACCGGGGACGCGACCGAGTTCATGGCGCCCGTCTCTCGCTGGCCGCGATCGCGGCGGTGATCGCCCACTCGACATCCGCGGCCGCCTCCTCGACGGTCGAGCCCAGGTGGTCCCGCCACACGCGCAAGGCCGAGGCCGACACCAGGATCGTCAGGAGGCGGGCGATCCGGTCTCGGTCGCGCGGCACGAGCTCGGGAACGATCGAATCGGCGAGCCGGCGGTTCATCTCGATCCGGGCGGGCATGTCGGCCCGGCGCACGTCCTCGGCGGCGGGACTCGCCGCGGCCGCCCGGGCCAGGTCGCCGGCGGCATCCAGGCGACCGAAGAGGAGGCGAAGCCCGTCCCCGAGTTCGTCGATGGACCGGAAGGGGACCAAGTCCTCGAGGCCGGCCCGGCGCAGGACGTGGGGGAAGACGGACCCCAGCAGGTTGCCCTTCGAGCCGAAGTGCCGGTACACGGTCGGGATCGAGACGCCGGCCTCACGGGCGACCGCGGGGATCGAGACGCTTGCCGCACCGCGGGCCATGACCGCGATCGTGGCGTCGAGGATCCGCAGGCGTGTCGCGTGCGCCTGCTGGAGGCGGGCCTCGTTGTAGGCCTGCATCGTGCCCGCGATACGATTCATATCGTGACTATATGAACCGTGTCAATCGAGCGTCCGCGGCGCAGCCCGCCCGGACCCAGCGGCCGCCGATACCCCTAGAACGGCAGGAAGTTGCCCAGGTCCGGCAGGCCGCCGTCGAGCTGGAACAGGAAGAGCAGGCCGATCGCGATGCTGAACGCGCCGGCCACCGCGCCGACGATCACGTACAGCCGCGAGCGGAGCTGGCTCGCCACGAACCCGGTCGCGGTGATGACCACGATCGCGCTGTTCGCGAGCACGAGGCCCACCACGAACGCCAGGAGCATCGGCACACCGAGTCCCTGGCCGCTCGCGCCGCCCACGGCGGCGATGATCAGGACCTGGCTTCCCGTTTCCGCGCCGATCCCGTGGATCATGCCCACCCCGAACGCGGTCTTCGGCCCGTAGGAGCTCATCTCCATCGGATCCGCGTGCTCGTGCCCGTGCAGTCGCGCCTGGAACCGCCGCCAGGCGTGGCGGGAGACGTCGAACACCAGCATCCACCGGCTCCGGAGCCGGAACGCCCGATCGTGCCGCGCGTACTGGTACAGCGAGACGTAGACCCAGATCCCGAGCAGGAGGAGGGTGACGCCCACGATCCGGCCCATGATCGGATCCACCCAGTCGGGCAGGAGCGCCCCGAACCCGAGCGCGAGGAGCCCGAGCGCCACGACGACCACCGCGTGGCCCAGCGCATACAGCGTCCCGAGGAGCATGGCGTGGCGCTGCTCGTCCGCGAAGCGGGGACGGGGGAGGGTTGCCGCGCCGGCGGGCCCCGGTCGGGTCTCCGCGCCGCCGTGCGCGCGAAGCTCGCCCGGGCCGCCGTGCTCGTGCTCGTGCTCGTGTGCGGCCGCGGCGCGGTGCTCGAGTTCGTGTGCCGTGGAGCTGGCATCCGACGTGGCCGTCGTCGACGTGATGTCCGTGATCGCCGCGATGTGATCCCAGTCGAACCCGTGCCGGATGCCCAGCGTGAGGCCGGTCGCGAGCAGCCCGATCCCGCCGCCCGCGGCGGCGGCCGCAAGGGTGCCGAAGAATGCATCTGGGGTCGTGACCACGCGATTCCAACTCCATGTGGGGCTCGAGCGAGGCTTCGTGTGGCGGCATGGTAGACGCCTTCCGGACTTGCTGCAACGATGTGCAATAGCGACATCGTGCAGCCTGCCTCCTATACTGCGTCCCATGTCCTCGTCCGGATCACCGCGCGCAACCGCTCACGAGGGCGCCGGCTCCGCCACGCCCGCAGCGGACCTCTGGCCGCAGCTCCGCGCCGAGCTGCACACCCGCGGCCTGCGCTGGACGCCGCAGCGCCGGCTGATCCTCGAGGTCCTGGCGGAGACTTCCGGCCACGTCACGGGCAGCGACCTGGTCGAGCGGTGCCGCGAACTCGATCCCGACACGACCCCGTCGACCGTCTACCGAACCCTGGACGTCCTCGAGGAACTCGGATACGTCAGCCACAGCCACTCGGCGGCCGGCCGGGAGGAGTTCCACGTGCTCCCGGCCGAGGAGCACGCCCACCTCGAGTGCCGGGCGTGCGGCGACACCCTCGAACTGGATGCGGCCGCTGCCGAGGCCCTCGTGGCGCCCATCCGTCGTCGGCACGGGTTCGTGCCGGACGTGGGCCACCTGACGATCACGGGCCTGTGTGCCGGATGCGCGGCCACGGC
>CAZVDO010000093.1:0-6176 GCA_964625345.1 uncultured Anaerolinea sp. | reverse complement strand
GATGTCGCGACACGTCACAGTGGCGCGCCCGGAGGGATTCGAACCCCCGACCCTCTGATCCGAAGTCAGATGCTCTGATCCACTGAGCTACGGGCGCGTGGCGGGAGTGTACCGCGGGACCATCCGGCCGCTGGCAGGGTGGGGGAGCCTGCGCTACGGTACGGACATGCCGGCTCGCAGGTGGGGAGCCCGCCGGCTCCACCGCGTCATCGCCCTCGCCATCGTCCTGGGGTTGCTCGTCCCCTCGACGATCTCCGCCGCGCCAAATCGCGCGACGGCCCCGTCGTTCCCGCGCGCCCACGTCCGCACCACGACCGCGGCCGTCCAGCCATTCACCCTCGACCTCTCGCGGCCCGGCGACTTCGTGGCCCAGACGAACTTCGTGCAATGCGTCGGGGCGAGCATGCAGATGATGCTCAACATGGTCGAGCCGACCGACGATCGCTCGGCGGCCCGCCAGCTCGAACTCCAGCAGCTCGCGCGCGCCTTCAGCGGCTCCCGGCCCGACGGGCGGGAGCGCCAGGGCGCGAGCATCCGGGGCTGGATGGTCGGGCTGAACCTCGAGGGTGCCGGGCCGTACCGGATCACGGGCACCACCGGGCTCCAGGACATCCTCCGGATTGCCGCCCGCGCCATGCGCCAGACCAATCGCCCGGTCGGGCTGCTCGTCTGGCGCGGCCGCCATGCCTGGGTGATGGCCGGGTTCACCGCGACGGCCGATCCGGCCCTGACGGACGAGTTCGAGGTCACCCGCGTCGTCATCCTCGACCCGCTCTACCCCCACGGCTCCAAGGTCTGGGGACCGAGCCCGAAGCCGGGCCAGAGCCTCGCCATCGAGGACCTCGCCCGGCAGTTCGTGCCGCGCGGCAATCGCGGTGGCGGCGCGACGGACGCGGTGGACCCCGGCACGGGAAGCGACGCCAACGCCGCCGACCCGACGGTGGCGCCGGCGCTCACCTGGTCCCAGGGGCTGGCCGGCCGCTACGTGGTGCTCCTGCCCTACAACGCCGTCACACCCGTGCGGGCGCACCTCGCCGTTCCGCGCTAGCGGATCCGCGACCGTCCGCCGACGGTTCGCGTCCGCCGGTCGTCCGGATCACCGATGACCGCCACCGCGCGGAACCTTTTCCACCATCGGCGCGTACCATCGAATGCCCGGCGGAGACCGGTGCACGGCGGTCCTGCCGGCCGCCGATCCGCCTGACCTGCACCGGGCCTGGCCCCGGCGTCGACGAGGGAGGTCGCGCTGCTGCGCTCCACCGGCCTGTGGCGCGCCGTGCTCATCCGCCTGCGGGCCGACTGGCCCGTGGTGGCCGCTGCGTGGGTCCTGCTGCTGTGCGCCACCACGCTCCTCACAGCCGGCACCCTCTACGGCGATGCCGTCGCGCTCGGCGGCGTGCGCGATGCCGTGGCCGCCGCACCGGCCCTGGATCGCGCGATCGTGGTCCGCTCCTCGGCCCTCATCGACGACGCGGCGGCCCTCGACGGGCCCATCAGATCCAGGCTCGATGCGATCACCGGTCCCTCGGGCGGCACGGTCGACGCGATCGTCCGCGCCGATCCGTTCGTGCCGGCAGCGGACGGGGATGCCGGATCGCGGCTCCTCGTCATCGCCTCGTACGAGGGCATCGAGCGCCACGCGACCCTGATCGATGGCCGATGGCCCGACGAGGCCGCACCCGCAGGACCCTCGCCCGTCACGGTGCCGGTGGCGCTGTCGCGCGGATCGGCGGCCGCGCTGGCGGTCGTGGTCGGGGACCGCCTCGCGCTCCGTGGTCGCCTCGATGCCGGCCTCGACCTCGACGTGGAAGTCGTCGGCATCTGGGAGCCGGACGCAGCCGATCCCTACTGGCTCGGCGACGGGCTCGAGCTCGAAGGCGCGCAGACGAGCGGCGGCTTCACGACCATCGGCCCGCTCGTCGCGGCCCGGGCGGCGCTGCTCGACCCGGCGCTCGGCGCGCGCCGAGCGCTCGAATGGCGGGGCCAGGTGGACCCATCCGGCCTCCGCCTCGAGGACCTCGAAACCACGCAATCGACCGCCGACCGGCTCGCGGCCACCCTGGGCGCGGAGGTCCCGACCTCCGCGCAGGTCCGCGTCGAGACGCGACTCCCGGCCCTCCTCGCGAGCGTCGCCCGCTCGTCGCTCGTCAGCCGGACTGGCGTGCTGCTGCTCGTGGTCCAGTTCGCGATCCTGGCCGCCTACGCGATCGTCCTGGTGGCCGGCATGCTGGCAGACCGGCGGCGCGCCGAGACCGCGCTCCTCCGGTCGCGCGGCGCGAGCGGCGCCCACCTCGCGGGCATGGCCGTGTTCGAGGCCGTGCTCCTGACCGGGACGGCGGCGCTGGTGGCTCCGTTTGCCGCTCAGCTCGTCGTGGGCGTGCTCGGGCGCACCGGGCCGCTCGGAGGCGCCGGGATTGCGGCGGATATCGGGATCGGTGCGGACGCCGTCATCGTCGACGTCATCACCGCGGCGGCCTGCGTCGTGGCCCTCACCCTGCCGGCGCTCGGGGGGTTCCCGAGCCTCGCCGGGGTCCGGGCGGCGCTCTCGCGACAGGCCGGCCGCACGCTCGCCCAGCGCCTCGGGCTGGACATCGTCCTCGTCGTGCTGGCAGGGCTCGCCCTCTGGCAGCTCCGCCTGTACGGCGCCCCGTTGACGCGTAATGCACGGGGCGTCCTCGGCATCGACCCGCTCCTCGTGGCGGCGCCGGGCATCGGGCTCCTGGCGGGCGCCGTCGTGGCCACGCGCCTCATCCCCCGCCTGGCCGAGCTCGCCGAGCGCCTCCTCGTCCGCCAGCGCGGCCTCGTCCCGGCGATGGGCGGCCGCGGCCTGGCCCGGCGACCCCTTCGCTACACCCGCGCCGCGCTCCTGCTCATGCTCGCCGCGGCGCTCGGGACCTTCGCCTCCGCCCACGTCGCGACGTGGGCACGATCCCAGGCCGACCAGGCCGCCTACCAGGTCGGGGCGGACCTGCGGTACGTGCCGTCGCAGCGCGCCGTGCCGGGCATGGCGATCGGGACCACCCTCCGGGCGATCCCCGGCGCCGACGGGGCCATGGCAATCGACGAGACCACGATCGATGCCGGCCGCGAGGTTCGAGGCGCGCCGCTCCTCGGGATCGACGCCGCCCAGGCGGCCGGGATCCTCATCCCGACCCCCGATGCCGACGGCGCGGCCATCTCCAGCCTCTTGGCCGAACTCGCTGGCGATCGCCCGGCGCCCGAGGGGATCCCACTTCCTCCCGAAACCCGGGCGCTCGCGGTGCGCCTCACATCCGCGCTCCGCACCGAGTTCTTCGACCCCGCGCTGCCGCCGACCGATCCGACGACGACGCTCGGCATCCGCGCCTCGGTGGTCCTCCTCGATGCCGATGGCCGCCGCTATCGGCTGACCTCGAACGATTCCGGTGTGCTCACCGGCGCGAGCCAGCGGCTGACGATCGCGCTGCCCACGCTCGCCGACCCGCAGCTCGGGATCGCCGCTCCCCTGGCGCTCGTCTCGATCGAGCTGGGCTTCAGCGCTCCGTCGGGCACCGCGGTCATCGGCACCGCGGACCTCGACGGGATCGACGTCACCGAGGGCTCCACGGCGGCCCCCGATGCGCCGGGCTGGGCGCCGATTGCCCTGTCCCCGGACACGCCCGGCTGGTCGTGGACCGCCGTGAGCGGCGGCGCGCCCGCGGCGGCCTACTCGCCGCCGCCCGATCGACCCTGGCGCCTGGTCAGCGACTTCCAGGTGGCCGGGGCGCTCGACCCGGTGTTCGCCGGCGCACCGCTGGCGGCGCGCCTGACCGCGGGCCAGGAATCACGCGCCTCGATCGCGGCCATCGTCAGTCGCGGCTTCCTCGCCGCCACCGGGTCGAGCGTCGGGGACACGGTTGCCGCCTCGTTCGACGGCGCCCGTCACGTGCTCCGCATCGTGGGTGCCGTGGACACGTTTCCGACGCTCGATCCGGCGACGCCGTTCGTGGTGCTGGACGGCCCGACGCTGGTCGCCGCCCGGTTCGGGGCAACCAACGGGGTCATCGCACCCGATGCGTGGTGGATCGCGAGTCCCGATGCCGCCGCCGTCGCCGCGGCGATTGCCGCCGGTCCCGATCCGGCCGCCGAGGTGGCCACCAGGTCCGACGTGGAGGCGGCCTTGGCCACCGACCCGGTACCGCTCGGGGTCGTGGGCGTGCTGGGCCTGGGCTCCATTGCGGCGCTGCTCTTCGCCGCGATCGGCTTCGTCGTCGCCGCCACGGTCTCGACCCGTGAGCGGCTCGGCGAGTTCGCCCTCCTGCGTGCGCTCGGCCTCTCGAGCCGTCAGCTCTCGCTGTGGCTGTCGCTCGAGCATGCATTCCTGCTCGTGGTGGGCGTGACCGGCGGCGTCGCGCTCGGGGTGCTCCTCGCGCAGGTCGTGCTGCCCGTGACGACCCTGACCGCGAGCGGCGCCCCCGCCGTCCCCGCGCCGGTGGTGATCGTCCCCGGGGCGGCGCTCGCCCCGATCCCGATCCTGGCCGGAATCGTCTTCGCGATCACGCTCGTCGTGCTGCGCGGACAGCTGCTCAGGGTGCGCGTGGGCGATGTGCTGCGCGGGAGGGACGAGTGATCGCCTGGATCGTCTCTTCGCTCCGCCGCCTCCGCGATGAACGCCTGTCAGCCGCGGGGCTCGCCCTGCTGGTCCTGGTGACGGCATTCGCCGCCGCCGCGGGCCCTCGGCTCCTCGACCGTCTCGCGAACGGCACGCTCCAGGCCACGATCGAGGGGGCCAGGCCAGCAGCACGCAACATCCAGCTCCTGCGCGAGGACCGTTTCTACGGCAGCGCGGACAACCCGCTCGGCGGCATCGAGGAGAACGCGCAGCTGGTCCACGACCTCCTGCCCCCGCCGGTCGGCGCCCTCGTCGCCGAGCGCGCCTGGACGGTGGAGACCGGCCGCTACCGGCTGCCCGAGGTCGTCGGCGATCCCGCGACCATGCGCCTCCGGATCCAGCCCGACGCGGCCGACCGGATCACGCTCGATGCCGGGCGCTGGCCGACCGCCGACACGACGCAGATCGTGGATCCGACGTCCCAGGAGATCCCGGCGCCGCGGATCCGCGTCTTCGAGGTCGTCCTCGTCACACCCTCGGCCCGCCTCCTGGGGGTCGACGTGGGGTCCACCCTCGTGCTCGCCCCCGATCCCAGCGATCCACTCGTCGGTCGGGGCCCCGGCGCGGCCACGATCGCGGTCACGATCGTCGGGACGTACCACGTGGACGACCCGGATGACGCGTGGTGGCTCGGCGGCATCGAGCTGGCTCAGCCGGTCATCCGATCGCCCGGCGGCGATGCCCGCATCAGCGACACGCAGGGCCTCCTCGCACCGGAGGCCTACCCGCGCTACCTGGCCGAGACCGAGCGCGGGTTCGTGCCCCTCCGCTACACGTTCCGCGAGTACGTCGACCCGACCCGGATCCGCGCCGACGACACGGCGGGGCTGCTCGGGGACCTGCGCCGGCTCGAGGCGGCCCTGCCCTCGGCGAACGTCACGTTCAACAGCCCGACCGGGCTTCGCACCGGGCTGCGCGCGACGCTCGAGACGTTCCAGGTCCAGTGGGCCTCGGCATCGGCGGTGCTCACCACCGCCCTGATCGGCCCGGCAGCCGTGGCCGCCGCGGCCCTGGCACTCGTGGCGGTGCTGGCCGCCCAACGCCGGCGGTCCGCGCTCGCCCTCGCCCGTGGACGGGGGGCCTCGGTGGCCCAGGTGACGATCGCGGTCATTGCCGAGGGCCTGCTCCTGAGCCTCCTGCCGGCGGCGGTGGCCGCCGTCGCGGCCATGGTCGCCATTCCCGCCGGGCCCGTCGGCCTGAGCGTCGCGGCGGCCGCGGTCGTGGCCCTCGCGACGATCGTCATCCTCGTCCTCGCGACCGTGCCGGCCACGAGCGGACCCTCGTTCGGACCCGCCCGGGATCCTGCCACGCCACGCCGGCCCTCGAGTCGACGCCTGGTCCTGGAAGCGTTCATCGTCGTGCTCGCGGTCGCGGCGGCGGTGCTGCTGCGCGAGCGCGGCCTTCGCGGCGCGGGCGTGGAGGGGTCGATCGGGGGCGCCGATCCGCTCGCGGCCGCGGTGCCCGCCCTTGCCGGCCTCGCGGCGGGGATCGTCGCGGTGCGCGTGCTGCCGCTCCCCGTCACGCTGCTGGCCTGGCTCGCCCGCCG
>CAZVDO010000092.1:0-6219 GCA_964625345.1 uncultured Anaerolinea sp. | reverse complement strand
TTTGTGGGCCGCCCGCGTTCGCACATGCGGGGCCCCGATCCTCGACTCGGCATCCCGCGTCGTCGCCCCTGCCTCCGCGTCGTCGGCCCCGCCCCCGAGGCGCCGCGCCCGCGGCCTGCGGCGTCGCCCCTGCCTCCGAGACGGCGATTCGTGCATGGCTCGCACGCTCACGGTACTCCCGACCCGATTCACCCCTCGTCGAGCCGCATTTCCGGACTGTCAGTCCGGGAAGTGTGCGTGCTGTCCCTGCAATGGCGGCTCTTGCGTCGGCGGTGCACGAATCTCCGACTCACAGTCCGAGCGCCTCACGCCCGCGGCCAGTCCGCGCGCCACGCCGCAACGCCGCCCGCGTCGAACTCGGTCGCCGGCCAGTCCGAGCGCCACACGTCGGCGGCCACCCCAGTCCTACGTCTCGATCGCGCCGCCCTGCTCGCGGAGGTGGCGCCGGAAGTCGTAGCCGGGATCCGCGGCGCGCCGCTCGAGGTAGGTCCCGAAGCCGAGCTGGTCGCGGAGCGAGCGGCCCTCGGCGAGACGCTCCACCTGCGCACGCTCGGTCGCCATGATCTCCCGCGCGATGCGGAGTGCCGGTTCCACGTCGACCGCCGCGACGAACAGCACCCCGTCGTCGTCCGCGACCACCACATCGCCCGGCGTCACCACGACGTCGCCGATGCGCGCCTGCGCGAACCGATTGGCCGGGGCGGCCCGGCCGCCCACCGGGCCCATCGGCACGGAGCCCCGGCTCCACACCGGCAGGCCGATCTCGCGCAGGGCCGCGGAATCCCGATGGCACCCATCCACGACCATGCCCGCGATCCCGGCTCCCGCCGCCTCGGCCACAGTGAGGTCGCCGATGCAGCCCTCGTGGAGGCGGCCCGCGTTGTCGATCACGAGGATCGCGCCGCGCGGCGCCGTCTCGATCGCTTCGAGGAACACATCCACGCTGCCGCTGTGCCGGCACGGGACGGCGGGTCCGGCGATCGGTCGGCCAGGCTGGAGGCGCACGATCGACGACGGCGCGGCCCGGGGGATCCGGCCCAGCCGCACCAGCGCATCCGCGACGGCCGCCGCGGGGATCCCGGACAGGGGATGGTCGGGCGTGGAGTCGCCCGCTGGGTGGACGAGGTCATCCATGGATCACCTCCGGATGCGGAGTGCCATCATGACGCCTCCGCGACCGGCCGGCGGCGGGCGAGGTCCCGACGTCGCGGGCCGGCGAGCCACAGGGCCGCCGCCCAACCCAGGATGGCCACCAGCACCAGCGCCACGAGCGGCCCATCGGTACCGAGCCGGTCGATCGACAGGGCACCCACGTATACGGCGAGCGCGCCGCCGATCGGGTAGCTGACCGCGAGCAGCCCGAAGATCGTCCCGAAGTTGGGCCCGCCGAAGACATCGGAGAATGCGGCCGAGCGCACCGCGATCGTCGCGCCGCTGCCGAGCCCGTGGAGCGCGATGCCTGCCACCGCGAGCGCCGGTGCGGCGGCATTCGCCCCGAACGCCAGCAGCACGCCCCCGCCGAGGACGGCGGCCGCGACCACCCCGACACCACGCCGCCCGAGCCGGTCGGACAGGGAGCCGCCCACCACCTGGCCGCCGACGTAGGCGAGCGCCTGGATGCCCAGCGCCGAGGCCGCGAAGTCGGCGCCCAGTCCGGCCCGCACGGCGTGCGGCACGAACGCCTGGAGCACGCCCTCGTCGAACGCCCCGATGGCCGCCGCGCCGACGAACAGCGCCCAGAACCGCCGCGTCCGAACGGTCCGCCGGACCGACCCGCGGCCCGGTCCCGTGCTCCGACTCCCGACCGGGAGCGGTTCGAATCCGGCCGCAACGGCGCCGGGAGCCGCCGTTTCGTGCAGGCCGGCCGCCCCGGCGGCGAGCTCGGTCTCCTTGGCCCGGGTCGAACCGGCGGCCGGCCGAACCGGCACGAGGACCGCCGGGCCGCTGGTCATCAGCCACACGAACGCCACGCCGACCAGCGACGAGGCGAGAAACGCGAGCGATGCGGTCCGCCAACCGCCACTCTCGATGAGGCCGGCCGCAATCGGCAGGGCGACGGCGACGCCGATCCCGGGACCCGCGTACGCGATGCCGAGGGCGAGCCCTGGCGCGCCGGCGTAGCGGCGCGCAATCGCCGTCGTGGTGCCGATGAACGCGAGCTGCAGGCCCAGGGCGTGGAACGCGGCGAAGGCGAGGATCACGAGGGACACGTCGGGCGCGACGTAGATCGCCAGCCACCCGGCGGCGAGCAGCACCATCGCTCCGGTCAGCAGGTCACGATCCGCGAACTCGTCGTAGGCACGACCGAGGAGCGGGCTCGCGATCGCGGTGACGATCAGGAACATCGTCCATGGGGTCACGGCCACGGTGCGGCTGATCCCGAAGTCCTCGGCGAACGCGACCGACAGCGCCGGGAACGTGTACAGCCCGCCGTAGGCGATCGCCCCGACCACGAACGCCCCGACGAGCGGCGCGGACAGGCGGGTCACACGGCGGGCGCTCGGAAGCGAGGGTGGGAGGCCGACGGGTCGGGTCATGCAGCCGATCGTACGCCGCGCGACCGGGAGTTCGAAGGGGAACGGGCGCGACGTCGCTCGCCCGGCATCGGTCGGGCCGAGCGGCCTGCCCGTCCGGGCGGATCGGCCGTCGACCGGCCCGCGATGGCGACCTAGCCTGTCATCGAGGAGGTGCGCCGATGCTCGAACATCGCGTGGAACTCACGATCGTCGATTGGGACGACCTCCCGTTCCGCGAGGTCGTCGAGGCAGCGTGGACGCGGATCCGGCAGGGGGCTGCGGATGCGGATTCGACCACGGCCGCCGCGCATCTCCAGCTCCTGGTCCGGGCGGCCGGGTATCGATCGGCCGTGGTCGAGGTCCACCGGACCGTGGACGAGGCGCTCGCGCACGTCTCGCACGTGCAGGTGCGCCGCGAGCCGGCCAGGCGGGCCGTACCGGCCTGACCGCGGGCGCCGTCGCGGTGGGGGGAGGCGACGGCGCCATGGCCGGCCCTCGCGGGTCGCGCCGCTGGAACCGCTCGCGCGCGGCCGCCGTCTGGCCGACCATGAAGATGCCCATCGTTCCCACGGATCATCCGCGCGGCAACGCGCCACCCGTCGCCTCGCCCTGGGTCGTCCTGGCGTGGCTCATCGCTGCGCTGGCCTTCGCGGGTTGCGCGACGGCCGGATCGTCAGGCCAGGGTTCGGCGACCCCGCGCCCCACTCCGAGCCCGATCGCCGTCGACGTGACGACCCCGGAAGCGGCTGCGGCACTCGCGCTCGCGACAGACCCGCGGTTCTCCGGCATCCAGCCCCTCCGACCCGACATCATCGGGGCGTCGGCCTGGTGGGAGGCCTCGGCGGGCCCCGGGGATGACTACACGGTGACCATCACGATCGGCTGGGGCGACTGCCAGGCGGGGTGCATCGATCGGCACGTCTGGACCTTCACCGTGTCCCCCGACGGCCACGTGGCGTTGGCGAGTGAGACCGGTCCGCCCGTTCCCGCCGGAGTGCCCTGACCGGTTCCCGACCCGGTGAGGTCATCGGTCCACCGGGCGCTCGCCCTCCCTCGGCTGCACCAGGACGCGACGAAGCCCCGCTGGGCCGGCGGGGCTTCGAGGCTGCCTGAAGGGGTCGGACGGGACCCCGGGGTCGTCAGTTGGTGAGCTTCACGCTGTAGGCGCCGAAGACGCCGGTGGCATTGCCATGGCCGGTGGTGATGACCATCGGTGCCGGGTTGACCTTGTCCTCGAACCAGCCGCTGACCTGCTTGGTGCTGCCACCGACGGAGCCGGTCACGTGGAACCACGCCCAGCCGAGGATCTGCCCCGTGTCATCCACGATGGCGACCGGGTACGCGTTGCCGACGTGCGATGCCAGGGCGTCGAAGAGCGTCGTGTGCGAACCGGCGTTCAGCGGCCCGATCTTGCCGTCCACGTAGACCGTGCCCGGGGTGCCGTCACCGTCGATGAGGTCCTTGACCCCGTTCGAGTTGGCGTTGCACGGGTTCCCGTTGGCGAGGCAGTAGATCGTCCAGTTGAACGTCGAATCGGTCTGCGGGACATCCTCGGTGCCGGATCCCGGCTCGTCGAAACTGGCCGGCGTGTTGGCGTTCTTGTTCGCCGCCTTCTGGAAGGCCTTCTGGTTGAAGATCAGGGGCATCGCTCCCTGCGCGCCGTTGGGGACTCCTGCCGCCACCGAGGCGGTTGTCGAGACGTTCCAGGACGCGAAGCCGAGGACTCCGGCGAAGTAGTTCCGGTGTGGTCGGGTGACGGAAACGGTGATCCCCGAGGCCCCGGTGGCCACGGTGACCGTGGTGCCGTCCTGGCCGTCGACGTATCCGTTCGCAGCGGCAACCGAAGCGGCGGCCGCGACGTGGTCCTGGCCGTTGACGTACGCGTAGCCGGCCGCCATGGCCGCGGCGTCGGCGACGTTCTGCTCGTCACGCCGCTGGAGGAAGCTGTCACCGCCGTCGATGATCAGGCCGACCATGCCGATCAGGGCAATCAGGGCGAGCGCGAAGATCACGAGCATCTGGCCCCGCTCCCGTTCGGCGCGTGCCCCCTGCACGGAGGCGCGACTGGCGGGCGTGTGGCGTGCGGCGCGATGAGCGGACATGGGCAGCGACTCCCCGGTCATGGGACCTGGATGTGGGACACGGAACTCACCGTGAACGGGTTGGGGACAGGCAGCAGCGGTGTCACGAGCCGGAACGACATCGTGACCGCGACCTTCACGTATTCGCCGGACGGGCAGGTCTCGCCCGAGGCGACGGTGATGGCGGCGTCGTCGACGCCGACGCACGTGATCGTGACGCCCGACGTCGGCAGCCCGGGCACGAGGTTCTTCTGGGTGTTGACGACCGCCGTCGTCTCCGCCGACCAGGTCGCGGTCGAGCACGGGCCGACGCAGGGATGGACGGCGGTCACGCGGGCGACCTCGCGGGCAGCCTGGGCGACGGCGTTGTTCGTGTAGATCCCGCGCCCGAGGTCCACGACCCCCATGAGCAGGAACAGGAACGGAATGAGCGCGAGGCTGAACTCGACCAGGGTCTGGCCGCGCTGGTCGCGCCGACCTGCCCGGTCGCGCCCGCTGCGCATCGCGCCGTTCACTTGATCACCGTGATGGCGGCCGCGCCGCTCGTGCTGGTGAAGGCGCCACTCGTGACCGTGAGCGTCAGGTTGAACGTCTTGGTGTTGCCGTTGGCGCCCGTCTGGTTGTAGTAGACGTGCGGACTCTGGACCTGGCCGTAGGTCGTCACGCCATCCCCCCAGCTCCAGGCCCACACGGTGGTGCAGGCGGCGTTGTAGGTCGTCGTGTCCGTGACCGTGACGGTCACCGGGGACTTGCTGTTCGTCGGGAGCTTCACGTAGGTGAACCCGGCGCTCACCCCGTTGCAGCTCGGCGTCGGCGAGGGCGTCGGCGAGGGCGTCGGGGTGGGGCTCGCCGTCGGGCTGGGTGTGGGCGTGGCCGTGGCCGCCGCGGTGGGCGCTCCCGTGGGCGACGCCGGCAGGGCGTTCAGCTGGTTCGTCGCAGTGGACGTGAACGTGATCGTGTTGCCGAAGAAGGCCGCCATGAGGGGGGTGATCAGGTTGAACCGCCCGGTTGCCGTCACGCTGACGGTGTTGCCCATCGCGCCCGTACAGCTCGGCGAGCAGGACATCGCGACATCCGTGGGGTCGACCGTGATCACGGAGCCCTTGGATTCGAGGAGCGCCCGACAGATGACGAGGTTGTTCGACGTCGAGCACGGCTGCCCCGCCTGGTACGACGTGGGCGTCTGGGCCGCCTGGAAGGACGCCTCCCGCGCGACGTTCGCGATCGTGATGCGCGCATACGCCATCCGGCCGAGGTCGATCGCGGCCGACATGATGACGAGGAAGACGGGCAGGATGATCGCGAACTCGACCAGGCTTTGGCCGCGAGATCGATCCTTGCCGCGTCGGCGGAACCCCGGAATGCGCATCGTGCTTGTGGTGTCCTCGTGACAGGTGACTGCCGACCATCCTGTCGGCCCTGCTTTGCACGATGGCTTGAAATGGTGCGGGCGTGCATAGCCCAACCGGGGTAGTCCGCGGGCGCGTTGGTCCTACAAACCCGTCACAACAGCACCCAACCGCACCGCTCCGCCCGATCGATGTCGCGGCGCCGTCACGGGCCGCGGTGTCCGCCGACGCGGCGGGAATCGAAACGGCCGGGCCCGTCGGGGGCCCGGCCGT
>CAZVDO010000091.1:0-6284 GCA_964625345.1 uncultured Anaerolinea sp. | reverse complement strand
TAGTTCCACTCGTAGACGGCCGTGTTGACGTCCAGGCCCTCATAGCACTGGAGGCGGATGAGCCGTGTGCCGAGCGTGGTTGCGAGGACCTTGGCGAGCTCTGTCTTCCCCACGCCAGCCTCGCCCTCGAGGAGCAGCGGACGACCGAGCTGCAGAGCGAGGTAGACGGCCGTGGCGACCGACCGATCGGCGACGTAACCCTCATCCCGGAACGCGGCCTGGATGGCATCGGTCGAGGTCAACGGGTGCGTCATCGGCCGATCGTAGCAGGATGGCGCCCGAGGCCCGGTGGCGTCGGCAGCACCCGCTCAGCCGTCCGGCGCGTCGAGTTCGCGCGCGTACGTCGGGAAGCGGAACCGCTGGTCCCGCGTCAGGATCCCGCCGTGCCCGAGTCGGGCGACCGTTCGGACCGAGGCGGGCTCACCGGCCAGGATGCGGGGCAGGAGCAGGTCCGCGGCGGTCGCCTTCGAATAGGCCCCGCAGGACGGCAGGCCGATGACCGGCACCCGGCCGATCGTGGCCAGCCACAACATCGAGCCCGGGTGGGCAGGGACCCCGTGCCGGACAAGCCGCCCGCCGAGTGCCTCGATGCCTGTGAAGAACGGATCGAGCGGATCCGTGCTCGACGAACCCGCCGTCAGGATCACGTCGGCGCGCCCCGGTTCGCGGCCGCGGGACCGTCGCCGCAGCGATTCGCGCACCGGGGTGTCGACGTCCTCGACGTAATCGATCCCCACGAGCGTCGAGCCGAGGCCCTCGACCTTGGCCCGGAGGCTGGATTCGAACCGGTCGCGGGCGATGCCGCGGATCGATTCCTTGACGATCGCCGCGATTCGCGCCGGCCGGAAGGGCGCCACCGAGACGACCCCGCGCCGGCCGGCTCGCGCTGCTACCCGTTCCGCCCGGTCGAGGACCGCTCCAGGCACGAGGTGGGGCGCGATCTTGACGCTCGCGACGAGGGCCCCCTCGTCCACGACCCGGCCGTCGAGGACGGTGAACACCTCGATCGGGTCGATGGCGTTGAGCCGAGTCGCGACCGCGCCTGCCACCCGGACGAGGCCGGCGTGCGCCGCCCGGAGGTCGATCCGGCTCTCTGCGGGAGGGCCGGCGCGGAGGCCGGCGCCGGCGACGGCGTCGGCGAGGCGGGCGGCCGCGTCGTCCTCGTGGACGTCGCCCGGTTCGGGGACGAGGACCGTGACCGGGCGTCCCGCAACGGGAAGCGCGGCCGCGAACGCAGCAAGGTCGGCAGGCGAGAGCCGCCGGCCCTTGCGCCAGCGCCGGCCGGCAATCTCGAGGTCGCGGGTGAGGACGGCGCCGGCCAGTTCGGCCGGCGCCGGTGCTCCGAACGCGAGGGACGCGGTCTTCAAGCCAGCCGCGCGGCGGCAGCCTCCAGGGCCCGGCGCACCTGGACGGAGGCCACGTGCGCCCGATACTCGCGATCCGCGTGGATGTCGGCGGCCACGACGACGCCGTCCGTGGCGTGCGCGGCCGCCTCCTCGAACGACATCCCGCCCAGCACGGCCTGCTCGACGGCGGACGCGCGGTACGGGTGGTCTCCCACGCCGGTCACGCCGACAGTGCAGAAGCCCCAGCGGCCCCCGGACCGGGCCCCGACCGCGGCCGCGACCCCAGCGATGGAGTACCCGCTCGCGGGCTGCTCGATGGCCCGATAGGCCGACCCGACGTCGTCCCGCGGGCCCGGCAGGATGATCTCCGTGAGCAGCTCGTCCGGGCGGAGGGCGGTCATGAACGGCCCCTCGAAGAAGGACGTCGCTGGGATCGTCCGCTCGCCGCTCGTGGACCGAGCGACGAGGTCGGCATCGAGCGCCAGGAGGATCGCCGGGACGTCGGAGGCCGGGTCGGCATGGGCGACCGAGCCGCCGATGGTTCCCCGGTTCCGGACCTGCACGTCCCCGATGTTCGGAAGGGCGTCGCGGAGGAGCCCGAACCCGGCGATGATCGGGTCGGCCATGAGCTCGTCGTAGGTCGACAGCGGCCCGACCCCGAACCGGCCGTCGTCCCGGCGCCACACGCCCTTGAGTCCGTCCACCCGCCCGATGTCCACGAGCAGCTCGGGCCTGGCGAGCCGAAGCTTCATGAGCGGCAGCAGGCTGTGGCCACCCGCCAGCACCTTGGCCCCCCCGTCGGCGGCCGCAAGCCTCGCGAGGGCGTCGTCAATGGACGTCGCCCGGACGTACTCGAACGCGGCGGGGATCATGCCTGGGCTCCCTTCGCGGCCTGCATCGCCTTCCACAGCGTCTGCGGCGTCAGCGGCATGTCGACATGGCGAATGCCGAGCGGCTTGAGGGCATCGTTGACGGCGTTGGCCACGGCGGCCGTACTCGCGATCGCGCCGGCCTCCCCCACGCCCTTGACCCCGATCGGGTTGACCGGCGACGGCGTCACCGTCTCGTCGAGCTCGAGGTTCGGGAACCAGGCGGCGCGGGGCAGCGCATAGTCGAGCATCGAGCCAGACAGGAGCTGGCCGTCGTCCCCGTACACGGCGCCTTCCCAGAGCGCCTGCCCGACGCCCTGGGCGATGCCGCCGTGCAGCTGGCCGTCCACGATCATGGGGTTGATCTTGTTGCCGACGTCGTCGACCGCCACGTACTGCACGAGGTCGACATGGCCGGTCGCCTCGTCCACCTCAACGATCGCGACATGCGTTCCGAACGGCCACGTGCAGTTGGGCGTGTCGTAGTAGGCGGTCTCGTCGAGGTACGGCTCCATGCCCTCGGGCGCGTCGAACGCGAGATCGAGGGCGAACGCGATCTCCTGGAATGTCTTCTTCTTGTCCGGCGAGCCCTTCACGCGGTACTCGGCGCCGTCGACCTCGATGTCCTCGACCGAGGCCTCGAGCATGTGGGCGGCATATCGGCGCGCCTTTTCCCGGATCTTGCCGGCCGCCTTGATCGCGGCCGTGCTCCCGACCGACGAGGTGCGGGACCCGTACGAGCCGTAGCCGAACGGGGTGCCCTGCGTGTCGGAGTGCTGGACGACCACATCCTCCATCGGGATGCCCAGCTCGTGGCTGATGATCTGGGCGTAGGTGGTCTCGTGGCCCTGGCCCTGGGGCTGGGTGCCCATGGTGACCACGACCTTGCCGGTCAGGTGGACCTTGATGTTCGCGGATTCCCACATCGCGGCGCCCCAGCCCTCGCCGACCGCGCCGATCCACTTGGACGGCGCGACGCCGCAGACCTCGATGTAGCTGGACAGGCCGACGCCGAGGTACTTGCCGCGGGTCCTGGCCTCGGCCTTGCGGGCCGCCATCTCGCCGTAGCCCGCCATCGCCAGCGCCTTGTCGAGGGCCGGCTCGTAGTTGCCCGAGTCGATGTAGATCTTCGCGCCGCCGCTGGCGGTGCCCAGTCCTGACGGGTTCTCGTAGGGAAACTGGTCCGGGGCGATGAAGTTCCGGCGCCGAAGCTCGGCCGGATCCATGCCGATCTCCGCCGCGAACAGGTCCATGGCCCGTTCCACGACGTAGGTGGCCTCCGGCCTGCCGGCGCCCCGGTACGCGTCGACGAAGACGGTGTTGGTGTAGACGCCGACGACCTCGGCGAAGACGTTCGGGATCTTGTAGCAGCCCGACAGGACCCGGGCGTAGAGCGTGGTCGGAATCCCGGGGCCGATCGTCGAGAGGCGCCCGCCGAGGTTGGCGTAGGTCTTGACCCGGATGGCGCTGATGTCCCCCGCCCGCGTGCCGGCGACCTCGAGGTACGTGATGTGGTCCCGGCCGTGGATCGTGGACTGGTAGTTCTCGCGCCGCCCCTCGATCCACTTGACCGGACGACCGCCCAGCCGCTTCGAGGCGTGCAGCACGACCACGTAGTCGGCGTAGCAGAAGATCTTGGTCCCGAAGGCGCCGCCCACGTCCGGGCTGATGCACCGGACCTTGTGCTCGGGAATCCCCATCACGAAGATCGCCAGCAGGATGCGCTGGATGTGCGGCGTCTGGCTCGACATCCAGATCGTGTATTCGTCCGTGCCCGGGTTGTACAGGCCGATGTCGCCTCGGGCCTCCATCGGGTTCGGGATGAGCCGCTGGTTGACGATCCGCTGGCGGACCACCACCTCCGCGGCATCGACGGCGGCATCCGTCCCGGCCTTGTCCCCGACGGTCCAGTCGAACACGATGTTGTTCGGTGCGTTCTCGTGGAGCTGTGGCGCACCCGGCATCGTCGCCTTCTCGGCGTCGACCACCGTGGGCAGCGGCTCGTAGTCGACCACGATCGCCTCAAGGGCATCGAGCGCCTGCTCGGGCGTCTCGGCGATGACCGCGGCCACGCCCTCTCCGGTCCACTTCACGCTGTCGGTCGCGAGCGCCCGGGGCGAGTTGACGTTGTTCTGGAGGCCGGCCGAGCCGCCGGCCGGCCAGGCCATCGGGAGCGGGTTGTACGGGATGTCGGCCCCGACCATGACATCGAGGACGCCGGGCATGGCCTTCGCGGCGCTCGTGTCGATCGAGCGGATGTTGGCGTGGGCGTAGGGACTGCGCAGGATGGCGCAGTGGGCCATCGACTGGAGCTTGATGTCGTCGACGTAGCGGCCCTTGCCGGTGATCAACCGCTGGTCCTCGACCCGCTTGACCCGCTTGCCGAGCATGTCGATCGCCATCACATGCCTCCCTGCGCGCCGGCGCGCATCGTCGCCGCTGCGGCGCGGATCGCGGTCACGATGTTCTGGTAGCCGGTGCAGCGACAGAAGTTGCCTTCGATCGCGTGGCGGATCTCGTCATCGGTCGGGTCGGTGGTCCGGCCGAGGAGATCGGCGGCGGCCATGATCATGCCGGGCGTGCAGAAGCCGCATTGGAGTCCGTGGTGCTCCCAGAACGCGGCCTGGAGCGGGTGGAGCCCCTCGGCGCCGGGGCCAGACGCCATGCCCTCGATCGTCGTGACCTCGCTCCCGTCCGCCTGGACGGCGAGGACCGTGCACGACTTGGCAGCCTTGCCGTCGAGGTGCACCGTGCACGCGCCGCACTGCGACGTGTCGCACCCGACGTGGGTCCCGGTGAGGTCCAGGTCCTCCCGCAGCACCTGGACCAGGAGCCGTCTGGGCTCCACGTCCACCTCCCGTCGGGTGCCGTTGACGGTGAGGGAGATGTGCTCGGGCACGGGCTGGTCCTCCTCGGGCGACCGGTGGCGGGCCCTGATGATGCGCGTTTGCCCGACCGCGAATCAAGGACGAATCGCGACCCCGGTTGGCGTGATCGCGAAGCCCCGGTCGCTCAGGCCTCAGCCGCCCGCTGGTGGGCCCGCGGCAGCCTCGTCGAAGGCCGCCGCGTAGGCGTCCGCGATCGCGCCGATCTCTTCGGGCGTGATGACGAACGCTGGGGAGAACTGCAGTGCGTGCCCGCGGAGCACCCGCGTCGCGACCCCGTGGCGGTAGGCCGCCGCCACGAGCCGGTCCGGAAGGGCGGGGTCGGCGGCCAGCGCTCCCGGCTCGACGGCGACAGCCGCCGTCATGCCGACCGTGCGGACCTCACCCACGAGAGGCCGGCCGCGGAGCGCGCCGAAGGCGGCGGCGACGACCGGCTCGAGCTCCCGGACGCGGGCCACGAGGCCCTCCCGCTCCATGATCTCGAGATTGGCGAGGGCCGCGGCCGCCGCTCCCGCGTGGCCCGAGTACGTATACCCGTGGCGGAGCACCGCCCCGGGCACCGGGTCGTCCCAGAACGGCCGTCGCACGCGCTCGCCCACGAGCACCCCGCCCAGGGGCAGATAGCCCGAGGTGACGCCCTTTGCGAACGTCACGAGGTCCGGCGTGATCCCGTAGCGCTGGGTCGCCCAGAGGTGGCCGGTTCGGCCGAACCCGGTGATGACCTCGTCGGCAATGAGCAGGACGTCGTTGCGCCGGCACAGGTCGTTGACCGCGTCCCAGTACCCGTCGTCGGGCGGGATCACGCCGCCGGCGCCGATCACGGGCTCGCCGATGAACGCGGCGATCTCGTCTCGTCGAGCCGCGAACAGGGTTTCCATGGCGTCGAGGTCCATCGCACCGACGTGGACGACCTCGTCGATGAACGCCCCGCCGTAGCCGGTCCGCATGCTCGGAATGCCGACCAGCGACGTCCCCCAGCCGTGCATCCCGTGGTACCCGTGCTCGCGGGCCACGATGACCCGCTTCTCCGGGTGGCCGAGGACGTCCCAGTAGCGTCGGGCGAGCTTGGCCGCGGTATCGACGGCATCGGACCCGCCCGAGCCGAGGAAGACGACCGTGTCGGGACCCATCGGGCTCAGGGAGCTGAGTCGGTCGGCGAGCTCGAGGGTTCGATCGGTGGTGTA
>CAZVDO010000090.1:0-6574 GCA_964625345.1 uncultured Anaerolinea sp. | reverse complement strand
CGCCTGTTTTCAAGACAGGACCGTTCAACCGCTCCGGCACCTCTCCGCCGCCGAGGATAGCAGCGGCGGACGCCTCAGCCGACGCCGTGGACCACCCAGACGTTCGGGTCGTGGTACACGCCCTCGTCGCGCTCCCGGTCGATGTGCACGGGCGCGGCCGCGACGGGCAGGAGGTAATCGCCCGTGCCCGGGAACGGATCGCCGGTCCAGCGCTCCCAGTCGGCGACCGACCCGCGAATGGTCATCGCCTGGGGTGACCCGCGCACGACCCGGCCGCCCAGCCGGACGTGCAGCCGGATCCAGGCGTCGAACGGCTCGCCGTCCGCTCGCCGCCAGAAGGCGTACTCCTCGATGGGGATGAGCGGGTAGCGGTGCTTGTCCGTCGGGCGGACACAGGCGATGAGGGCCGAGAGGCCATGCGCCCGGGCATTCGCTCGCATGGCCTGAACCATGAAGCCCGCGAGGCCCGACCCTCGGCGCGCCGGGTCCACGACGATCTGGAGCGCGCCGAGGGTATTGACCGCGGCGCCCGAGGCCAGGTCGAGGGCGGTCTGCTCGAACTGGCGATCCCACCCGTCCGGAAGCCCCTCGTCGGTGCCGTCCCAGTGGAGCGGGGCGCTGTTGTTGGTCGCCGCGATGGCGCCGCCCGCATCGAGCAGGACGAGCTGGTAGTCGAGGAAGACCTCGTCGAGCAGGTGCCAGTACGCGTCGGCGGCCGAGTCCTGGAGCATGAATGTCGGCCAGACGCTGCCATTGAAGCGGTCCGCGGCGTCGACGAGGTCCGGCCGCTCGGCGTACGAGACGAGCGTGAAGCCGTCTGGCACCTGGAGCTGGAGGTCGGGCATGGGCGGGCGGTCCTGCGCCGGCCGTCAGGACGCAGGCGCGGGAATGCGATCGATGCCCATGTACGGACGCAGCGGCGCCGGGACCTCGACCGACCCGTCGGGCTGCTGGTACGTCTCCAGGATGGCCGCCATGACCCGCGCGAGCGGCAGGCCCGAGCCGTTGAGGGTGTGGACCAGCTCCGGCTTCGCGCCCGGCTCGGGCCGGTACCGGACCGCCATGCGGCGCGCCTGGAAATCCTTGAAGTTGGAGCAGGAGCTGACTTCGAGCCAGCGTTCCACGCCCGGGCTCCAGACCTCGATGTCGTACTTGCGCGCCTGCGTGAACCCCATCTCGCGGGTGGCCATCAGGAGCACGCGGTACGCGAGCCCGAGGCGGCGAAGCAGTTCTTCGGCGCGGCCGGTCATCCAGTCGAGTGCGGCGGCCGAGTCCTCGGGCTTCTCGAAGAGCACCATCTCGACCTTGTCGAACTGGTGGACCCGCAGGATCCCGCGCGTGTCCTTGCCGGCCGCCCCGGCCTCGCGCCGGAAGCAGGGCGTGTAGGCCGCATAGCGGATGGGCAGCTCGGACGCCTCGAGGATCTCGTCGCGGTGGAGGTTGGTGACGGGCACTTCGGCGGTCGGGACCAGGTACAGGTCGTCGCGGGTGACCACGTACATCTGGTCTTCCTTGTCCGGGATCTGGCCGGTGCCGCGCGCCGACGCCTCGTTGACCACGACCGGCGGCCAGACCTCCGTGAACCCGTTCTCGCGCGTGTGCACGTCGAGGCACCACATGATGACGGCCCGCTGGAGGGCGCTGCCGGCGCCCTTGTAGACCGGGAAGCCCGAGCCCGTGATCTTCGCGCCGCGGGCGAGGTCGATCATCCCGAGGTCCTCGGCCACGTCCCAGTGGGGACGGCGTTCCCAGGTGGCCGCACCCGGTGCGGCGTCGGCGCCGACCTCGCCCTCGACGGGCGCGACGCGCGGCAACAGCTCGCCCCACGTGCGCACGGTGACGTTGGCCTCCTCGCCGCCCACCGGGATGTCGGGCTCCGGCGGGTTCGGGATCCGGAGCAGCAGGTCCTCGACCTCCGCCTCGGCGGCCGCGAGCTCGGCGTCGATGGCGGCGAGCCGATCCCCGATCTCCGTGGAGCGTGCGCGCAGGGACGCCACCTCGGGACCGTCGGGCCGCGCACCGCCCTTGATCGCCTCGCCGACGGCGCGCGACGCGGTGTTGCGCTCGGCGCGAAGGGCATCCCCTTCGCCCTGGAGCTCGCGCCGACGGGCGTCGGCCGCAAGGGCCGCGTCGACGAGGGACGGATCCTCGCCCTTGTCGATGGCGCCCTGCCGGATCGCCTCCGGCTCCTCGCGCAGCCGCTGCGCACCCACGCTCATGGTTGGCCCTCCGTGGGCTCCATGGTCGCACCTGCCGCGGCCCGGAGCCGGGCGTCCACGAACCCGGGCTCGAGGCTCGCCAGGAGCCAGCCCGCGCGCGGCCCGTTCGGCCGGCCCAGGAACGCGAGGTACAGCGCAGCGAACGCCCGTCCTGCCGGGAGCGCGCGGTCCGATGCCGCCGCGAAGATGGCGGCCTGCCACGACTCGCCGCTCGTGGGCCGCGTTCCGGATGAGACGGCGGCCAGGCCGGCCAGGAATGCCCGCTGCTCGGCGTCGAGCTGGGCGGCGGCCTCCGGCAGCTCCGCCTGGACGGCCATGCGCGCCCGATCCGGGGCATACGTGGCAAGCCACGCCTGCGCCGCGCCGAGGCGCTCGTCCAGGACCGCCTGCTCGCGCTGGGTGAGGGCACTCCCCTTCTCCGCGGCCATGAGCGCCGCGATGTCCGCTCCGGGGACCTGGAGCAGGAACGCGAGGTGGGCGAAACTCGGGCGGAACGCCGCGGCCTCGGCCGCCACGTCGGCGTCGGCGTCGCGAAGCGCATACCGGAAGATCGCGTCGAACCCGGGCGGCAGTTCGCCCTTCACCTCCCGGCCGGCAGTGGCATCGGCCAGCCGGTCGAACTCGTCGAACAGGCGCGGGATGGCGTCGGTCCCGTCCGGATCGAACTCGATCGCCTGGTTCGGCCGGGGCCGGATGAACAGGGTCCGGAGCTGCTCCGGTGGCAGCACCTCCACGATCTTGTGCGCGGCGGCGCCGTGGCCCTTCGAGGTGGACATCTTGCGACCGCCGATGTTCAGGAACTCGTACGGGACGTTGAGCGGCGGCTCGCGCTCGAACACCTCACGGGCGATGGCATCCGAGCGGTCCCGCGAGCCGCCGGCCGTGGCGAGGTCCTTGCCGCACGGCTCGATCGTCACGCCGAACAGGCTCCACTGGGCCGCCCACTCGAGGTTCCAGGGCAGCTTCGCCCGCCCGCCGAACGGGGACACCCAGCCGGACGTCCCGCAGCCGCGGGCCCAGGTGACGAGGTCGGCGCGGCACTCGTAGTACACGCGCTCCCCGTCCCAGCGCGTGACGATGGTCGTGCCGACCTTGCCGCAGTGCTCGCAGATCACGAGCACCGGGTGCCAGGTGTCCGGGTGCTGGACGCTGGACACGCGCCGGTAGACGTCCCGGACCAGGTGCGCGCGGTCGAGCGCGGTGCGCAGGTACGGGTCCATGGCCCCGGTCGGGTAGATGTCGCTCATCCAGTAGTAGCGGTCCGGGTGGATGCCCAGGCTCGCGAAGAGCTCGATGAAGATGCCGGCGTGGTGGCGGGCGTACGAGGCGTGGCCGTCGCCCGCCTGGTCCGGGATGTGGGCGAGCGGGACGCCCATGTAACGCTCGACCGCGTCGGGGGTCAGGAGGGCCTGGGCGTCCATCGCATCGAGGTCGTCCACGCCGTACAGGAGCGTCGTCTCGTGGCCGGCCGCCCTGAGGGCGCGGGTGATGACATCGAGGATGACCGGGCCGCGCAGGCTCCCGACGTGGACGGTCCCGGACGGGGTCTTCGAATCGTTGATGACCTGCGGCCCGGAGACGCGCGCGGCGAGTTCGTCGGCCCAGTCCATCGTGTTCGCGTGCTCCTCGTGACGGGGTGCCGTCGCGGGAGGTCGAGGTGCCGGGGGACGCCGGGGCGCCCGCCCGGCCCGCCCGACCGTCCGCTCAGGCGATTCCGGTGATCGTGTAGCTGATGTCGCCGGCGGGGACCTGGACCGACACCACCTCGCCCTTCTTCCGGCCCAGGAGGGCACGGCCGACCGGGCTCTCGTTCGAGATCCTGCCTTCGACGGGTCGCGCCTCGGTGGAGCCGACGATCGTGAAGGCTTCCTCGCCGTCCGGGCCCTTGACGGTCACCGTCGAGCCGATCTGGACGTGGTCGTTCGAGTGGTGCTCGTCGATGAGGATGGCGTTCTTGATGAGCGCCTCGAGCGTCTGGATCCGGCCCTCGACGAAGGCCTGCTCGTTCTTGGCGTCCTCGTACTCGGCGTTCTCGCTGAGGTCGCCGTGCTCCTTCGCGTCGTGGATCCGCTGGGCGACCTCGGGTCGCCGCATCGAGACCATTTCCTCGAGCTCATGGCGGAGCTTCTCGAGGCCATCCCGGGAGATGTAGGTTGGCTTCGTGTTCATGACGCTACTCCCCGTAGCCGCTCGGTCCGTCGCTGGAAGCGAGGAGGCCGAGGCGCGCGGCTCGGAATAAACGAAGAACCCCAGGCTCCGGGGGATCACCCGCGGGCTGGAGTTCGAGCCGGGCGCGTAGCCTAGCGTGCCCTCCCCGGGGTGTCAAAGACCGCCTTCCCGGGGCCCGAAGTCCTGCAGGCGACGTCGGATGCGCCCGAGCGCGGCGCGGTCGGTGGTGGCCACGAAGACGGTGTCGTCGCCGGCGATGGACCCGGCGACCTCGGGCCATCGAGCCCGATCGAGCGCCGCCGCGATGGCATGCGCGGATCCAGGCAGCGTGCGGATCACCAGGATCAGGCCAGCGTCCCGGACCTCGACCGGGAGGTCGAGGAGCAGCCGTCGGAGCCGGTCCTCACCGGAGACCTCGGCCTCGACGAGCCGGGGCGGCAGCGCATACGACTGGATCCCGTCCCGCGGGGCCTTGACCAGGCCGAGCTCGGCGACGTCGCGGCTGATCGTCGCCTGGGTCGCACGGAATCCGCGCTCGCGCAGGGCCGCCGCGAGCTCCTGCTGGGTCCGGATCGGGCGCTGGTCGACGAGGTCGCGGATGGCCCGCTGCCGGAGCTGCTTCATCACCTCCATCGCGCACCCGCCTCGGCGATCAGCGGTCCCACAGGCCGAGCCACGCGACGACGACGACGAGCGAGAGGACCACGCGATAGACCACGAAGATCGTGGTCGGGTGGGATCGCAGGTAGCGCAGGAGCAGCGCGATCGCGGCAAGGCCCGCCACGAGCGCCGCCGCCATGCCCGCCAGCATGGGCCCGACCGCCGCGTCGACGCCCGCCTCGCCCGTCACGAGCTTGCGGATTTCGAAGAGGCCGGCCCCGGCGGTGATCGGGGTGGCCATGAGGAAGCTGAACCGGGCGGCCGATTCACGGTCGAGGCCCGCGAACAGGCCGGCCGAGATGGAAATGCCGCTCCGCGAGATGCCCGGGACCAGGGCGAGGGCCTGGGCCGCGCCGATGGCGAGGGCGCCACCCACCCCGAGGCCGCCCATGCCCCGCGACTGCGAGCCCATCCGCTCGGCGAGCCACAGGATCCCCCCGCCGATCACGAGGGTCCCGGCCACCAGGATGGCCGACCGGAACGCGCCCTCGATGAGGTCGTTGAGGGCCAGGCCCGCGATGACGGCCGGGATCGTGGAGATCGCCAGGAGCCAGGCCAGCTTGCGGTCCGGGTCGCCGGCCAGGGAGCGATCGCGCAGCGAGGCGAACCAGGCCGGGATGAGCCGGAACCAGTCGGCCCGGAAGTAGATGAGCAGCGCGAGGAGCGTGGCCACGTGGAGCATCACGCTGAAGGCCAGGCTCTCGATGAAGGGATCGGTCCACCCGAACAGGGCCGGGACGACGATGAGGTGGCCGGAACTCGAGACCGGCAGGAACTCGGTCAGTCCCTGCACGAGCCCCATGACGATGGCCTGGACGTAGATGTCCATCGGGCTCCTTCGACGAGCTGCCGGCCCGCCGGTCGGCATCGGACGGCCGGGCGGACGCCCGGCCGTCGAGTGCGATGCGCCGGCGGGGCCGGCGCGGTTCTCAGCGGATGAAGAGCGGAGCCAGGACGAGGGTGATCGTCGCCAGCAGCTTCACGAGGACGTGGAGCGAGGGACCGGCCGTGTCCTTGAACGGATCGCCGACCGTGTCGCCCACGACCGCGGCGGCGTGCGCGTCGGTCTTCTTGCCGAGGACATTCCCGGCATCGTCCTTGAGGTTGCCCGACTCGATGTACTTCTTGGCGTTGTCCCAGGCGCCGCCGCCGTTGTTGAGGACGGTCGCGAGCAGGACGCCCGAGATCGTGCCGACCATGAGCATGCCGGCCACGGCCTGGTAGCCGAGGAGCAGGCCCACGATGATCGGCGTGGCCACGGCGACGAGGCCGGGCAGGACCATCTCGCGGAGGGCGGCCCGGGTGGTGATGTCCACGACGCGGGCGTAATCGGGGCGCTGGGTGTAGTCCATGATCCCGGGCATCTCCCGGAACTGGCGACGGACCTCCACGATGATCGACTGGGCGGTCTTGCCGACGGCCCGGATGGCCAGGCTGCTGAAGAAGTAGGCCAGCATGGCGCCGATCAGCGCGGCGACGAAGACGCCCACGTCGGCCAGGTTGACCGACGTCAGGAGCGGGCCGCC
>CAZVDO010000089.1:4431-6626 GCA_964625345.1 uncultured Anaerolinea sp. | reverse complement strand
GGGTGGCGCGGCAGGAACGGTGCGCCGAAGCCGGCGCTGAAGGTGGCCTGCGGCTCCTTGACTCCGATCTCGGTACCCGCGAGCTTGGCCGTGTAGCCCGAGATGAAGTGGTAGGCCGCCTGCTCGCGGGTCAGGCGTGAGATGGGCGGGAGGACCGAGAACGCGTCGGCGGTCAGGAACACGACGTTCCGGGGGTTCCCCGCGATCCCGGTGCTGTCGGCGTTGCCGATGAAGTTCAGGGGATAGGCGCCCCGGGTGTTCTCCGTGAACCGTTCGCTGTCGAGGTCGAGCTCCCGGGTCACGGGGTCGAGGTCCACGTTCTCGAGGATGGTGCCGAAGCGCTTGGTCGTCGCGAAGATGTCGGGCTCGTACATCGGGGACAGCCGGATCGTCTTCGCGTAGCAGCCACCCTCGAAGTTGAACGTGTAGCCGTCACCCCAGCCGTGCTCGTCGTCGCCGATGAGGCGGCGCTGGGGATCGGCCGAGAGCGTGGTCTTGCCCGTGCCTGACAGCCCGAAGAAGATCGCCGGGTCTCCGGCCTCGCCCACGTTGATCGACGAGTGCATCGGGAAGACGCCTTCGTCCGGCAGGAGGTAGTTCATGACCGTGAAGGCCGACTTCTTGATCTCGCCGGCGTACATCGTGCCGACGATGATCACTTCCATCCGCTTGAGGTGAACGAGGATCGCCGTGCCGGTTCGGGTGCCCTCGGTCTCGGGATCGGCCTCAAAGGACGGGACGTCGATGATCGTGAAGTTCGGGACGAAGCCGGCCAGGTCCTCGGCCGACGGGCGCCGGAACAGGTTGCGCGCGAAGATGCTGGCCCAGGCGGTCTCGGTGTAGACGCGCAGGCTGCGACGGTGCGCGGGATGGGCGCCGATGTGGAGGTCCTGCGCGTACAGGTCGCGCTCGCGCACATAGGCCATGAGGCGGGCTCGCAGCCGATCGTAGTGCGCCTCGGAGATCGGGTGGTTCACGTCGCCCCACCAGACCTTCGATTCGGAGCTCGGCTCGACCACGATGAACTTGTCACGTGGCGAGCGACCCGTGTGCTTGCCCGTTCGCACGACCAGCGGTCCGTTAGCCGCGAGCATGCCCTCGCCCTCGCGCAGGGCGTGCTCGTAGAGCTCGGCGGTCGAGAGGTTGGTCCGACTGGATCGGGCGAGGCTCGGCGTTGAGCCCGGAGCGGTCGCGGTGGCCATGATGCGGTCTCCTCGGCGCGATCGGCTGCGGGCGAGGGCCCGCGCCGTCTGGCTTCGATTCGACCGGCCGCGCGTCAGGCGAAGCTGGGGTCCAGCTCCGCGGGAGTCGGCTTCCGCAGTCGCGTGTTGCCGAGGATCGTAGCACTCGCAACGCCAACGTTGCGAGAAGGTTGCGGAGGGGATGTGCTCCGCCAGGTTGATGGGCGGGAGGCTACCCGGCGCTCAGGCGCGATCGAGCGCCTGCCGAAGGTCCTCGACGAGGTCCGTCGCCGCCTCGATCCCGACGGAGAGACGCACGAGATCGGCCGGCACTTCGAGCGACGAACCGGCCACCGACTGGTGGGTCATCTGCGCCGGCACCTCGATGAGGGATTCCACGCCACCGAGTGATTCGGCAAGGGTGAAGATCCGCGTCGCCTCGGCGACGGCGACGGCCCGGTCCGCGGCCGATCGGCCGTGCGCGCCCCCCGCGGCAGGGCGGAACGAGACCATCCCGGTGCCCCCGCTCATCTGGGCCGTGGCGGGCGCGTGCGGATGGGCGTGCGGGCCGGTGACGAGACCGGGGTGCGCGACCCAGGCGACGTCAGCGCGCGAGGCGAGGAAGTCCGCGACCGCGCTCGCGTTGGCGACGTGGCGCTCGATGCGGAGGTGGAGCGTCCGCAGGCCGCGCAGCACGAGGTAGCAGTCGAAGGGGCCCGGGACGCCGCCCATCGCGTTCTGGAGGAACCGCAGCCGCTCCGCGACCGCCGGATCGCGGGTCACGGCCACGCCGAGGACCGTGTCGCTGTGCCCGGCGAGGTACTTGGTCGCCGAATGGAAGACCACGTCCGCGCCGAGGTCCAGGGGCCGCTGGAGGATCGGCGAGGCGAAGGTGTTGTCCACGACCACGAGTGGGCGTTCCGGTGCGTCGGCGTACCGCTCCCGAACCGTCTGGGCAACGGACGCGATGTCGATCACCTTGAGGAGCGGGTTGGTCGGCGTCTCGAACCAGAC
>CAZVDO010000089.1:0-4331 GCA_964625345.1 uncultured Anaerolinea sp. | reverse complement strand
CGCGGCCGGTTGACCCCGTCCTGCGCGTACGTGCTCGTCTGGTAGATCGGGGGCGCGACGGCTCCGGTCAGCTCGTCGGGCTCCTGGCCGGCATGGACCGCCAGGGTGTCGATGGAGCGCCGGGCGGGGTCGAGGTCCTCGGGTCGCATGGCGGCCATCATGGCATGCCTCGCGCGCTCGGTTCGTGGCCCCGCGGCCCGGGGCCGCCGGCGAATCAGTGGACGACCTCGACCTCCCGGAGCTGGCACTGCACCTCCACGGCGGGCAGTCCGGACGGGACGTCGGCCTGCCACCGCGCGGTCACGCCGGGTGGAATCTCGGTGGTGGTCCAGTCCGTGGTGTTGAGGAGAACGCCGTTCAGGTCGAAGAACCAGACCTCGATGCGGAACACGTGGATCCGTGCGTCGTCGTTCCGGATCAGGCCCTCGGACACGCCCTGGCCATGCTGGTTCAGGCAGGTGGTCATCGAGATGGTGTATGGCTGATCCGGGACGCTGCCCTGCGACGGCGCGGGCGTCGGCGGGACGACCGGCTCGCCGGCAGCGAGCGAACCGACGATGTGCTCGAGGTACCCGAGATCCGCCGCCTCGGCGCCCTGGAAGATCACGGCGATGAGTCCGCCCCCCTCGACCGGGGCGATCGCCATGACGAGCAGGAAGCCCGAGCCGCCGCCGCAGGCGTCCCAGAGCTGGAACGCGGCCGTCATGGCCGGCTCGGCCGCGTCCTGGATCTCGCCGGCGGTACACACGTTGTCGTAGCTCGCATCCGCTTCGACCGCTTGGCGCGGCGTCAAATCGCCGGGGTTGGCCGAGAGGCCGATCGCCACGCCCGGCACGGTGAAGTCGGATGCCAGCTTCGTGAGGTCGGGCCCGGCCGCGAGCACGGTTCCCACCGTCGCCTCGCCGTCGACCCACGGGTACGCGGCAGAGGCGGTCCACGCCGCCGGGACTTCGTAGGTGAAGGCGGCGCCTGGATCCGAGACTCGACGCCAGGTCGTGGCCGGGGGCGGATCCGCGGTCGTACCGAGGATCGCCGCGATGGACAGGCCGTTGGTCGTCACCATCGGCGATGGCGTCGCCTCCGGCGACGGCCCGGGCGTGGACGCGCCCGCTGGCGAGGGGCTGGCGATCGGCCCTTGCGAGCCACCGCACGCGGCCACGAAGATCGCGAGGATGCCGGCCGCGAGCGCCCGCACGCGGCGACCGCCGCCCTGGCCGGCCGGGCCGCTCACGGCTGGATCGTGATGGTCCACGACGTCGTGTCCTGGCCGCCGGTTCGAGGCTCGCTCTCGCTGCCCGAGAGCGTGTTGCCCGTGTAGGTGCCACTGCCGCCGGTGGTGATCGGGGCGACCGACCAGGGCACGACCTCCGCGTTGTTCGGCCCGTTGCAGCCCGAGTCGTCGCGCACGGTCGCGTTGCTCCCGTCCAGCCCGCCGACGTTCACGTAGAACTGATAGAAGCCGTCCGAAGCCTCGAGGCCCCCGTCCACGTCGACCCGTCCGGCTCCGCTCGCGTCGTCGGTGTAGTGCGAATCGCACGGCCCGAGGGGTGTCGTCAGGTGGCTCTGGTAGTCGCTCGTGAATGACGAGGTGATGTCGGCCCAGCCGGAGATCGTCCACGCTCCGATGTCGACCTTCGTGAGCGTGATCGCGACGACCGCGCGGTAGTCCTGGCTGATCGTGCTCGACGTCCCGCCGCCCTGTTCGACCACGGTCTCGTTCCACGCGCGGGTGAGCGTGCCGTCGGGCCCGCCACCCGAACCGCCGGTCCCGCCCGATCCGCCGGTGCCGCCGCCTCCCCCACCGGGCGGGCAGCCGGTCGCGCCGGGAGACTCGCTCACGTCGGGAGACGCGCTCGGGCACACGGAGGGCGACGCTCCCGCGGTTGCGGTCGGCGCGGCCCCGAGATCGTCGGAGGTCCCGGGGCTGCCGGAGCCGCCCCCGCTGCAGGCGGCGAGTGCCAGGAGGACGAGGACGAGGCCGATGGTCGGGACGAGGCGAGCGGGCGTTCTCATGCCGGGATGGTCGTGTTCGGGTCGCCGGCAGTCATCGTCCAGTTGCGCCAACTCTCCCGAGGCGAGCGGTGTTCATCGACGCGCCGGCGGTTTCGTGCTACTGTGCCGTCGCAAGTTCCAGCGGGCCCGTCGCTCGCGAACGAGGAGGATCGCCGCCATGCTGTCCCAGCGGTTCCAGGTCTGGAAGACCGCCTACAACACCGCCAACCTGCCGGCCGGCATGACCACGCCCCCGGACGCGATCAGCAAGTGGCTCGTCATCACCCGCGCGGCGGTCTTCTCCATGACCGTCACGTCCGGCCTCATCGGCGGGCTGCTCGCGATCGGAGCGGCCAGGCTGACGGGCGAGGTCGAGGTGAACTGGGCGCTCTTGCTGCTCAGCGTCCTCGGGCTCGTGGTGGCGCACGCCGCGAACAACATGATCAACGACTACTTCGACCTCGAAGGCGGGGTCGACACGGACGACTACGTCCGTGCCCAGTACGCGCCGCACCCGATCCTGTCCGGTTGGGTCACCAAGCGCCAGCTCGGGACGGCCATCCTGATCGCGAATGCGATTGACCTCGCCATCCTCCTGTTCCTCGTCAGCCAGCGCGGCCCCCTCGTGGCGGCCTTCGCCCTCGGCGGGCTGTTCGTCTCGGTCTTCTACGTCGCCCCGCCCATCCGCCTCAAGCACATCGGACTCGGGGAGCCCGGGGTCTTCCTCGTCTGGGGGCCCCTGATGGTGGTCGGGACGTTCTTCGTGGCCACCGGCGAGATCCCGGGCTGGGCCTGGATCGCCTCGCTGCCGTACGCGATCCTCGTGACCACCGTCCTGTTCGGGAAGCACATCGACAAGATCGAGGCCGACACGAAGAAGGGCGTCCGGACGATGCCGGTGCTCCTCGGCGAGCGGCGGGCCCGGCGGGTCGCGCAGGCGCTGATGATCGCGTTCTACCCGATCGTCGTGGGTGCGGCGCTGGCCGGCTGGATCGGCCCGTGGGTCCTGCTCGTCGTCCTGGGCCTCCCCCGCCTCACCCAGGTCCTCCAGGTGTTCTCGAAGCCCAAGCCCGAGGTGGAGCCGTTCAGCTACGTCGGCTGGCCGCTCTGGTTCGTGGGCCAGGCGTTCGTGCATACGCGCCGGGCCGGAGCGTTGCTCATCCTCGGCCTCGTGCTCAACGCCCTCGTGCCCGTCACGCTGCCGCTGCCCTGGCTGACCGCCTGACGTAGCGGCGTGGAACCCTCGCCTACGCGGCGAGGGACGCCTCCACGGTGTCGGTCCCGACCGGTGCCGCCACGGCATCGAGCGCCTCGAACCGTGGGCGTGCGGCACGAAGCCCGGTCGACCGGGCAAGGGCGATGACGCCGAGGTGGATGTCCGCAACCGCCTCGGCGGCGAGCGCGGTCCTCCATTCCGCCGCAGCCGCCGCGCGCGCCGTCGGCTCCAGGTCCCGCGTCCAGAACGCCGCATAGGCGGCCGCATCGAGGGTTGCGAGCCGCACGGCGACACCGTCGCGACCGGCGGCCCTGACCCAAGCGCGCACGGGATCGCTCCAGTCGCGGCCGTCCGCGATCCAGTTGCACAGGACGTAGCCGCGACCGCCGGGCGCGAGCGCTCGTGCGACCCGTTCGATCGTCCGCGCCCCGACCTCGTCGCGGGGCAGCGGACGGTCCCGATACGTATGCGTTGCCGTCGGCGCGAGGACGAACGGCGGGTTCGCGATCGCCGTCCCGAACCGGCCATCCAGGCGGCGGTCCGGGTCGAGTCCGAGGAAGTCCCCGACCTCCGCGACGACGGAACGGCGCCCATTGATTGAGGCGTTGAAGCGGGTCATCGCGACCGCGCGTGGGTTGATGTCGATGGCCGTCACGCGCGTGGTCGGCCCGGCGACGAGGAGGCCCTGGACACCGCTCCCGCACCCGAGGTCGAGGACCGGCCGAGGATGGTCGGCGCGCACGAAGCGGGCCAGCGTTCGGCTCGCCGGGCCGGGCCGGACGACGTAGTCAGGAGCGTGCCGGTGGCCCATGAGATCGGACGCGAGCGCGAGGCCCCCGAGGCGATCGAACCGGACGAGCGGGCGGATGAGCGGGCCGTCCCGCACCAGCCGTAGTGCGACGAGCGCCGCGAGCAGGTCCGGCTGTTCAGCCGAGGAGCGTGGGATCGACCGTTCCTCCATGAGAAGGTGCCGGATCCAGGCGGACCGGTCCTCGCTGCCTCCGAGTGCGTCGCGGATCCGGGCCCAGGTGCGCGCCTCGACCCGCCGGCGGCCGATCATCGGCTGGTCAGCCGGGCGGGTCGAGCGGCGACCCGACTTTGTCGAGGTCGGAGATCGGGCCGA
>CAZVDO010000088.1:4035-6791 GCA_964625345.1 uncultured Anaerolinea sp. | reverse complement strand
CTCGGTCATCGGGTCGCGCTCGGTCATCGGCAGGTCACCACAGGACCGGCTTCGTGCTCATGAGGAACCCGATCGTCCCGATCAGCGCCGCCATGACGTACGAGACGTAGCGCTGCCGGCGAGCCCGAGCGAGCCACACCGCGTCATCCGCGGTCGCCCGGATCCCGAGCAGCGGCCGCAGGTTGGGCCGCTGGACGAAGAACGCGAGGACCAGGTTCGCCGCGTAGATGGAGAGCGCGACCAGGAGCCACGGCTGCGCCAGGAGCGATGTCCCGAGGCTCACGAGCAGCGCCGCCCCTGTCACCGCAACGCCGACGCCGAGGACCACCGTGCCCTGGGCCTGCAGGCGCAGGAGCGTGCGCACGGCGGCGTTCGGCGATTCCACGGCCGCCCGCCGGGTTCGAAGCGCGAAGGGCAGCAGCAGCGAGGGCATGAACAGGCTGATCGCAAAGGCGATGTGGGCGACCAGGAGGATGGGGAACAACTGCGGCATCACGGCGGATTGTAGGGCGGCGAGTGGCGGATCCCGTGGAATCGCTATCCGGGTCGAACGAGTGCGAGCGCGACCCAGTCGCCTTCGGCCTCCCGGGCCTCGCATCGGAGCCCGGCGCCCTCGAGCGCGCGCCGCACGTCGGACTCGCGGTCGATGAAGATGCCCGAGGCGATGAGCCGGCCCCCGGGCCGGAGTTCGGCGGCCAGGTCCGCGGCCAGTGCGATCAGCACCGACGCGATGAGGTTGGCGAGGACGAGGTCGAACGGCCCGTCGCCCGACGGGAGCGAACCCACGCGCGCCCGGAGGCGGCGCGCCACCCGATTGCGGCGCGCATTGGCCAGCGTGGCCTCCGCGGCGAGGGGGTCGATGTCGAGGCCGAGCACCGACCCGGCGCCGAAGCGAAGCGCGGCGATCGCCAGGATGCCCGACCCGCAGCCCACGTCGAGGACGCGGGCACCGCCGAGCCCTCCGGCGCTCGCATCGTGGTCCCCGGCGCTGCCGCGCCCCTCGGCGACCGATTCGAGCATCGCAAGGCACAGGCGCGTCGTCGGGTGCAGCCCCGTCCCGAAGGCCATGCCTGGGTCGAGCGCCAGGACGACGTCGCCGGGAGCCGCCCGGTGCCGGCGCCACGTCGGGCGAATGACCAGCCGCCGGCCGATGCGCAGGACCGGGAAGTGCGCCTTCCAGGCATCGGCCCAGTCGGTTTCCGCGACCACCCGCGTGCGGAGCTCGCCGATCGGCCGCAGCCCGAAGGCCTGGAGATGCCCGAGCGCTTCCTCGACCGCCGCCACGGCGGCGCGTGCCGTGTCCCCGTCGGTCGCATCGAGATAGGCGTGCATGGTCACGGGTCGGGTCGGATCGATTTGGGCACCGAGTCCCTCGTCGACCAGCTCGAACGCCGGCTCCACGCTCGACCCGCCGGGTGCCCATCGGCCGAGGATTTCGCTCACGGCCTCGACCGCCTCGTGATCGACCTCGACCGTCAACTCGAGCCAGGGACCGGCAGGGCGCGTGCCGGGCGCACGCGGGCCGTTCACGGTCGCCGCCTCGGACACACGGCGACGGACGCGCGACCCGCGTCAGCCGAGTGCGTCACGCACCCGGTCGATGATCCCGCCCCCACCCTCGGTCACGATCTCGCCGGCCGCTTCCGCATAGGCGTGGAGGGCCTCGCGCTCGGCCTTGCTGAGCCGCGTGGGCACGTCGACATCAACGATCACGTGGAGGTCGCCGCGCGAACCCGAGCGCCGGAGGTGGGGCACGCCCTGGCCGCGCAGCCGGATCTCGGTGCCGGGCTGGGTGCCCGCCTTCACCTCGACCTCCTCCTCACCCTCCACCGTCGGGACGATGATCCGGGTGCCGAGCGCCGCCTGGGCAATCCCCACGCTCGTCTCGAAGTACAGCTCCGTCCCGTCCCGCTTGAGCTGCGGATGCGGGGTCACGTGGACGGCCACGTACAGGCTGCCCGCGGGACCGCCGCGCGGGCCGGCCTCGCCCTCGTTGGAGAGCCGGATCTGGTGGCCCTCGTCGATGCCGGCCGGGATCGAGACGGTCAGCGTGCGCTTCCGCTCGGTCCGCCCGTCTCCGTGGCACGTCTCGCAGGGGTCCTCCACGATCCGGCCGTCGCCCTGGCAGCGCGGGCAGGTCGTGACGTTGACCATCTGGCCCAGCATGGTCTGGCGGATCGACCGGACCTCGCCCCGGCCGTTGCATTGCGGGCAGGTGCTCGCCTCCGTGCCCGGCCGGGCCCCGGAACCCTTGCACGTGTCGCACCGGCCGAGGACCGGGAACTCGAGTTCCTTCTCGGTTCCGAGGACAGCCTCCGTGAAGGAGATCCGCAGGTCGTAGCGCAGGTCAGAGCCGGCCATCGGGCGACCGCGCCTGGCCCCGGCGGCGGCGCCGCCGAAGAACGCATCGAAGATATCGGCGAAGCCCCCGAACCCGGCCGCGGGATCGCCCTCGACGCCGGCGCTCCCGAACATGTCGTACCGCTGCCGGCGCTCAGGATCGGACAGGACCTGGTAGGCCTCGTTGATCTCCTTGAAGCGCTCCTGGGCGGCGGCGTCCTTGTTCACGTCCGGATGCCACTGCTGGGCGAGCTTGCGGAACGCCTTCTTGACGTCCGCGTCAGTCGCGCCTCGCTCGAGGCCCAGGGTTGCGTAGTAGTCCTTGGTCGTTGCCATGTCTCGGGGAAGTCTACGAGGCAACCGCGCGCCACGCGGTCGGTCCGGCGTGCCGGCCGCCTCGTCCCACCGTAGGATCG
>CAZVDO010000088.1:0-3935 GCA_964625345.1 uncultured Anaerolinea sp. | reverse complement strand
GCGGTGCACGGCTGGTTCCACGAGGACCTCGCCGAGCTCGACGACGACGCGCAGCTCGCAGTGCTCCGCCGTGCTCGCAGCGCGATCGCGGCGGTGGCCGGCGAGGCACCGGTCGGGCATCGCGCACCTTACTGGTCGCTCGGCCAGCGCACGCTCGAGCTCGTGGAGCGGGCGGGCTTCGCGTACGACTCGTCGCTGATGGCCGACGACTACCGGCTCCATCGCGTGCGGCACGGCGACCGGCACGACCTGGCGAGTGGCACGCACTGGGGCACCGAGGGCGACCTGGTGGAGGTGCCGGTCTACTGGGCCCTCGATGACTGGCCCCACTTCGAGCCGGGACCCGGCCGCAGCGGCCTGGCCGCGCCATCGGCCGTGCTCGAGATCTGGGTCGCCGAGCTGCGCTACGCCTACTGGCACGCGCCCGGCGGGCTGTTGACGATCACCGTGCATCCGGAGTGCATCGGTCGCGGCCACCGGATGGCGATGCTCGAGGACTTCATCGCCGAGGCCAGGGCGCTGCCCGGAACGTCGTTCAATCGGCTCGATCGCGTGGTCGCCGGATGGCGGGACGCCCGGCGACCTCGCGGCGGGGCAACGGGCTAAGCGATTCGGCCGTCGGGCGGAGTCGCGGCGGTCGGCCGGGGATCCTGCCGCGCCAGCCCCGCCATGTCGCGTGCTCGCTCGACCACCGCGGCGAACATCGGCATGGTGAGCCGGCCGGTGAACGTGTTCTGCTGGCTCGGGTGGAAGGACCCGATGAGCGTCGGCGCACCCTCGATGCTGACTTCGGCGCCGTGCCCGAAGCGGGGCCGCGGGACGGGCAGCAGATGGCCGGCGTCGGCCAGCATGGCGAGCGCGGCATCCCAGCCGAACTGGCCGAGCGCCAGCACGACCTCGAGATTCGGGAGCAGGGCGAACTCCCGGCGTAGGAACGGCGCGCAGCGATCCCGTTCTTCCGGCGTGGGCTTGTTGGCCGGCGGCGCACAGCGCACCGCCGCCGCGATCCGCACCCCATGGAGCGTGAGGCCGTCGTCGGCGCGCCGGCTGGACGGTCGGTCGGCGAGCCCCGCCGCGTGGAGCGCCGCCCAGAGGAAGTCGCCCGAGGCGTCACCGGTGAACACCCGCCCGGTCCGGTTGGCGCCATGGGCGGCAGGCGCGAGCCCGATGACCAGCAGGCGCGCCGCGGGATCCCCGAATCCCGGCGCCGGTCGGCCCCAGTACGGCTCATCGCGGAATCGCTTGACCTTCTCTCGCGCAACCTGCTCCCGCCACTCCACGAGCCGCGGGCAGGCGCGGCAGGCCACGATCTCCGCCTCGAGCTCGGCGAGCCCGTCAGCGGGCAGCGGCGGACGCGGCGGCTGCGATTGCCCGCCCGTCACTTGCGCAGCACGCGGTCCAGCCGACGGGCGGTGATGGCGAGTCCCACGGCCCCGAGGATCGCCAGGTAGGCCACGTGGAAGAGCATCTCCGGGCCGACGACGCCCACGGTGAGACCGCGGATGAGCGCCACGCCCTGGTACAGCGGCGTCCACTCGACGATCGTGCGGACGGCATCGGGGTACGTCTCGATCGGATAGAAGGTCGCCGAGAACAGGAACAGCGGCAGCATCACGATGTTGATCAGGTCGAAGTCCTGGGGCGTCCGCATGAACGAGGTCGCGGCCATGCCCATCGCGCCTGCGGCGAACCCGAGGAGCAGGGCGGCCGGCAGGGCGAGGATGGCGAGGGGCGAGGTGACCAGGCCCAAGAGCGAGATCACCGCGAGGAACCCGATCGCGTACAGGCCGCCCCGGATCAGGGCCCAGGCGATCTCCCCGACGGCCACGTCCCGGACCGCGAGCGGCGTGGCGAGGATCGACTGGAAGGTCCGGTTGTAGTTGAGCTTGAAGAAGAAGTTGAACGTGGCCTCGGCTACGGCCCCGTTCATCGCCCCGGTGGCAAGCAGTGCCGGGGCCACGAACGCGGCGTAGGCGATGGGCTGGCCGCCCGGCCCGGTCACCTCGCCGACCAGCCGGCCGAGCCCGTAGCCGATCCCGAGCAGGTAGAAGAGCGGCTCGAAGAAGCCGGACACGATGATGGTCCAGGTGCGCCGGTAGACCAGGAGGTTCCGCTCGATCAGGTGCCAGGCGCGGGGCATGGCATAGGCAGCGGGCGGCGCCCCGCTCCCATCCGGCCCCCGCCGATCGACCGACCCCTGCCGATCGAGCGACTCCCGCCGGCCCTCGACCGCCGCGCTCATGCCGCGAGCTTCCGATGCACGTTCCGGACGAACAGCGTCGCGCCCGCACCGAACAGCACGAGCAGGATCAGGACATGGACGAGGGCGCGAACCGGGTCGCCGAGCAGCGTCCCCAGCATCGCGCCGCGGGTGAGCTCCACGCCGTGCCAGAGCGGCGAGAGCCACGCGATCGGTTGGAGCGCCGCGGGCAGGCTGGAGATCGGGAAGAACGTGCCGCTGAACAGGAACAGCGGGGTGATGCCCCAGCGGAAGATCGCGCTGAACTTGTCGGGCGTGCGCTGCGTGGCCATGTACGCGCCCATCCAGCTCGCGAATGCCAGTCCGGTGAGGACCGCCGCGGGAATGCCGAGCAGCGCGAGCGGCGAGGTGACGGCCCCGAAGAGCGTGGCAACCACCAGGAACACGGCGGCGATGAGCGCCAGCCGGAACGCGATCCACGCGAGCGTGCCGTAGGCCACGGCGCGCGACCCGATCGGGGTGGCGTACATCGCGTGGAAGATCCGCCGCCAGACCAGGCCGTAGATGACCGGAAACGAGGATTCGAAGATCCCGGCCTGCATCGCTGCGCCGGCCAGCAGCCCCGGAGCGAGGAACTGCAGGTACGTGACGCCACCGAACGCCTCCGGGCTTCGGGCGTTCACCAGGCCGCCCAGGCCCAGGCCCATGGCGAGGAGGAACAGTGCGGGGTTGACGAAGGACGAGAACAGCGAACCACGGAACGCCCGCCGGTACTGATAGGCCCGGTGCTCGAACACGCGCGCGGCCGCCGCAACGGTCGACGGCGGCGCCGGGCGCCGGGCGTGCCGCCGCGCGGCCTCGTCGAGGACGGCCATCAGTCGACCAGGCTGCGCCCGGTGAGGCGCAGGAACACGTCCTCGAGCGTGGATCGGCGCACCAGCACGGTCTCGGGCCGGAGGCCCCGGTCATGGACGGCGACCGCAACGGCTTCGCCGTCATCGGCATAGAGGAGGACCCGGTCCGGCAGGTGCTCGATCCGATCGGCCAGGCCGTCGAGCTGCCCGTCGAGCGTCTCCTGGACGCCCACCGGGAACCGCAGCTCGGCCACCTCCCGCGTGCTGTACTGCTCGATGAGCCTGCGCGGCGAGCCCTCCGCCACGATCCTGGCCTTGTCCATCACGACGAGGCGGTCGCACAGCTGCTCGGCCTCGTCCATGTAGTGCGTGGTCAGGACGAGCGTCACGCCTCGCTGCTTGAGCCGGTAGAGCCGATCCCAGAGCAGGTGGCGGGCCTGTGGGTCGAGGCCCGTGGTCGGCTCGTCAAGCAGGAGGACGTCCGGCTCGTTGATGAGTGCCCGGGCGATCGTCAGGCGTCGCTTCATGCCGCCGCTGAGGGGCTCGACCCGGCTGTCGCGGCGCTCGCTCAGCTGGGCGAACTCGAGGAGCTCATCGGCCCGGCGCCCGCACTCGTCGCGGCTCAGGCCGAAGTACCGCCCGTAGATCAGGAGGTTCTCGCGGACCGTGAGTTCCTCGTCCAGGGTGTCCGCCTGGGGCACGACTCCGAGCCGGCCGCGGATCTCGGGCCCATCGCGGACGGGGTCGAGGCCGAGGATGGTCAGCTCGCCGCCGCTGAGCGGTGAGGTGCAGCCGATCATCCGCATCGTCGAGGTCTTGCCGGCACCGTTGGGGCCCAGGAACCCGAACGATTCGCCGGGCGCCACGTCGAAGTCGACCGC
>CAZVDO010000087.1:0-6867 GCA_964625345.1 uncultured Anaerolinea sp. | reverse complement strand
CCGGACCGCCGGACGCGGTATCCTCGGCCGGCTCCATGGATCGAATCGACCTCCGCTCCGACACCGTCACCCAACCGTCGCCCGAGATGCGCCAGGCCATGGCCGGCGCCGAGGTCGGCGATGACGTGTTCGGCGACGATCCGACGGTCGGCGCCCTCGAGGAGCGTGCGGCGAGCCTCCTCGGCAAGGAGGCAGCCGTCTTCGTCTCGTCCGGCACGATGGGCAACCTCGCCGCGCTCATGGCCCACCTGGCCCGCGGCCAGGAGATGATCGTCGGGCGGCAGGCGCACATCGTCCTCGACGAGGCCGCAGGTCACGCCGTGGTGGCCGGTGCATCGGCACGGACCCTCGACGAGGGGCCCGACGGCACCATGGATCCCGCCGCGATCGAGGCGGCCTTCCGGGACGCCGACGACCCGCACCAGCCGATCACCGGGCTCATCGCGATCGAGAACACCCATGCCCACTCGATGGGCCAGCCCCTGGCGCCGTCCTACGTCGCGACCGTGGCCGAGATTGCCCGTCGGCACGGCGTTCCCCTCCACGTCGACGGTGCGCGCCTGTTCAACGCCGCGGTGGCGCTCGGGGTGCCGGCGCGCGACCTCGTCGCGGATGCGGACACGGCGACGTTCTGCCTCTCGAAGGGCCTCGCATGCCCGGTGGGCAGCGTCCTCGTCGGCGACGCCTCGGTGATCGGCAGGGCGCGCCGCGCTCGCAAGCTGCTGGGCGGTGGGACCCGCCAGGCCGGCATCCTCGCCGCGGCCGGGCTCATCGCCCTGCGGGACGGCCCGACCGGGATGATCGAGCGGCTCGCCGAGGACCATGCCAACGCCCGCACGCTCGCAACCGCGCTCGCGGAGCTGCCCGGGATCCGATCGGCGGGCGACATCGCGCAGCCCGAGGACGGTCCCCTCGACCCGGATCGGGTGCGGACGAACTTCGTGCTCTTCCGCGTCGCCCGACGGGCGGCATTCCTCGACGCTGCGGCACGGCGCGGCCTGCTCCTCGACATGTACCCCCACGACCAGGTCCGCGCGGCGACCCACTACGGCATCGATGCGGCGGACATCGACCGCACCGTCGCCATCATCCGCGACGCCCTCTCGGAGGTCGCCTGATGGTCATGGCCCCGCCGCGCGCGCCCGGAACGCTCGGTGGCGTCACCCTCACCCGGCCCGCCCCCTCGCCGGATCGCGGACCCCTCGACGACGACTTCTACGACCTCGTGGAGGCGCGCTTCCGGAGGACCATCGAGGCGGATCCCGTGGGCGCGACGTACCTCGGGATCCACGCCTGGGACGACCGACTCGGCGACGCCTCCCGGGAGCGGCTCCTGCACGAGATCGAGGCCGATCGGCAGCACCTCGCCGCGATCGAGCGCGTTGATCCCGCGGGCCTCAGCGCCTTCGCCCGCTTCGAGCGCGACCTCGAGCTCCACAACCTGCGCCGCGCGCTCTTCGACGCCGAGGTGATGCGGCTCTGGGAGCGGCGGTCGTCCGGGGCCGACGCGATCGGCGACGCCCTGTTCCCGCTCTTCACGCGCGATTTCGCCCCGCCCGCGGAGCGCTTCGAAGCGATCGCCGGCCGGCTGGAGGCTGTACGGGAGCATCTGCGCCAGCACCGGACGCGGGCAGCCGGGCCGCAGGTCGCGGTGTGGCAGCGCCTCGACCTCGAATCCAGCCGCGGCCTGGGCTCGTTCTTCGCCGAGATCCGCGAGGCGGCAGCCGTCCTCGACCTCGACGCAGGCTTGCGCCGCCGTCTCGACCGCGCGGCGCGGACGGCCCTCGACGGCATCGACGAGCACGCCCGCTGGGTCGAGCGCAGCCTCGCCGCCGCGACCGACGACTGGGCCCTCGGGCGCGAGCGCTACGACCGGCTCGTCGAGCTGCGGGCCTTCGACGGCCTCGACGCCGACGCGATCCTCGAGATCGGCTGGGACCAGCTGCGCCTGCATCACGAGGCCCGCGCCGAGGCCGCCCGGGCACTCGACCCAGACGCCCCGGTCGAAGCCGTCGTCCAGCGGCTCAAGGACGACCACCCGGCCGATTTCACGGAGGCGCTCGAGGAGTACCGCGTCGCCATGCGCCGGGCCCGGGCCTACCTCGTCGAGCACGGCATCGTCAGCGTGCCGGACGACGAGCGGGTCGAGGTCATCGAGACGCCGTCCTACATGCGCAACGTGATGCCCTTCGCCGCGTACTTCCAGCCGGCGCCGTTCGATCCGCGGCCCGTGGGCATCTACGTGGTGACGCCATCGCCCGATGGCGACGCCGACGCGATCCGTGAGCACTACCGGGCGGGGATCAGCAACACGAGCATCCACGAGGCCTACCCGGGCCACCATCTCCAGCTCGCGATCGCGGCGCGCCATCCATCGCTGACGCGGCGCCAGGTCGACGCCCCCGAGTTCGACGAGGGCTGGGGCATGTACAGCGAGCAGATGATGCGCGAGGAGGGCTTCGACGACGGGCCGGCCTTCCGGATCGCGCTCGCCACCGACGCCATCTGGCGGGCCTGCCGGATCATCCTCGACGTCCGGATGCACCGCGGCGAGCTGACGATCGACCAGGCCACCGACTTCCTCGTCGGCGAGACCGGTTTCGAGCGGCCGCACGCCCTGGCCGAGGTCCATCGCTACACCTCGACGCCCACCTACCCGCTTTCGTACCTGCTCGGCAAGGTCCTCATCCTCGAGCTCCGCGAAGCCGAGCGACGGCGCCTCGGTACCCGGTTCTCCCTGCGCGCGTTCCACGACGCGCTGCTCGCCAACGGCTCCATCCCGGTCTCGTTCCATCGCCGCGCCCTCGCCGGCGAGGATCGTCCCGCGTCCGGTGTCGTGGCGGGCGGGGCCGGCGGGCGGCGAATCCTCGACACCGCCGCCGGCGCCTGAGGTCACGTGCAGGTCATTCCCGCCATCGACCTTACGGGTGGCCGATCCCGAATCGTGTTCTGGCCCGGCGTCAGTGCCGGCGTCGGCGCGCCGACCGACCGACCGGAGCGGATCGCCGAACACTTCGTGGGCCTGGGCGCCCCGATGATCCACGTCGTGGACTTTGACGGGGCGCGGGCCGGCGAGCCCGTCAACATCGAGGCCATCGGGGCGATAGCCTCCCGTGTGGCGACGCCCATCCAGGTCGCCGGCGGCGTGGATCGAGCCGACGGGATCCGGGTCGCGTTCGCCGCGGGCGCCACGCGAGTGCTTGCCGGCTTGGCCCTCGCCGACGATTCCGTGGCGCTCCGTGCCTGTCTCGACGTCGCGGGCGACTGGCTCGCCGTCGGGCTCGACGCCCGAGCGGATCGCCTGGCCGCGTACCCGTGGCGCCGCCCGGTCGCGCCGACGCTGGGGCAGCTTGCCGGCGAGCTCGCGGGCGCCGGCGTGGCCAGGTTCGTGCTCACCCACGGCGGCGACGCGGCGGACCTCGCCGCGATGGCGGCCCTCCGCAGGTCCCTCGACGTCGAGATCGTGGTGGCCGGGGGTGTCCGCGACGTCGAGGGAATCCGTCGCCTGCGGGATGCCGGGATCGAGGGCATCATCCTCGGTGAGGCGCTCCTGTCCGGGGCGATCGACTACCCCGCCGCCGTGGAGGCCGCCGCGTGACCCGTCATCCCATCTCGCCTCGTGCGCGCACGCTCCGCAGGGGCCTCGGCGCGATCGCCCTGTCGGCGATCCTCGCCGCATGTGGCGGCGGGGCCACGGCCGCTCCCTCCGGCGCCGGCAACGGCTGTCCGACGAGCCAGCCGCCGGCCCTCGCCGCCGATGCGACGCGCACGGTCACGTTCCAGACGGCGAAGGGCGCGATCACGCTCTCGATCAAGGGCAGCCTCGGGCCGATTGCCGCCGGCAACTTCGTGGCCCTGGCCTCGTGCGGGTTCTACGACGGCGTGGTCTTCCACCGCGCGGCGGCGCTCCAGGACGGAACCCCGTTCGTCATCCAGGGCGGGGACCCGACGGGCACGGGGTCGGGCGGGCCCGGCTACACGATCGCCGACGAACCGGTCACCACCGACTACCACCGCGGGACGCTGGCCATGGCCCGCACCTCCGCGCCCAACTCCGAGGGCAGCCAGTTCTTCATCGTCCTCTCGGACGCGGCGGGCCCGATCCTCGCCTCCTACAACACGTACGCCATCTTCGGCGAGGTGACGTCCGGGATGGACGTGGCCGACGCGATCTTCGCGGACGCCGATGGCGAGCAACCCAGCCATCCGATCGCGATCGATTCGGTCACCGTCACCAGCCCCTGATGCCCTGATGTACCTGGAAGGAGCCCGCATATGACCCGCGCCACCATCGCGACCGACCTCGGCAACATCGAGGTCCAGCTCTTCACCACGGATGTCCCGAAGGCCGCCGGCAATTTCGTCGAGCTCGCCCGGAAGGGCTTCTACGACGACGTCATCTTCCATCGCGTCATCCCCGGCTTCGTCGCCCAGGCCGGCGACGGGCAGCACGGCAAGAAGGCCACGCTCAACAAGAGCCGCGTCGGCACCGGGGGTCCCGGCTACACGTTCGCGGACGAGCCGTTCAAGGGCGATTACGTCCGCGGCGCCCTGGCGATGGCGAACGCCGGCCCGAACACCAACGGCAGCCAGTTCTTCATTTGCCACCAGGACCTGACCGGCAAGCTCCCAAAGAACTACACGCTCTTCGGGCAGGTCACCTCCGGCATGGACGTGGTGGACCAGATCGTGGGGGCGCCTCGCGACGGGAGGGATCTTCCGGACAACCCCGTGGCGATCACCGGGATCACCATCCACGAGGACTGACCCGCGGCGGCGGGCGTGCGGCGCGAACCGGCGGGCGTGCGGCGCGCGGCGGCGTCGTGCGGCGCGAACCGGTGCGCGGACGCGCTTTGGTTAAGGAATTTACACAAATGGCGCGTCGAAAACCCTTGAGATCGGGGGCGCGGTCGGCTATTCTCAGGCATGCACCGCGTTCGCGCGGTCCGCTGCCCCAGCGGCAACGACATGGGTAGGTTGGGTCAGGGTAGTCGGTGCAGCCGACGTGATAGATGTCCTTGACGCGTGGGGGGCTTCCGCTTCGGCGGAAAGTTCACCGGGACAGCAACGGAGCGGCTCCTTCGGGAGCCGCTCCGATCTTTTTCCCGCGCGATGACGCAACGTCGCCCCTGGCTTCCCCGCACGATCACAGGTAACGCGACACAATTCGCCTCGTGACCGACCTTCCCGCGGAACCGAACGCCGTGCCGAGCGTGCTCTTCCTGTGCGTGCACAACGCCGGCCGATCCCAGATGGCCGCCGGCTGGATGCGCCACCTCGCCGGCGAGCGCATCGCCGTGTACTCGGGCGGCTCCGAGCCCGCCTCTGCGGTGAACCCGGCGGCGGTGGCCGTGATGACAGAGGTCGGCATCGACATCGCCGGAGCCCAACCCACGCGCTGGACGGATGCCATGGTCCAGGCGGCCGACGTCGTGGTGACGATGGGCTGCGGGGACACCTGCCCCTACTACCCGGGCCGGCGCTACGTCGACTGGGAGCTCGACGATCCGGCGGGTCGGCCGGTCGAGGCGGTGCGGCCCATCCGGGATGACATCGAGCGGCGGGTGCGCGGGCTCATGGCCGAGCTCGGGGTGGAGCCGGTGGCCGGAGCGGCGGCCAGCTGAACCGCTGCCCGCCACGGCCTCCCCTCGGCCCGCGGCCTACAGCCAGCGGCGCGTTCGGAAGACGACCCACAGGATGAGGCTCGTCAGGACCATGAGGCCGAGTGCCATCGGGTAGCCGTACTCCCAGTGGAGCTCGGCAATGTGGTCGAAGTTCATGCCGTAGATCGTGCCGATGAGCGTTGGCGCAAACAGGATTGCGGCCCACGCGGAGATCCGCTTGACCTCCTCGTTCTGGGCGAAGCTCGCCTCGGTCAGGCGCTTCATCTCCTCGTTCTGGGCCTGGCCGACGAGCGTGGCGTTGAGGGCGAGAGCGTCCGAGAGCATCTGCCGGAAACCGTCGACGCGCTCGACCACGGTCGTCGCGTGGTCGGCGACGTCACGGAGGTAGCGGCGCAGCTCCTCATCGAGGTCGCCCGCCATCGAGCCGTTGCTCAGCGAGGCGAGGATGGCGAGCAATGGGCGCGTGGCGCGCTGGAACTCGATGACCTCGCCCGACAGCTCGTAGATCCGGCGCGACACGCGCGGGTCGTTGCCGAACACCTCGACCTCGATCTCGTCGATGTCCTTCTGGAGCCCGGCGACCACCGGCGCATAGCCGTCAACCACGCTGTCCAGGAGTGCGTAGAGCACGGCGATCGGTCCGCGGGCGAGCAGCTCCGGCTCGGCCTCCATCCGCTGGCGCACGGCCGCCAGGTCCGGGGTGCGGCTGTGCCGGACGGTCAGCACGAAGTTCGTGCCGGCAAACACGTGGATCTCGCCGAATTCCACCTCTTCGACGTCGTCGAGGTAGGTGGCCGCGCGGAGCACCGCGAACAGCGTCGCGCCGTAGTGCTCGAGCTTGGGCCGCTGGTGGGCCACGATGGCGTCCTCGACCGCCAGTTCGTGGAGCTCGAAGGCCTCGGCGACCGGCAGGAACTGGGCCGCCGCGGGCCGGAACAGGCCGATCCAGCCGAAGGCGCCGGGTTCGGCGGCCAGCCGCTGCACGGCATCGGCCACCGTGGCCGGGCTGTCGATCCGGACGCCGTCCCGATAGATCGCGGCGTCGACCATGCTCTGCTCCACCGGCGCGGCGACGTCCTCGGGTCGCGCCTCCATCGAGACTTCCGGGCTGGCGTGGTGGGCACGGGGCCAGCCGGGGATCGAGGGCACGCCCGGAAGCGAGGGCACGCGAGGCACGAGCGGGAATCGGGGGCGCCGGCTGGTCATCGCGAGCCTCCGCGAGCGTGGGCGACCCCTGGACGGC
>CAZVDO010000086.1:0-7328 GCA_964625345.1 uncultured Anaerolinea sp. | reverse complement strand
GCGGCCGCGCCGCTCAGACCTCGATCGCGGCCAGCCAGCGCATCAACGGCGTGGCGGTTTCGAAGGCGTCCGCCAGCAGCGTCGGCAACGCCGCGCTCATCGCCTCGCTGTCGTCGATCCGGCGCCCGAACGTGATGTTCTTCTTGCGCAGGAGATCGGCCGCGGGATGGTCGGCCGGGTAGGGGGCCGGTACGCGCTTGAGGGATTCGCCGTCATCGCCGATCGACCCGAATGCCGCCGCGAACGCGGGCTCGTCCACCAGCGCCCGAAAGCTCGCGCCATCTCGGTCGATCCGCTCGCGGAACGCGCGGAGCCATGACGGATCGGGATGCCAGACGCCGCCCCCGACGTAGATCTCGCCCGGCTGGAGATGGAAGTAGCCGCCACTCGCGTGGACGGACTCGGCGTGCGATCGGCCCCTCGGATCCGTCGGATCGGTCCCGTCGCCCGCCCACCCGAACGATGCGGCCACGTGCGTCTTGTACGGCGACTTGTCCTTGCTGAACCGCGTGTCCCGGTAGATCCGGAACGGCGATCGGCGCGCGTCTGCGTGGAGCGGGATGCCACGGCTCCGGAACTCACCCTCGAGCGCGTCACACAGGGCCTCGAGCGGCTCCTTGAGCAGGCGCTCGTAATCGGCCTTGCGCGGCTGGAACCATGCCCGGTCGTTGTTGACGGCGAGGTCGACGAGGAATTGGATCGACTCCGGCGTGAAGCCGGTGAAAGCGGTCGAAGCGGCGGTGCCAACAGCGCGACGGGTCGGGGCGGCCATGGCGAACTCCGGGTTGGGCGGCGGGACGCCAGGATGCTACGCCGCACCGATCACTCGCGAGTCATCGGGCACACAAGCCGTCGGGCGGGCGAGCGTTTGCGGCGAGGGCACGACGCCCGATCACGTGCCCGGCACGACGCCCGATGCCAGGACGACGCCGGCGGCATCGTCGATCGCCACCCAGCGCATGAGGCCGGGCCCGGCGTCCGGAACCACCACCCGTCGATACCAGATGCGGGATCCGGAGCGCGGCACCGCCGCACCCACGAGCTCGGCCGCCGCCGGATCCACGACGGCGAGCCCCTCGATGTCGACCAGCGTTTCGAAGAGCGGACGCCCGCTCGAGCCCAGCGCTTCGACGATGAGCGCTTCGCGCGCCGACTCGTCGAGCCCCGGTTCGGTTTCGAAGACGCGCGGGAGGAACGTGGTCGGCGCTCCGCGGCCAGTGCGGCCCGCGGCCCACGTGGATCGGTCCACCACGAATCGGGGCTCGCAGCGCAGGTCCCCGTCGCAGTCGGGCGCGCGACGCTCGAGCCGCCCGACCAGCACCACCTGGACGGGAGTGCCGATTCTCGCCTCCGTGGCCGGGTAGATGAGCGTCGTGCCCGGGACCACGGCCACGTGCAGGTGCGCCGTGCCCACGCCCGCGGGCCCTCGGCCCGCCTCATCGAACCCGAAGGCGGTGAAGCTCAGGGCCGACGGCCGGAGGACGCCCGAACGAACGCAGAACGCCGATGGGTCCACGGCCACGCCGACTGATTCGGCAAGCGCCAGGGCCTCGCTCGATACCGGACCACCGGCCGCGCATGGCGAATCGGGATCCATCGCGAGCCACCCGGACACCGCCACGACCCCGCCGTCGCCCGATGCCGCCTGCTCGGCAGCACGATCCACGCCGATGACCGGCACTCCCACGGCATGCAGCGGGAAGGCAAACGCGAACGACCGCGGCGGATCCGACGTTGGTGGGATCGTGGTTTCGGCCGTCGACGCTCCGGGCTCGCCAGCCCGGTCGGACGCCCCCGCCGATGGATCGAGTTCACCGCGCGCGGGCCCGTTCGCTCCAAACCCGACCACCAGGACCAGGAGGACCAAGGGGGTCGCAATCGTCGCGAGCAATCGCGCCCGATTCCCTCGACCGCGCGGCGTGATGGGAACCGGATCCGTCAGCATGCCGCCGCGGAGTCCACGATTCCGGGGCAGCGGCGTCGCCTGCCGATCACGAGGACCACGTCGCCTCTCGAAGCAGCTCCACCAAGCGCTCGGCGAGCATCAGCGTGATGACGTGTGGATAGCCCGAGGACGGCATCGGTATCACCGAGGCATCGGCCACGAACAGGCCTTCGAGGCCATGGACGCGGCACCTGGCGTCGACGACCGCACCGTCGTCGGGAGACGGTCCCATGGCACACGTCCCCACGACATGCGGCAACGAGTACCCGTTCTCCAGGACGTATCGCCGGCGCCCCGCTGCCGACCCGGGATCCATCGGTGGATCGTCCGGACAGACCGCGCGAAGTTCGGGCCGATGGGCGAGCTCGACACTCATCCGAAGTCCTTCGACCAGCCGGTCGATATCCATCGAGTCGGAAGGTTGCGGCAGCGCGATCCGCGGCGGGTCGGACGGGTCAGCCGAGCGCAGCCCCACGGATCCGCGCGCCACCGGTGAGAGGAGGATCGGGTCGAGGTAGAAGCCCGGGTCGGCCGTGTCCGGATCGGTGAGCCAGATCATGAGGTCCGGCGACGAGGACGGCACGGCCGGAACGATATCCGCGAGCGAGCTCCGCCACGTCGCCATCGAGTGGAGGATCGGGTGGTCCCGCCCAACCCCCCGCCACCCGCTCGGCACGTCGACACCCGGATGGTCTGCGAGGTTTGCCCCGACACCCGGAAGGTTCGCGACGCACGCGATGCCAAGCCGCGCGAGGTCCGCTGCCGGCCCGATACCGGATCGCAGCAGGATCGGCGGGCTCCCGTATGTGCCCGCGGAGAGGATCACCGTGGAGGCGCGGATGCGCGCGCCGTCGACGAGCTCCACTCCGACCGCCCGACGTCCGGCCAGGCGGACGCGGGCCACGGGCGATCCCGCCCGGATCGTCAGCGTCGGCAGTCGGTCGCCGGCGGGCCCGGAACCAGGCAGCGTGGCAGACCCGGCGTACGGCGCTGCGTCGGCGGCGGGCAGGTACGCGTCCGCGGCCGTGATGCGCCGGCCGTCACGTGAGCTCATGGGCATGCGCCCCACGCCGACGGCGGTCGGGCCGTTGTGATCCTCCACCATCGGGAAGCCGATCGCCCGCAGCCCCGCGACGGCCGCGGCATGGATCTCGGACGGTGTCGCGCCGGGGTAGCGCGTGATCGGGATCGGGCCGTCGTCCCCGTGCCACGTCTCGCCCCCGAACTCCAGATCGGTCTCCAGGCGTCGAAACGCCGGCAGGACGTCGGCGTAGCTCCAGCCCGGATTGCCGGCGGCGGCCCACGCATCGAAGTCGGCTCGCGCGCCCCGCACCGCGAATCGGGTGAGCCACGCCGTGCCTCCGACGAGGCGGCCGCGGCGCAGCGTCGGCGCGGACCCGTCGGCGCGCGGTTCGGCGGCGAAGCCCCAATCGGGGACCGTCGGGAGGTGCCAGCCGTCCCGGAAGCCGGCCGGCGGGTCGTCGCGCAGATCGGGACCGGCCTCGAGGAGCAGGACGTCCGCGTCGCCGCGCTCGGCCAGGCGTCGCGTAAGGACGCAGCCGGCAGCTCCAGCTCCGACGATGACGATGTCGTACCCGTCGCGCACGGTGCGCCTCCGAGGCTTCACGAGCTGACCAGGTCTCCGTGGCTGACTATGACGCCCACCCGGATCGATGTCGACGGCGCCAATCCCTCCATCCCCGTGCTTGGTCGATACGTGCGGTCGGCGTGGCCGAGGGCGCGGCCCGTGCCATCATCCGACCATGACGTGGGCCACCCTCGGCCGCCGCGCCCGCGCGTTTCGCGCCGTGCATGCGGCGTGGTCCGTGGCCGGCCTGGCCTCCGTTGCCTGGATCTGGGTATCGGCAGCTCGACGCCGACGCGACCCGTGGACCTGGGCCAGCTTCGCGTTCCTGGGCATCGAAGGTGGCGCGCTGGTGGTCGGCCGGGGCAACTGCCCGATGGGCCCGATCCAGGAATCGTGGGGCGATCCCGTGCCCTTCTTCGAGCTGGTGCTCCCGCCGCGGGCGGCCAAGGCCGCAATCCCCGTGCTCACGGGCGTTGCCGGCGCCGGCATGATCGCGGTGCTGCTTCGCCCGCCGCGCACCGGTGGCCGAACCGCACCGCCGCCGGAGTCGGGATCGGGATCGGGATCGGGCGGTAGCATGAGGCGACGTCACCGGAGGGGCGAAGTCGCATGCGCTCGGACGCCCAACCTGCCTGCTTCCTGATCGCCGACATCTCCGGGTACACCGGCTACCTCGCCGACGTCGAGCTCGACCACGCGCAGGACATCCTCGCCGACCTCGTGGGCGCCGTCGTCTCGGCGCTCCGCCCCAACTTCCGGCTCGCGAAGCTCGAGGGCGATGCCGCGTTCACGTACATGCTCGGCGAGACGCTCGACGGCTCGATGCTCCTCGACACCATCGAGCGGTGCTACTTCGGGTTCCGGCGCCGCCGGCGCGACGTCCGGCAGGCCACCTCCTGCGAGTGCAATGCCTGTACGCGGATCCCGGACCTGGACCTCAAGTTCGTGGTCCATCACGGCGAGACGATCGTCCAGAAGGTGGCCGGTCGCCAGGAGCTCCTCGGGTCCGACGTCATCGTGGTTCACCGCCTCCTCAAGAACGAGGTCGTCGAACGGGACGGGATCGAGGCGTATGCGCTGCTGAGCCAGGCGGCCGTCACTGCCGCCGGCCTGGATCCGCGGGCGCTCGGCTTGACGCCCCACAGCGAAACCTACGACCGAATTGGTGAGGTACCCGGGTGGGTCCTCGACCTCGAACGGCGCTGGCAGGACGAGGAGGCCCGGGCGCGGGTGTTCGTCACGCCTGAGCAATCGATTCTCTCGATCTCGATCCCCACCATCGCCCCGCCCCAGGTCGCCTGGGAGTTCATCACGCAGCCGGGCCAGCGGATGCGCTGGCAACCGTGGGTGACCGAGGTCGAGGTCCGGGGGGACACCGGCGGCCGCCGCGGAGCCGGCTCCGCCAATCACTGCATGCACGGAAAGGACGCCGTGGTCGAGGAGATCCTCGACTGGCGCCCGTATGACTACGTGACCGACCTCACGATCGTGGACACCCCGGCGGGCCCGATCCGCTTCCCGCATACCATCGAGTTCGAACCGACCCCGACCGGCACCTTGATCCACTACCGATTCGCGCTCCCGAAGTCGCGCAAGGAGCACGCCGCGGCGGCCGAGGTGGGCGCGGCGTACGGACCCGCGCTCGAATCCGCCGTGCCCCGCCTCCAGGAGCTCCTCGAGCAGGAGGTGGCCGCGCGCGCGGCCGATCGCGGGCCCGAGCCGGAGCTCGCACGCCCGAAACCGGACGGGCCGATCGGCGGCATCACGCCGCTCGTCATCGTGGGATGACTCCGGCGACAATGTCCCGACCACAGGGCGAGGGAGCGGCATGAGCACCACATCCACGTCGGCCGAGGCGCCGGCAGAACCCCAGCGATCCGCATCCGCTTCGCTCATCGGGATCGGCGTTGCCGTGGCGGTGGCCGCCGCGGTGGCGGTCGCGGGCAGCCAGGGTGGCGCGACGCTGGGCGGCGTTCCCGTCCTCGCGCTGTGCTTCGGGCTCGCCTTCGCGATCCAGTGGCTCGCGTTCGTCCCCGCGTTCCTGCGCCAGACGGAGCGCTTCTACGACCTGACCGGGAGCGTCGCGTACGTGTCGGTGACGCTCCTCGCCGTTGCCCTCTCGCCGGAGGTGGACGCCCGGTCGTGGCTGCTGGCCGGTCTCGTGGTGGTGTGGGCCGCCCGGCTCGGCAGCTTCCTCGTGACGCGCATCCATCGGGCCGGCAAGGACGATCGGTTCGATGCCCTCAAGCCGTCCTTCACCCGCTTCCTGCTGGCCTGGACGCTCCAGGGCCTGTGGGTGAGCCTGACACTGGCGGCCGCCCTCGCCGCGATCACCACCACCACCCGCGCGCCGCTGGACCTCGTCGCCTACGTGGGGCTCGGCGTCTGGCTGGTGGGCTTCGCGACCGAGGCGATCGCCGACCAGCAGAAGCGCCGCTTCCGGGCGGATCCCGCGAACCGGGGCCGGTTCATCCGTGATGGGTTATGGGCGTGGTCCCGGCATCCGAACTACGCCGGGGAGATCGTGCTCTGGGTGGGCGTGGCGCTCATCGCCCTGCCCGTCCTCGCGGGCTGGCAGCTGGTGACGCTCGTGTCGCCGCTGTTCGTCACGCTCCTGCTCACGCGCGTGAGCGGGATCCCGCTGCTGGAGCGCAAGGCCGACGCCACGTGGGGCGGGCAACCCGAGTACGAGGCCTACAGGGCGGCAACCCCGGTCCTCGTGCCGCGACCGTCGCGTCGACGGGACACCTGACCCGCGGACGAACCCTCCAGCGGCGGCGTAGTCAGGTCAGCGGGACCTGCCCGTCTGCCCGCCGCTCATCCAGGTCCAGGATCGGCATACGCTGCGTACCGGACGACAGTGCGAAAGCCCAGGCGTTCGTAGATCGGGCGCCCCATGTCGCTCGCCTGGAGTGCCGCGACGTCACAACCGTCGGCCACGCCGTCCGCCATCACGCGCGCCGTCATCGCCGCTCCGTAGCCTCGTCGGCGCGCCCAGGCCACCGTTGCGATGCTGTACACCCCGATCGTCCGGCCGGTCCGCCAGCCCAGCCCGGAGACGACGGGGTCAGTGCCCGCATAGCCGACGTAGAGGACGCATTCGGGGCGCGCGAGGAGGTCGGGGCAGGCGGTTCCCAGCGCGACCCCGGGATCAGCGCCGAACCCCGCCGTCACGACCTGCCGATGGGTGTCGATGCCGAGGGCGTCAGTTATCCGGCGGATGTCGAGGTCCGGAGCGGCATGGCGGCCGATGGTCTCGCGGTCGATCGGACGGGCGACCATGCCGCGTGCCGATGCCTCGTCCCCGGCGGGCACCAATCCTGCGCGGGCCAGGGTCGTGATGAAGCGATCGTCGATGCCCTCGCGCAGGCGAACGACGAAGGGGTTCCCGCGCTCGCGCGCCAGTGCCACGCCTGCGAGGACGTCGGCCGGCGTCGCCTCGTCGCTATCGATCAGGACCTGGTTGAACCAGTCCATCGGCAGGCCCGTGAGGACCGTCACGGTTCCGCCGGTGCGCGTCACGGTGGCCCCGCTCGTGCAGGCCACGACACCCGTCACGTACGCGATCCAGTTCTCGTGCTCGAGGTCGACACCCTCGCCGCGGGTCATGGCGTCATTGTGGGCGGGAGGTCCGGACGTCGCCGAGCGCTGCCGCGCAAGCTTCGACTTGACACGCGCAGAATCACGCCGAAACCGGGCCGGGGAGGGAGATGGAGCGGGAGACGGGATTCGAACCCGCGACATTCTGCTTGGGAAGCAGACACTCTGCCAGCTGAGTTACTCCCGCTCGGGAGA
>CAZVDO010000085.1:0-7521 GCA_964625345.1 uncultured Anaerolinea sp. | reverse complement strand
CAGTCGAAACGCGCTGACGCCGAGCCGCGCGCCGGGGGCTTGGGGCCGGCGGGGCCACGCGCACCCGCCTCTGCCTGGCGCCCTGGCGGTGTTGCCTGAGGGACAACAAATTCGACGCGAAGGGGTGGCTCGCGGGCTCCTCACGCGGGTTTGTTGCCTGGCACGCAACAGCCGCCGGCGAGGACGGCCGAATCGGCTGCTTCAGCCCGAAACTGTTGCCTCGTAGGCAACACGGGCCTGCTGAACGCCCCCGTGGGCATGTCCCGAGAGCGACACGCCGCACCCTCACTCGGTAGCATCCGCGTCATGGCACTTCAGACCTGCACCGCGTGCGGCGCCCAGGCGACCGTCGGGCAGCGGTTCTGCGGCGACTGTGGGGCGCCGCTTGCCAGTGGCTGCCCGAACTGCGGCGCATCGAACCCGCCAGGGCAGCGGTTCTGCGGGGAGTGCGGCACGCGCCTTGACGGCGCGACGGCCACCGCGGGCCCGGCCTCGACCGCCGCCACCGCGTCCTCCAACGCCGCGGGCGTGAACGCCGCGGGCGGCGTCGGGCGCCGCGTCGTCCCCGGCGTCGTCCCCGGCGCCGGTACTGGCTCCGGTATTGGCACGCACTCGGCAGGCAACCCGGACGGTTCACCCGTCGCGGAGCGGCGGCTCGTGTCGGTCGTGTTCGCCGACCTCGTCGGGTTTACCCCGTTCTCAGAGGAGCGGGACCCGGAAGACGTGCGCGAGACCCTGACCCGCTACTTCGACCTCGCCACGGCCATCATCACGCGCCACGGCGGGACGGTCGAGAAGTTCATCGGCGACGCGGTCATGGCCGTGTGGGGCACGCCCACCACCCGCGAGGACGACGCCGAGCGTTCCGTGCGTGCCGCGCTCGAGCTCGTCGGTGCCGTCGGCGAGCTGGGTCCCGGGATCCAGGCCCGGGCCGGCGTGCTGACCGGAGAGACCGCGGTCACCCTCGGCGCCCAGAACCAGGGCATGGTCGCGGGGGACCTCGTGAACACCGCGGCCCGACTCCAGTCCGTGGCGGCTCCGGGCACCGTGCTGGTCGGGGAGCCGACGTACCGGGCCGCGAGCGTGGCCATCGCCTTCGAGCCGGCCGGCGAGCAGACCCTCAAGGGCAAGCAGGCGCCCGTGCCGGCATGGCGGGCCCTGCGGGTCGTGGCGGAACGGGGCGGTCGCGGTCGCGCGGACCAGCTCGAGCCGCCGTTCGTGGGCCGGGACGTCGAGCTTCGCCTCATCAAGGACCTCTTCCACCTGACCGGCACCGAACGCCGGGTCCGCCACGTGTCGGTCGTGGGGACCGCGGGGATCGGGAAGTCGCGCCTCGCCTGGGAATTCGAGAAGTACCTCGACGGCATCGAGGAATCGGTCCGCTGGCACCACGGCCGCTCCCCCGCCTACGGTCAGGGCGTCACCTTCTGGTCCCTCGGCGAGATGATCCGCAGCCGGGCCGGGCTCAAGGAGACCGACGATCCCGACACCGGCCGGCAGCGCATCGCGACCATGGTCGAGAGCGTCATGCCGAACCACCCGAATCGCGCCTGGGTGGAGAAGGCCCTGCTCCAGCTCCTCGGGCTCGGTTCCGGCGTGGCCTCGACCGAGTTGTTCGGCGCGTGGCGGGCCTTCTTCGAGGCACTCGCGACCACCGGCACCGTGGTGCTGGTCTTCCAGGACGTCCACTGGGCCGACGAGGGGACGCTCGACTTCATCGACCACCTCGTCGAGTGGTCGCGGGAGCACCCCATCTTCATCATCAGCCTCTCGCGCCCCGAGGTCCTCGAGGAGCGGCCCGGCTGGGGCGCGGCCCGCCGCGGGTTCGCGACGATCTACCTCGAGCCCATCACCGAGGCGGCCATGCGCGAGCTCCTCGTGGGCCTCGTCCCGGCCCTGCCGGAGGCCACGATCCGGGCGATCGTCCGCCAGGCCGAGGGCATTCCCCTGTTCGCCGTCGAGATCGTGCGCATGCTCATCACGAGCGGCGAGCTAGAGGCGGCCGAGGACGGCACGTACGTCCTGCGCGGCGACGTGGGCGAGGTTGCCGTTCCCGAGACCCTGACCGCGCTCATCGGCGCCCGCCTCGATGCCCTCGATGCCGGCGACCGGGCGCTCCTTCTCGACGCGGCGGTCCTCGGCCAGAGCTTCACGCCCCAGGGACTCGCCGCCGTGAGCGGTCGGTCCGTCGAGGAGCTGGAGCCGCGGCTCCGTGCGCTCACCCGTCGCGAGCTCCTGCGCCACGTGGCCGACGAGCGATCACCCGAGCGCGGGCAGTACGCATTCGTCCAGGCGCTCGTGCGCGAGACCGCCTACAACACCCTTGCTCGCAAGGACCGCCAGGTCCGCCACCTCGCCGCGGCGCGGTGGTTCGAAACCCTCGGCGAGCCGGAGCTGGTCGGGGCACTGGCGGGGCACTTCCTCGCGGCACGCGAGCTCGCGCCGGCCGGCCCGGAGGCGGATGCGCTCGCGGCCCAGGCCCGCATCGCGCTCAAGGCCGCCGCGGACCGGGCCGCGTCCCTCGGCTCGAACCAGCAGGCCCTCGAGTTCTACGTCGAGGCCCTCTCGGTGACCGTGGAGCCGGCCGACGAAGCCGAGATCTGCGAGCTGGCGGGCACGATCGCCCAGGTCCTCACCGCGTTCGATCGCGCCGAGGAGCTCATGCGGCGGGCGCGGGACATCCACCTCGCGGCGGGCGATCGATCGGCGGCTGCGCGACTGTCCGCTCTCCTCGGCGCGCTCCTGCTCAACGCCCGCCGGTACGAGGATGCGGACGCCGTCCTGTCCGAGGCGGCCACGAGCTTCGCGGACCTCGCCTCGGACCCGTGGGTGCTGCGGATCAAGAGCCAGCAGGCGCGCCGGCTCATGCTCGTCGGGGACTGGACTCCCGTCATGCCGATCACCGACGCGGTCCTCGAGTTCGCCGAGCACACGGACGACCTGGACCTGCTCACCGACACGCTCGTCACCCGGGGCACGGCGCTGGTCAACCTCCTGCGGTGGCGGGAGGGCACGGCCGTGCTTGAGCTGGCGCTGGAGACGGCTCAGGCCAACGGGTTCCATTCGACCTGGCTCCGGGCGATCAACAACATCCTCGCCGCGAAGAACCTCCTGGACCCGCAGGGCGCCCTTGACATCGTCCGGAGCGGTGTCGAGCTGGCCCAGCGCCTGGGTCACGATGCATGGCTCCAGAGCCTCGCCGGACAGCTGGCGTTCGTGGCCTGGCGTACCGGCGAGTGGAACGCGAGGCTGCGGGAGATCGAGGCGGGCCTCGAGGGCGCCACCGACGCGCGCACCCGGATCAACGCGATCGACAACCTCGCCACCATCCGGGCGTTCCGGGGCGAGCCGATCGAGGACCTGGTCCGCGAGATGGACGCGACCGCCGCGCTCGACCGCCAGGACCCGCAGAACCAGATCATCTCGCTGGACGGCCACGCACTGACGCACCTGCGGGCGGGCGAGCTCGACGAGGCCCGCGCCATCTGGGCCAAGGCCCTGGAGATGGAGCCGACGATCGTGAACAGCAGCGGCATCCTGCTGGCACGGCTCGCGCTGTGGGCCAACGACCTGCCCACGGCGCGGCGCCTGGGCGACCTCCACTGGCAGTACGTGCCGCACGGAGGCGTGTCCGAGGCGGATCACCGGGTCATCGAGGCGGGGATCCGCGGGCTCGAGGGCGATCGGGCCGGCGCGACCGCGGACTATCGCGAGGCACTCCAGCGCTACCGCGAGCTGCGCATGGACCTTGACGTCGCGTACACGGCGATCGACCTCGTCTACGTGCTGGGACCCGACGACCCGCTGACGGTGGAGACGGTTGCTGCCGCGCAGTCGATCCTCCAGCACAACAGCGCCCGCACGTTCCAGGACCAGCTCGACCTGGCCCTCCAGCGCGGGGCGCACGCACCCGTTGCCTCTGCTGCCGGGGCTGCCCGGGGCACCCGCGTCGCGAAGGTGCCGGCGCCGTAGGGTTCGGTTCGGCGCGGGGCGCGGTGGGGCACTATCTTGGCTTCTCCGCACGGTCGCCGTTGCCTGTGGGACAACAGATTCGGGTCGAAGGCTTTGCGTGAGGCCTCCTCGGACGGATTCGTTGTCTGGCCCACACCAAACCCGGACGAGGACGACGGATTCGACCCCTTCAGCCCGCAAGTGATGCCTGTGAGGCAACCGCGGGGGTCTAGCGCTCGGCGGCCTCCGGCCTCAGGCCTCCGGCGCCCGGGCCGCCCAGCCGACCTCACCTCCCGACGGTCACGCCGCGCGGCGGCAGTCGCAGGATCTCGGCGTGCCCGCCCTCGAGTCGCGCCCAGAGGATCGCCGGGCCGGGCCACGGCCGATCGGGCATCGTCAGGGCATCGAACGCGTCGACAGCACGGGCTGGGTGGGCGGCGTGGAGCGTCATCGCAAAGGCACGTACCACCGCGCGGGTGGCGGTCGTCGATCGAATGACCAGCAGCCGCGACGTCGCCTCCACCGTATCGTCGGCCGCGAGTGCGTGCTCGGTTTCGGCGGCGCGCCGGAGGATTGCCTCGAGGCGCCGAAGCTCGGTGTGGACTTCGCACGCAATCGCGAGTCGTCCACGACGCAGGACGAGGTCGATGATCCGCCGCCGCGGATTGCCGACCGGCACCTCCGGGCGAGCGGCCCAGCTCTCATCGAGCAACTCGAGGAGGGCCTCGACGATCGGAGCCTGGAACCGGTCGCGGACTGGCGCGCGACCCACCGGGAAGAGGCGGACGCTGAGGTCGGCGCCGAGCGCCGAGGCGATCGCGAGCTGCGTCGCCTGGGAGGCACCGACGGTGCCCGCCTCGATCCGCAGGATGTGCGAGCGCTGGATTCCCGAGGCTCGCGCCAGGTCGGCCTGGGTCGCGCCGAGGTCCTCGCGGATCTCGCGAATCTGCGCGCCGATCCGGCGCCGGAGATCGCGCTCACGTCGGGCGAGGTCCCGTGGGCCGAGGGTCGGGCGCGGCTTCGCAGGTCGGCGTGGGGCCGGGACCTGGCGAGGCGGTCCAGGCGGGCGCGGCGCATGGAGGCGCAGCGGGCCGCTCGGTGCAGGTCCCTCGGGTCGATTCATGCCTTCCAGTACACGCCGCCCCGCTGCACCGCTGCTTACGCGGAGCCGGCGCGGATCGGGGTGCCGGGGCACCGCGATCCAAATGCAGCCTCGCAGACAACAAATCGGGCTCGAACGGCCCTCGGACCACGCCCTCGGCGGGAATCGTTGACTGCCAAGCAACGGATCCGGTCGAGGACCCCTCAGCCGGCCGCTTCAGCCCGGAATTGTTGTCTCGGAGACAACGGCCGCCGAATGGAGGCCGATCGGAGCCGCCGACTAGGGGCCGGCAGTGGCCACCGCCCGCCCGAGCCCGCGCCCCTCCCCCTAAGGGCCGAAGACCGGTTGCAGGTTCCAGTTCCAGGCCTGCGTGCCGCAGCCTTCGATGCCGCAACCGGAATTCGAGTACGAGCCCGTCAGCGACCAGTCGCTGCCGATCTTCGTCCCGGGGTCGCCGAGGATCTGGAGCCACCCCACCACGGTCCATTGGGCCACGTACGGGACCGGGTCGGCGGGGCACTTCTCGGTCTCGGACGCACCGATGACCGCCCCGTACGTCCGGTCGCGGTCGGGCCGCCCTGGATAGGTCACCGTGAGCTCGAGGCTTCCGTCGTTGTCATGTGGCCGGAGGTCGACCGTCACCGTGTTGCCGCTGGCGCACGTCCACGTGGCCGAGCCGCTCACGAACGTGTAGCAGTACGTCCCGAGCGTGCACTCCGCGGTCCGGTCGAGGTCGAACGTCGCGGTCCCGTGCCAGGAATCGCCGCGATCGTTCGAGCCGCCGATCGAGCCGGTGTAGTGGTCCGGAACCCGGCACGTGAGGCGCCCGGTGATCGCGTATTGACCGGTCAGCCGCGCCGCGGGATCGGGTTTGTCGCCGGGGATTCGGGCGTGGCTGTGGTTCGAGATGACGACCTCGAGCGCCTGCGCGTTGTCGTTGGGCTGGTCGCGGCAGAGCGTGACGGAGGTGCCCGATGTCGAGACCCTGCGCCAGCGATCGTCGGTCGTGACGTCGTCAGGGGGCTGCAACTGGACGAGGACGTCGAGGTTGGCGTTGCCCACGTTACCGATCCCGGCGATGTCGATCGTGATCTCGCGCACCGCCGAGTCCACGTTGAGCCACTGGTACCAGGCATCGAGCGGCTCGACCTCGATCGTCTCGTGCTGCTCGCTCGCAGTGATCAGGTTGAGGACGCCGTCGAGGTGGTGGTTCGTGGTCGGGAATTCGTCGAGCATCGACTTCTTCTGCCATCGGACCGCGTCGAGGCCGATCGAGCGGGCGAGGTCGTACGCGACCGGTTGGGCGTTCCAGACCGCGAAGTCCCGGAAGTGGTCCACGAACGGGAGCTGACGATCGATGGCGTCGTCGTACGCGTGCTCCGAGGTCACGCCCTCGATCGCCTTCCAGGCGAGGAACACGCTGCTCGGCGAATCCTCGATCGCCTGGAAGAGCGGCCAGACCCACGCCTGGTACTGGGGCGCAGGCAGACCCGGCAGGTTCTTGATCCAATAGAGGAGCGACCGGCCGCGCAGTTCGAAGTCTCGAGCCCGGTGGTAGGCGTAGTCCTTCGACGCCTGGCGTTCGGCGGCCGGGAACGCCGACGATTGGCCCACGAACTGGAACGCGGCCCAGACGGCGCTCGCCTCCGAGTACCAGGCCGGCTCGATCTTCCCGTTGTGGGATTGCTGCAGCCGATGGAAGAACTCGTGGGCGAGCGTATCCGCGAAGTCCGGCTTCGTGAGGTTCCGCTGCGACACCACGAGGTAGCCGGAGCAGGCCCTCGTCGGCCACCCGCTCGCGCCGCAGCGCCACGGGTAGTCCGGCTGCGCCATGGCGATGGCCGCGCCACTGATCGGCGTGCACGCGCTCCCTCGCGACCGGCACTCGGCAAGCGGCGACACGATGTAGATGTCCACGCGCCCGCTGCCGTCGGCCTGCGGGGTGCCCGTGTCCGGGTACGGGAGGCCCATCCCGCCCGGCTCCGCCGCCGTCATCGGGGCCCACAGCTTGGCCATGACGTCGATGACTCGCTGCTGGTCGGGCGCGGCGACGGCCTGGCTCCCGGCGCAGCTCCAGACGCGGATGCCGACGTTCGGGTCGCTCGAGCCGGGCGGCGACCAGTCGAGCGAGTACCAATCGACCGCGCCGATGTCGCCGCACTGCGTCGGGGGCGTGGAGGCGGCCGGACTTGCCGCCGCGAGGGGCAGCAGCTGGGCGGTCGCTCCGCCGCCTGCGAGGGCGGTCGTGGCGGTCATGGTGGACGTGGGACGCCCTGCCGAGGCAGTCGCGGCGACCGTGGCGGCCGTCGCACTCCCCGCCGAGGCGGTCGCTCCCCCGCCGGAGAACGGGCTGCCCGGGTCGGTGGGTCGAAGGAGGTAGGCCTCGAGTTCGGTCCGAACGTCCTCGGGAAGTGACGGCGCCAGGTCGGCGATGTCGTTGACGAGCGTCAGGTCCTCGCCCGTAGAGC
>CAZVDO010000084.1:3497-7669 GCA_964625345.1 uncultured Anaerolinea sp. | reverse complement strand
GTCACGCGAAACGGACCGTGGCTGGTCGGGGAGGCCGAGGCGGCCCGCCTCGCGGCCTACGCGGACCTCGCCGCCGTCGTCGTCGACCGGGCCCGGCTCGTGGCCATGGGCGGCGAGCGCGCGGAGTGGGCGGAGCGGGTGTCCCACACCGACGCCCTGACCGGCCTCGCGAACGCACGCACGCTGTCCCGCGTCCTCGAGCTCGAGGTCGCGCGCGCGAGCCGGCAGGGAACCGACCTCTCGGTCGCGCTCTTCGACATCGACGGATTCGGCGACGCCAACGACGCGTCGGGCCCGGCGACCGGCGACGCCATCCTGCGCGAGGTCGCGGCCGCCCTTGCCGAGACCGTTCGGCTGGTGGACACGATCGCCCGATGGGGCGGCGACGAATTCATCCTGGTGGCGCCCGGCCCGGCCGGCATGACCGTGGCTCGGCGGGTCATCGACGCGGTCGCCGCCCTGCCCGCCGTCGCCGGCCGCGCCACGAGCGTGTCCGCCGGCGTCGCCCGCTTCCCGCAGGACGGTGCGAGTGCAGAAGAACTGGTCGACGCCGCCGCGGCGGCCCTCGCGGCCGCGAAGACGACCGGCCCCGGCGCCTTGGCGGCTGCCGGCGCCTGACCGGCCCAATCCGCCTCGCCGGGCGGGGCCGTCCACCGCTCCTGGCCGCGCCCAGCGGGCCTCGCCCGATCGAAGGCGCCCCGGTCAGCCGGCCCCGGTGACGGTGCCGGCGGCGACGATCGGCATCGTCGGGACGGTGGCCCCGGCGGCCGGCTCGAGGGTCAGGGCAAGGGTCGCGCCGGGCCCGGCCGCCGTGGCGTCCGCCTGGAACGCCGCGATCCCCGTGGCTCCGACCTGGAACCCCCCGACCGGAATCGGGGACCCGTCGCCCCCGATCACCCAGGCTTCGTAGACCTGGCTCCCGGTCGTGGCCGCGAGCGCGCGCATCGAGAGCACGATCGAGCCGTCGGGCCCCACGGCGGCGATCCCCACAGGACCACCGGCATCGCCCGCCGTCAGCAGAGCCGTGGTGGCGCCCGGCCGGGCGGCGGCCGCGAGCACCCGTGCCACGCTGTCGCTGTAGGCCTGGGCCGCCGCGAGATCGCCCTGGGTGGTGTCGAGGCGTGACTGGAGCGTGAGGTTCCACGTGCCGAGGGCGGCGATCGCGAAGACCGCAGCCAGGCGCAGGGCCCAGGTCGTGACGATCCGCCGCCGGGCGATGGGCACGACGGTGGCGACGGACGGGAGCGGGACAGGAGCCGGCGTCCGGCGCGGCTCGGCGGCTGCGTCGGCCGCGGCCGCGTGCTCGGGTGCGGTGGCGGCGTCAGGCGCCGCCGCAACGCCCGAACGGCGTGGCTCGGCGGCAACTGCGGCCAGGAGCCGGGAACGCAACCCTGCAGGCGGCTCCACGGGCTCCAGCGATTCGGCGAGGTACGGAACGACCCCACCGAGCGCGGCGAACTCCTCGTGGGCCTCCGAGCAGTCCGCGAGATGCTCGCGCACGGCCGCGTCCTCGTCCGGGTCGAGCGCGCCCAGGACGAACCCGGCCGCGAGCTCGCGGATCTCCTCGCACGTGCGGGTCATGCGGGGACCTCCCCTCGTGGGTCCGAGGCACCGGCGAGCGCGCCGCGCAGCGCCTCCAGGCCGAGGCGCATGCGGGACTTCACCGTGCCCAGCGGCGCGCCGGTCCGGTCGGCGATCTCGGTCTGGCTCAGGCCGCCCCAATAGGCGAGCTCGATCGCCTCGCGTTGCACGTCCGAGAGCGCGACGAGTGCTCCGCGCACGGCGGCCGCGTCGAGGCGACCGAACACCTCGGGCCACACGTCCGGGCTCACGAGCTGGGCCGGCACGGGGAGCTCCGGGTCGGGCAGGGCATCGGCCGGGCGGCGGCGGCGAACGGCGTCGATCGCTCGATGGTGCACGATCGACAGGAGCCAGGTCTTCACGCTGCCACGGCCCTCGACGTACCGATCGGCATGGCGCCACGCGCCCAGGAACGCGTCCTGGACGACGTCTTCCGCGAGCCCGGCATCCGCGGTGATCCGGAGCGCGATCGCATAGGCCATGGCGCGATAACGGTCATACAACGTTTCCAGTGCTTCCTGGCGGCCGGCAGCGAGCTCGGCGAGGGTGGCGCGATCGACATCATCGGCCGGCGAGTTCGTGCGCAGTTGAGGTGCGCCGCGATCGTCGGTCATCGAGGTATGCGCGCGACGGACGCGGGCGGTTCATTCAGCGAGTCGCCCACGTCGCGCGCCCCGCCCTCCCCGATCAGGTCGAGGGCCGATGCGAGCAGGTCGGCGAGCACGGAATCCTCATCCCGGGCCGCGTCGACGCAGACGAACCGGTCAGGCTCGGCCGCGGCAAGCTCGAGGAATCCGGCCCGGACGCGCCGATGGAACGCGAGGTCGTAGGCCGCCTCGAACCTGGTGAGCGTGTCCGGGGTCTTCCGTTCCAGCCCGACCTCGACCGGCAGGTCCAGGAGGAAGGTGCGGTCCGGCCGGAGCCCGTCGGTGGCCATGGCGATGATGCGGCGCAGCAGGTCGAGGTCCACCCCGCGCCCGTAGCCCTGGTAGGCGAGCGTGGAATCGGCGTACCGGGCGGAGATGACCACGGCGCCCGCCTGCAGGGCCGGGCGGATCACCTCGGCCACATGCTGGGCGCGCGCGGCATTGAAGAGGAGCGCGTCGGCCACCGGGTCGATGGGCGCCCCATCGATTGCCATGAGCAGGTGCCGGATCTCGTCGCCGAGGCGGGTCCCGCCGGGCTCGCGGGTGAGGACCACCTCAAGGCCGCGCATCCGAAGGGCGGCCGCCAGTCGCTCCGACTGGTGGGTCTTGCCCGATCCGTCCGGCCCTTCGATCGTCAGGAACTGGCCGCGAAACCCTGCCCTCGAGGTCACCGCGGGAGTGTAGCGGACGCCCGGAGGCCGCCTCCCCGGGCCGCCGACGATCGCGGGCAACGGCGATTGATCCGACGCGCCACGCGCCGCGTACCCTCGTCGCCATGCGACCCCCCACCGTCCGGCCGATCGCCCTCGCCATCCTCGCCGCCGCCGCGGTCGGCGGGGCGTGGCCGACGGTCGCGGCGGCTCATCCGCTCGGGAACTTCACGATCAACCACTACGCCGCGCTGCGGGTCCAGGCCGACGCGATCGACGTGGACATGGTCATCGACCTCGCCGAGATCCCGGCGTTCCAGGAGCGACTGGCGATCGACGCCGACGGGGACGGCGAAGTGACCGATCGCGAGGCCGATGCGGCCCGCGAGTCGACGTGCCTCGACCTGCGCCGCGAGCTGCACCTCGACGCGGGCGGCGGGCCGGTGGACCTGGAACTGCATGCCGCCGGCCTGCAGTTCCCCGCCGGGGCGGGCGGCGTGCCGACCATGCGGATCGTGTGCGAGTGGCGCGCGCAGGTGCCGGGCGGCCTCGGCGCCGCCCCCGTCACCTTCCAGGACGGCACGTACGCGGAGCGGATCGGCTGGCGCGAGGTGGTGGTCATCGGGGACGGCCAGCGGATCGAGCCTGTCCCCGGCAACGCCGCCCCGACCGATGTCGACGTCTCGAGCCGGCTGACCCGATATCCCGAGGATCGGCTGGCCCAGCCCCTCGATGTCGCCGGCGTCGTCTTCGCCGTCGGCGGACCAGGCCCCCGGGCCGCGCCCTTCACGGCACCCGATGCGACGCCGATCGGCGGCGCCCCGATCGCCACCACGGCCCCGGGCACGACCGGATCGCCGGCTCCGTCGTCGTCGTCGCCGATCGCGACCGGCGCAGCGTCGCCCGTTCCGGCGGCCGTGGTGCCGGGAGGCGTGGGCGACATCCCCGACCTGTTCGGCAGCGCCGAGTTGACGCCGTTGATCGTCCTGGCCTCGATCCTCCTCGCCATGGCCCTGGGCGCCGGGCACGCCCTGACACCCGGGCACGGCAAGACGCTCATGGCGGCCTATCTCGTCGGGACGCGAGGGACGATCCGGCACGCCGCCGGGCTCGGGCTGGCCGTGACCGTCTCCCACACGCTCGGCATCCTCGTCCTCGCCGCACTCGTCGTGGGCGCCGAATCGGCCATCCCCGCGGACGTCGTGGTGCGGACGATCCCGATCGTGGCGGCACTCGCCTTCGTGGCCATCGGCGGCGTCATGCTGGCGTCGGAGATTCGCCGGCGACGGCTGGC
>CAZVDO010000084.1:0-3397 GCA_964625345.1 uncultured Anaerolinea sp. | reverse complement strand
GACCGGACGATCAGCTGGCGCAGCCTGTTCGCGCTCGGCCTGGCCGGCGGGATCATTCCCTCCACGAATGCCCTGCTCATCCTGCTCGGCACGATCGTCGTGGGCCGGGCGGCGTTCGGGGTCGTGCTCGTCGTGGCGTTCGGCCTCGGGATGGCGATCGTGCTCGGGGGCGTCGGGGCGCTGATGGTGGTGGCCCGCGATCGCATCGAGCGCCTGCCCTCGACCGCGCTCCTGGGCCGCGTGGCGACGCAGGCGCCCCTCGTCGCCTCGCTCGCGGTGCTCGGGATCGGCCTCTGGCTGACGGGCCAGGCGGTCGGCGGCGGCATCAGCCTGTGAGCGCCGCGGGCCAGCCCCGCGATACGGCATTCGCCCGACAGCGGCGCCCCGTCGGGCTCTGGTAGGCTGCCAGCGCCCGTCATGCGAGACCTGACCGACCGCGCCCTCGACACCGCCTCCCAGCTCGGCGCGAGCTATGCCGACGTGCGCATCGTGCACCGGCGCGAGGAGTTCATCAGCGTCAAGTCGGCCCGCCTCGAAGGCGTCGCCTCCAGCGAGAACGAGGGGTTCGGCGTCCGCGTCCTCGTGGATGGAGCGTGGGGCTTCGCCTCGTCCCACCAGCTCGACCTGGCCGAGGCGGATCGCGTGGCGGCTCTCGCCGTCCGCATCGCGAAGGCGTCGGCAACCGCGCTGCGCCACCCGGTCCAGCTCGACGGCCGGCCGCCGGCGCAGGGCAGGTTCGAGACGCCGGTGGCGGAGGATCCGTTCGCCATTCCGCTCGATCGCAAGATCGGCGCGCTCATCGAGGCCGACCAGGCGGCGACCCGGGTCAAGGGCGTCGCGTTCACGGAATCGATGTACGGCGCCCAGCGGGAGACCAAGACCTTCGCCGCGAGCGACGGCAGCTACACGGAACAGGTGATCACGCACGTCGGAAGCTCCGTCGAGGCGAACGCCATCGACGGCGACGAGCACCAGCGCCGGAGCTATCCGGACGCGGGCGGCGGCTGGAACGCGGCCGGGTACGAGTTCATCCGCGGCCTGGACATGGCCGGCAACGCCGAGCGGTACGCGGAGGAGGCGGTCGCGCTGCTGAGCGCGCCGCAGTGCCCGTCCGGCACCACCACCGTGATCCTCGACCCGAGCCAGCTGTACATGCAGCTCCACGAGAGCTGCGGCCACCCGACGGAGCTCGACCGCGTCTACGGGACCGAGGCGTCCTACGCGGGCACGAGCTTCCTCACCACCGACAAGCTCGAGTCGGGCTTCCGGTACGGATCGGACCTCATCACGATCGTCGCGGATGCGACAGCCGAACGGGGCATGGGCTCGTTCGGCTGGGATGACGAGGGCGTCGCGGCGCAGGCGGTGCCGCTCATCCAGAACGGGATCTTCGTCGGCTACCTCAGCTCCCGCGAGACCGCGCCGCGGATCGGCCGGCAATCCGGCGGGGCGATGCGCGCCGACGGCTGGAACCGCATCCCGCTCATCCGGATGACCAACGTCAACCTGCTCCCGGTCGAGGGCATGAGCCTCGACGACATCGTGGCCGACACGGACGACGGGCTGTACCTCGCGACGAACCGGAGCTGGTCCATCGACGACCGACGCCTGAACTTCCAGTTCGCCACGGAAGTCGCCTACGAGATCAAGGGCGGCAAGAAGGGGCGCCTCTTCAAGAACCCGACGTACACGGGCATCACCTACGAGCTCTGGCGGAGCTGCGACGCGGTCGGCGACGCGGGCTCCTACGTGATGCTCGGGACGCCCAACTGCGGAAAGGGCGAGCCGTCCCAGGGCGCCCATGTCGGGCACGCCTGCTCCGGCGCCCGTTTCCGGAACGTCCGGGTCGGCGTGGGCAAGTGGTAGCCGGGATGCGTCACGAGGCGAGCCGACCCGAGCGATCGCTTGCGCTCGCCGAGCAGATCGTCGAGCGGGCGCTGGAAGCGGGCGCCACCGAGGCCGAAGTCCTCGTCATGGACGACGACGCCGCGCTCACCCGGTTCGCGAACAGCGAGATCCACCAGAACGTGGCCGAGGCCAGCGTCTCGATCAACCTCCGGTTCGTGGTCGGCAATCGCATCGCCACCGCCGCGACCGGTCGCGTCGACGAAGCCGGCGTGCAGTCCGTGGTCCACCGGGCCGCAGCGATCGCCCGCACGTGCGAGCCGCTCGAGGACTGGGGCGGCCTGCCCGGGCCCGGTCCCGACGGACCGGTACGGGGACTGCCCGAGGCCTACGCGTCGGCAACGGCCGAGGCGTCGCCCGAGCTCCGTGCCGAGGGCGTGCGGGCCGTCATCGCCGCCGCCGACGGGCAGGGGGTCCTGGCGTACGGCTCGTTCTCCACGGGCACGGAGACGATCGCCGTGGCCAACTCCGCGGGCATCCGGTCCGCGCAGGAGCGGACCTCCGCGCAGCTGATCACCGTCCACATGTCGCCCGACGGCGGGACCGGGTATGCGGAGCGCGCCGCAACGGACGTCCGGAACATCGACCCGGCCGGGCTGGGAGCCGAGGCGGCCACGCGGGCGCGTCGGGCCGATCACGCCGTGCATGTCGACCCGGGCGACTACCCGGTGGTGCTGGAGCCCTACGCGGTGGTCGACATCGTGGACATGCTCGGCTACGTCGGCTTCTCGGCGCTGGCCGTGCAGGAGGGTCGCTCGTTCATGGAGCCCGGCCGGAAGGTCGGCTCCGAGCTCATCACGATCGTCGATGACGGATCCGATCCGGCCGGCCGCCCGATGGCGTTCGATTACGAGGGGGTCCGCAAGCAGCGGGTCACGATGATCGAGCGCGGGGTCTGCCGCGACGTCGTGTACGACGCACAGACGGCGGCCCGCGACGGCCGCCGCTCGACGGGCCACGGCCTGCCGGCCCCGAACCCGTACGGTCCGTTCCCGTTCAACATGATCATGGCCAAGGGCGACCAGACCCGCGAGCAGCTCATCGGCGGCCTCGACCGCGGCCTCCTCGTCACCCGCTTCCACTACACGAACCCGGTCCATCCCAAGCTCGCGATCATCACCGGCATGACCCGGGACGGGACGTTCCTCGTGGAGCACGGGGAGATCGTCGGTCCCGTGAAGAACCTCCGGTTCACCCAGTCGTACCTCGATGCCCTGGCCGGTGTGTCGGCGGTCGGCCACGACCTGCGCACCCTCAGCGCGTCGTTCGGAACGGTGGTCGTGCCCGCCCTGCGCATCGACGGCTGGACGTTCACCGGCGGCACGGAGCACTGACCGCGGACGTCCGAACCCGCCTCGCGCGCCGCTTCGACCCGGCGGAACTGCGCGCCATCAAGCGCCTCTGGGTGCGCCACTCCATCGCCGAGGACCGGCGGGACATCGACGGGCTCGTGGCCACGCTGGCGCCGGACTGCGTCTACGAACTCGTCACC
>CAZVDO010000083.1:6383-7809 GCA_964625345.1 uncultured Anaerolinea sp. | reverse complement strand
CACGGGCTTCTTCGTGATGATGGGCTTCCTCTGGAGCGTCATCGGGGAGTAGCCCCAACCCTGATGGTGGAACCCGACAGTCCGCCGGCCCGGCGGCCGTGACCCTCGACCCCTCATCCGGTCCGCCGGCGCTCCTGATCGCGACCGGCACGCTCACGCTGTCGGCCCTGGTCTCGTTCGTCGGCACCCGATTCACGCCCCTCGCCCAGGCCCTCGCCGCGGTCGCGTCGGGGGCCTGGCTCGTGGTCGCGGCGGTCGCGGCCTTCGGCGGGTCGTTCATCGCGCGGCCCGGAAGCATCCTCGGCTTCGCAGTCGAGCTGCGATACGACGGCCTCGGGGCGGCCTTCGTCGCCGCCCTCGGCGTCGTCGGCCTCGCGGCCTCCATCCACGCCGCAGGGCACCCGGGCGCAATCCGATCGCGGCTCGACGGGGTCGCCTACCCGGCCTTCCTCGGATCCCTTGGGCTCCTCTTCGGCGCGGACGGCGGGTTCACGTTCCTGCTCGCATGGGAAGCGATGGCGGTCGCGTCCGCGGCCCTCGTCGTCGGGGCCCGGCCGGGCCCGGTTGCCATCCGGGCCGGCTACGTCTACGTCGCCTTGACGCATCTGGCGACCGCAGCGCTGGTCTCCGCGTTCGCTCTCCTCGGCGGCCCGGCCGGCCGGCTCGACTTCGCCTCGATGCGGGACGTCGCTCGGACCCTGGACCCGGCGCTCCGGGACGGGATCTTCCTGCTCCTCCTGGTCGGGTTCGCCACGAAGGCCGGCATCGTGCCCTTCCATGTCTGGCTGCCGCGGGCCCACCCTGAGGCGCCGTCCCATGTTTCGGCCCTCATGTCCGGGGTCATGGTCAAGGCCGGCGTCTTCGGGATGCTCCGTGTCGTCCTCGAGGTCCTCGGGCCCGGTCCGGGCTGGTGGGCGGCCCTCGTCATCGGGCTCGGGGCGACGTCAACGGTCCTCGGCGCCCTGTACGCACTCGCCGAACGCGACCTCAAGCGGCTGCTCGCGTTCAGCACGATCGAGAACCTCGGGATCATCTGGATCGGCCTCGGCGTAGCCCTCTTGGGCGCCTCGGAAGGCCTGCCGGACCTCATGACGCTCGGGGTCGCCGCGGTCCTGGTTCACGCCGTGAACCACGCGACCTTCAAGGGCCTGCTCTTCCTGGCCGCCGGCACCATCCAGTCGGCAGCGGGCTCGCGGGACCTGGACCGACTCGGTGGCCTGGCCCGGGTGATGCCGTGGACGGCCGTTGCCCTGCTGGTGGGGACCGTGTCCCTGGCGGCCGTTCCGCCGTTCAACGGCTTCGCGGGGGAGTGGCTCACGTTCCAGGGCCTGCTCGCCGCGGGGGCCGAGCCGTCGGTCGAGCCGGTGCTGCGATTTGCCTCGGTGCTGGCGATCGGCGGCCTCGCCCTGGGCGCCGGCCTGGCCCT
>CAZVDO010000083.1:0-6283 GCA_964625345.1 uncultured Anaerolinea sp. | reverse complement strand
TCGGGATACGTGCCGACGGCCGTCGCGGCACTCCTTGCCGTGCTCGGCGTGGCCGGTTGGGCCGCGGCCCGCCTCCGTGCCGGGGCGGTCCGGACCGTGCCGACGTGGGCCTGCGGGATCGAGCCGACCGCGGCGTTTGAGTACACGGCGACGAGCTTCGACAAGCCGGCCCGCCTGTTCTTCGAGCCCATCCTCCGACCGGTCCGGTCACGGACAGTAGAGCTCGAACCCGGGACCCCCTTCCCGCACCGGGTGACCTACCGAAGCACGGTCGACCACCTGGTCGAGTCGCGCGTCTACGTCCCGCTCCACCGGGCCTCGATCGCCTTCTCGGAGATGGCCCGCCGTCTCCAGCACGGGTCGATCCAGCTGTACGTGGCCTACACGGTCATCGCCATCGTGGTCCTGCTCGTGGTGGCACGGCCATGATCGTCCTGTTCGTGATCCAGGGCGGCCTCGTCCTCGTCGGCGCCCCCCTCCTGGCCGGCGTGACCCGTCGCCTCAAGGCCCGCCTCCAGTACCGACGCGGGCCGTCGATCTGGCAGCCCTACCGCGACCTGCGGAAATGGTGGGCGAAGGATGCGGTCGAGAGCGATGTCGCAAGCCCGATCACCGGCGCCGTACCGGCCCTCGTCCTCGCCACGATGGTCGGCGCGGTCGTCCTCGTGCCGATCGTCGCCGTGGACGCCCCGCTGGGCGGGATCGCCGACCTGCTCGTGGTCGTGGGACTCCTCGGCCTGGCTCGGCTGCTGCTCGTCCTGCTGGCGCTCGACGGGGGGAGCGCCTTCGGCGGCATGGGCGGCAGTCGCGAGATAGCGATCGCCGCCCTGGTTGAGCCCGGCCTCATCCTCGCGCTGGCGGTCTCGGCCATGGCCGCCGGCTCCACGGACCTGTCGCGGATCGCCGCGCACGGCCTGGCGGCCGGGCCGGGACTGCTCACCCTGCCGATCCTGCTGGCGGCCGCGGCCTACCTGATCGTGGCCGTGGCCGAGACCGGCCACGAGCCAGTGGACAACCCGGACACGCACCTCGAGCTGACGATGATCCACGAGGGCATGATCATCGAGGCGTCCGGACGGCGGCTCGCGATGCTGATGTACGCCGGCCACCTCAAGCTCGTGGTCGTGGTGGCCGTCTTCGCTGCGGCGTTCCTGCCATTCGGTGCAGCGACCGAGTTCGCGCCGGTCAGCCTGGTCGTCGGGATCGGGGCAGCGATCATGAAGATGCTCGCGGCATCCGTTGGCCTGGGCCTCCTCGATGCCGGCCTGGCGAAGCTCCGAATCCTGGCCCTGCCATCGTTCCTGGGCCTGGCGGCCCTCCTTGCCGTTACGGCCGCGGCCGCCTCACTGTGGCTTCCGGCGTGACCGCGGAGGGGGTCGTGGGGCTGGCCGCCGGACTCATCCTCGCCATTGGCGTGGCCCTCGTCCTGACCCGTTCGATTGGCCGGTCGATCCTGCTGGTTGCCGCGCAGTCGGTCCTGGCCGGCATTGCTGCGATCGCCGTGGGCTCATCGCTCGGCCAATGGCAGATCGTGGTCGGCGGCGTGCTGGCCATCGTCTTCAAGGGTCTGGTGGCGCCCGTGATCCTGCGTTCGATGCTGCGGGCCACGACGATCACGATCGAACGCCACCCGTACCTCGGTCCGCGCCTGTCCCTCGTCGCGGCGATCGGCATCATCTTCGTGGCCGCCGCCGCGACCGCCGACATCGGGCCATCGGCCGCGCCGGGCGCGGCACGCGTGCTGCCCGCGGCGATCGCCCAGGTCCTGTCCGGCCTGCTCCTCATCATGACCCGCCGGAAGGTGCTGTCACTGCTCGTCGGCATGCTCGTCTTCGAGAACGGGATCGCGCTCGCGGCCTTCGCGCTGACCTATGGAATGCCGCTCGTGGTCGAGCTCGGGATCGCATTCGACCTGCTGGTCGCCGTCTCGGTCGGCTGGGTCTACACGCGGCACATGGTCGCCGTCCTCGGCACCGCGTCGACGGATTCGCTTCGGAGCCTGCGCGGATGAGCGAGGGCGTGGTCGGGGCGCTGGCGCTGGTCGTGGTGGCGGCACCGATCCTCGGTGGTGCCGCCGCCTGGTTCGCCCCCGCCGGCCGGGCCGGCGGGGTTGCCAGCGCGACGCTGGCCATCGCCGCCGTCGCCGGCCTCGGGCTGGCCGGGCCGGCCCTTGCGGGCACTCCCGTGCTCGGATTGGGTGGCCTGGTCGTCGTCGACGCGTTGAGCGGACTGATCGTGGCGGTCGTCGCGAGCGTCGGCCTCATCGCGATCGTCGGGACGCCCGCCTACCTCGACCACGCCCTGGGCCATGGCCTGCTCGCGCCCCGCGACGCGGACCGCCTCTGGGCGCTCATGACCTGGTTCGTGGGTGGGCTCCTCGTGGTGCCGCTGCTCGACAACCTCGGCCTGATCTGGGTCGCGATCGAGGGGACGACCGTCGTCTCCGCGCTCCTGGTCGGGATCACTCGAACTCCAGCCGCCATCGAGGCCGCCTGGAAGTACCTGATCCTGGGCAGCGTCGGCGTGGGCTTCGCGCTCCTCGGCACGCTCCTGGCCTACGCCTCCTCAGTTGCGCTGTTGGGGGAGACGAGTGATGCGCTGGCCTGGACTCGCCTCCTCGCGAGCGCGCCAGGCCTCGATCCCGCGCTCGTCCGGCTGGCCTTTGTGTTTGCCCTGGTCGGCTACGGCACCAAGGCCGGCTTCGCGCCGTTCCACACGTGGCTGCCGGACGCCCACAGCCAGGCCCCGAGCCCGGTCTCGGCCACCCTCTCCGGGGCGACGCTGGCCGTCTCCTTGTACGCCCTTGCCCGGTTCCACCAGGTGGCGGTCGGCACCCTGGGGCCGAGCCTGCCGTCGAGCCTGCTCGTGGCCCTCGGGCTGCTCAGCCTGGCAGTGGCGGTCCCGTTCATCGTCGCCCAGGGTGACCTCAAGCGGCTGCTCGCCTACTCCAGTATCGAGCACCTCGGGATCTCGGCCCTCGCCCTGGGTTTCGGGGGCACGCTCGCCCTCACCGGGCTGGCGCTCCACCTCGTCGCCCACGGCCTGACCAAGGCGAGCCTCTTCCTGTCGGCCGGTGGCCTCACGGAGGCCGGTCGCAGCCGCCGAATCGCTCGGTTGCCGGGTGGACTGCTCGCCAGCCCGGCGGACGGACGGGCCTTCCTCGGCGGCTCGCTCCTGCTCTCCGGGCTGCCGCCGTCGGCCGTGTTCATCTCCGAGATCGCGATCATCTTCGGTGGCTTCCAGCGTGGATGGGGAGTCGCCGCGCTCGCGGCCGCAGTGCTCCTTGCCGCCGCCGTCGCCGGGATGCTCTTCCACGTCGCGCGTGTGACATTCGGGAATCCACGTCGGGGGACCGAGGCAGCCCAGGATGCGGGCATGTCCGCGGAATCGTTCCCCGGCCACGCAGCTGCCCGAGCAGCCCCCCGAGGCGGGCCGGCCCGCGGCATCAAGCGGAGCCTCCACTCCGCCGCAATTGGCGCCCCGTTGGCCGTGACGGCGGTGCTCGGGCTGTGGACACCGGGTCCGGTGGCGGACGCGCTGGCGCGCGTTGCCCGAGTCCTTGGAGGCGGCGGTGGCTGAGCGACGGGCAGTCGATGCGGCAGGCGTGGGCGCTTCGGGAGCCTGGCCCGTCCTCGCCGACGATGCGGTGGAGCGCGTCGCGGCGGACGACCTCGCGGAACGCGTCGGAGCGCACCTGGCCGCCGGTGCCCACCACGTGATGCTCCTCGGGCTCGACCAGCGCTCCGTGGGCGGCGACGGCCTCGCCGTCGAGGTGGCCCTGGCCGGCGCAACCGGGCCGATCCGCCTGCGCGTCGACCTGCCGCTCGCCCGGCCCGCCTACCCGTCCCTGTCGCGTATCGTCCCGGCGGCCCACTGGGACGAGCGCGAGGCCCGCGGCCTCGTCGGGGTCACGCCGGTCGGCCACCCGGACAGCCGGCGCCTGGTCCTGCACGAGCACTGGCCGGGCGGCTACCACCCGCTCCGCAAGGATGCGCCGGTCGAGGAGCGGCCGCCGATCACGGCTCGCCGGTTCGTGCCGTTCGAGGTGCACGGCGAAGGCGTCTACCAGCTCCCGGTCGGCCCGATCCACGCCGGCGTCATCGAGCCCGGCCACTTCCGGTTCTCTTCGGTGGGGGAGCGGATCCTCCACCTGGACGCCTACCTGTTCTTCACCCATCGCGGCATCGAGAAACTGGTCGAGGGACGGTCATTCGCTGCGGCCATGCCCGTGATCGAGCGCGCGTGCGGCGTTTGCACGGTGACCCACGCCCTCGCCTTCGCCCAGGCGGTCGAGGCGCTTACGGGGACCGTGGTTCCCGATCGGGCGGCCTGGGCACGCGTCGTCCTGGCGGAGATGGAGCGCCTCTACAACCACGTGGGTGACCTCGGCAACATCTGCGCGGGCATCGGGTTCCATTCGGGGGCTGCACGGCTCGGCGCGCTCAAGGAGCAGCTCCTCCGCCTGAACGAGGAGCTCGTGGGCCACCGCTACCTCATGGGCGCAGTCGGCATCGGTGGACTTCGGGCCGACCTCGAGCCCGCCGGCATGGACCGGCTCCGGGCCACCCTCCCCGACATCGACCGCGAGTTCGCAGCTGCCGTTCGGGCGGTCATCCGCTCCGATGGTGTCCGACGGCGAACCCACGGCACCGGGGTGGTCCATCGGGCCACGGCCGAATCACTCGGCGCGACCGGCGTCGCGGCCAAGGCCTCGGGCATCGACCGTGACCTGCGCCGGGATGAGCCGTACGCTCGATATGCGGCGCTCGGGGTCGAGCCCGTCGTCGGTGGGGCGGGCGATGTCGCGGCACGCTTCGACGTCCGGGCGCGCGAGGCGCACGCCTCCCTGCGGCTCGTCCTCCAGGCGATCGACGCACTGCCGGATGGGGCCGTGGTGGCAGGCCCGGGCGGCCCGGCGCGCGTCGGGACCTCAACCATCGCCGGCGTCGAGGGTCCGCGGGGAGCCTCGCGGCTGTGGCTCCGGGCAGGACCCGACGGTACGGTTGACCGGGTCCACCTGCGATCGGCCTCGCTCGCCAACTGGCCGGTGGTGGCGGCCGCCGTCCCGGGCGACCTCGTGCCCGACTTCCCGCTCATCAACAAGAGCTTCGAGCTCTGCTACGCCTGCACGGACCGCTGACCGATGGTTGACGACATCCTCGATCGGTTCCTGCGCCCGCTGCGTCGGCGCCCGTTGACGGTCGCCTACCCCGACGGCCCACCGGTCCTGCCGCCCTCGGTGCGCGGGCTGCCTGAGCTGGACCCGGCGCGCTGCGATGCCAGCGCGACGTGCGTCTCCGCCTGTCCGACAGGGGCCATTTCCCTCGCCGCCGGAGGCGCGAGCTGGCAGCTCGACGCCGGGCAATGCGTCTTCTGCGGCGACTGCCAGTGGGCCTGCCCACGCGAGGCGATCCGGCTCGGCGAGCGGGTGGAGCTTGCCGCGCGAACGCGCGAGGCCCTCGTGATCGTCGTCCCGATCGGACCCTCTCGATGACCCGCGTGCGCCTGCCGCTCATCAGCACGTTCGGGACGGGCTCGGCCGTGGGCCGTCCGCCTGCCGCCGGCGATCCCCCGACTGGCGGCGAGCGCATCGTGACCGACGCGTCCGAGCTCCGCGCCCGGGCCGACGTGGCCACCGGTCGGCTCCGCCACGAGATCGACCGCGCCCTCGGGCGATCGCTGCACGTCAGGCACCTGGACACGGGTTCATGCAACGGCTGCGACTGGGAGATCGCGGCACTCCTGAACCCGTACTACGACATCCAACGCCTCGGGATCGACATCGTCGCGTCGCCGCGCCACGCCGACCTCCTCCTGGTGACCGGCGTCATGACCCGCAACCTCCAGGACGCCGCCCTGCGGACCTACGAGGCGATGCCCGAACCGCGCCTCGTCGTCGCGGTGGGCGCATGCGCGATCAGCGGGGGCGTCTTCGCCGGTGGCTACGCCTCGGCCGACGGGATCGCCGGTGTGCTGCCCGTGGACGTGCTCGTCCCGGGTTGCCCGCCGCGGCCGGAGGCACTCATCCAGGGCCTGCTTGTGGCCGTTGGGCGGATGGCGCCGAGCCTTCCGGAGCGCTGACCGCGAGCGGGCCGTGGCGCGCGACGACCGCGCATCAAGGGCGCCTCGTGGATGCAGTACGGCCCGCCCTCCCGAGGGCGCGCCCGTCGTGCTGGTCCCTGAAGGCCGCCTGCGAGGCGCCCGCCGGAGGTCCTCGCCGCTGCCGCACGCAGAGCTGCCAGATTCCCGTCACGTGAGCGTTCGTCATGGAGTTCCGGTCAGA
>CAZVDO010000082.1:6747-8157 GCA_964625345.1 uncultured Anaerolinea sp. | reverse complement strand
TCGATGAGCTTCCTCGAACGGGCGAAGCAGGCCGCGGCGCAGGCGGCTGAACAGGCGAAGGCGGCCACGGAGCAGGCGCGCGCAGCTGTCACGGAGACCTCGGACAAGGCCCAGGCGGCGATGCACGACCCGGCCACCGCGGAGAAGGCCCGGCAGGCGCTCACCCGGGCGAAGCGGGGCGTCGCCACGGCGATCGATCGCATCGATCCATCGGTCCTCGCGGACGTGATCATCAAGGCGACGGCGCTCCAGGAGCGAGCCAACGCCGCGCTCAAGGCGAAGGGCTCGCCGTACCGGATCAGCGAGGTGGGGATCGGCGCTTCGATCCCGCCGAGCGTGACCTTCGCGATCGCCCGCACGGACGACCCTGACGTCGACATGGTCCCGGACGGGGCCGTGGCCAGCACCGAGCTCGTCGCGAGCGTGCCCGCCGAGGGTGAGGTCCAGGCGCTCGACGGATCGCTCATCGACGAGGCCACGCTTGGCGCCGATCCCGCGTAGGGGAACGCGCGGGCCGGTCGCCCAGACCCGTTAGGCGGCGGGGAAGCCCTCTCGCAGGTATCCCTCGAGCACCTCGACGGGGATCGTCGAGCGCTCCCCGGTCGCCCGGCGGGTCAGTTCCGCGCCGCCGGCCGCGAGGGATCGCGGACTGAGGGTGACGATCCAGGGCATGCCGAGCAGCTCGGCATCCGTGAACTTGACGCCCGGCGACTCGTCGCGGTCGTCGTAGAGGATCTCGCGGCCCGCGGCCGCGGCGAGGTCGTGCAGCGCGGCCGCGCGTTCGGCGATCGACGGGTCCCGGTTCGCCCCGATCGTCACCAGGTGCGCCGGATACGGCGCGACCTCGTCCGGCCAGACGATCCCCTTCTCATCGTGATGGGCCTCGACGATGCAGGCGACGTTTCGCCCGAGCCCGATGCCGTACGAGCCCATGACGATGGGGTGGGCGCGCCCATCCTCGCCCAGGTAGGTCGACCCGAACGCCTCGCTGAAGTCCGTGCCGAGCTTGAAGATGTTGCCGACCTCGATCCCCTGGCGAAGCTTCACCGGCTGGCCGCAGGTCGGGCACGGGTCGCCCTCGCGGGCATTCGTGATCTCGGCGACGTGATCGGGCGTGAAGTCGCGGGGCACGTTCACGTTCCGGACGTGCCAGCCCACTTGGTTTGCCCCCGCGACGAGGTTCGGCGACCGGACGACGAGCTCGTCGACCACGACGACCGCGTCCGTCGCGCCGATCGGCGAACCATATCCGGCCTCCATGCCTCGAGCCTTGATCTCCTCGACGGTGGCCGGTCGGAGGCCACCACGCGCCTTCACCGTGTTGACGAGCTTCGTCTCGTTGACGTCGTAGTCGCCGCGCACGATCGCGACGACGAACCGGCCGTCGCCGGTCACGAAGAAGGCCGCCTT
>CAZVDO010000082.1:0-6647 GCA_964625345.1 uncultured Anaerolinea sp. | reverse complement strand
GCGTCGTACTGGAGGCGATAGCTCCGGTCGAGGCCGGCCTCGTCGAGGTCGCAGCTGTAGGCATCCTTCATGACGAACTCGCGCACCCGGATCAGGCCGCCACGCGAGCGCGGCTCGTCCCGGAACTTCGTCTGGAAGTGGTAGACCATCATCGGCAGCTGTCGGTAGCTCTGGACGAGGTCGCGGAGCAGGAGGGCGACGACCTCCTCGTGGGTCATGGCGAGGACCATGTCGCGTTCGCCGCGGTCCTTGAACCGGACCATCTCGGGGCCGATCTTGAAGTACCGGCCGCTCTCCTTCCAGACCTCTGCGGGGTGGACGACCGGCATCTCCATCTCCTGGGTGCCGATCCGGTCCATCTCCTCGCGGATGACCTGCTCGACCCGCTTGGTGACCCGGAACCCGAGGGGCAGGAGCGAGTAGATCCCCGACCCGAGCTGACGGATGTAGCCCGCACGGAGCAGCAGCCGGTGGGACGGCATCTCCACCTCGGCAGGATCGTCGCGCAGGGTCGTGAAGAACAGGTGGCTCAGGCGCATGGCGGGAAGGATAGCGGCGCGGGCCGGGTACCCGCCGCGACGCGGAGCGCCGGGTGGCCGCGAGCGCCCGGCGAACGCGCCGACCGACCTGCTAGCCTTCGGACGTGCCCGACGGTTTCACCCTGCTCCTGATCACCGTGCTCGTGCTGGCCGTCGCCTTCGACTACATCAACGGCTTCCACGACACGGCCAACGCGATCGCCACGTCGGTCTCGACGCGGGCCCTCCGCCCGGACCACGCGATCCTCATGTCGGCGACGGCCAACTTCGTCGGAGCCCTGACGGGCACGGCCGTGGCCAAGACCATCTCCTCCGGCATCGCCACGACCCCTGACGGCGACGCGGGCCAGATCATCGTCGCGGCGGCGCTCGTCGGCGGGATCGTCTGGAACCTCATCACGTGGCGCCTGGGCATCCCGTCCTCGTCCAGCCACGCGCTGATCGGCGGCCTCATCGGGGCGGTCATCGCGGCAAGCGGCGCCGGCGCCCTCAAGGTCGACGGGATCCTGGGCAAGGTCGTCCTCCCGCTGGTCACGTCCCCGATCATCGGCGTGCTCCTCGGCTTCACCGTGATGGTGGTGCTCCTCAATGTCTTCCGAGGGATGCATCCGCGCCGGCTCAACGACCGATTCCGGCGGCTCCAGGTGGTGTCGGCGGCCTTCATGGCCTTCAGCCACGGCTCGAATGACGCCCAGAAGACGATGGGCATCATGACCCTCGCCCTCATCGCCGGCGGCATCCTGCCCCACGACGCGACGATCCCCCTGTGGGTGATCCTCCTCGCCGCCACGGCGATCTCCCTGGGTACCGCTGCCGGTGGCTGGCGGATCATCCGCACGATGGGCCAGCGGGTGGTGAAGCTGGATCCGGTCCACGGCTTCGCGGCCGAGACGACGGCCGCCACGATCATCCTGGGCGCGTCGCACTTCGGGATGCCGGTCTCGACGACCCACGTGATCTCATCCGCGATCATGGGCGTCGGCGCGAGCGATCGACTCTCCGCGGTGCGCTGGGGTGTGGCCGGCAACATCGTGGTCGCCTGGATCCTCACCATCCCCGCGTCGGGCGCCGTCGCCTGGCTGGCCTGGGAGCTGTTCAGCCGGGTCCTCTGACCCGTCGCCGGACGAGACCGATCGGCGCACGGCGTCGGAGCCGGCGGATCCTCGCCCGAGACGGGCGCAGCGCCACCCGCTCCCAGGTCCGGATGTAGGCCTCCACGACCATCGGATCGGAGCGGTCCGCCTCGCGCTCGAAGCTGGACGCGAGCGCCTCGGGCGACCCGATGGGCCCGAGCTGGGCGACGATCGCGGCGATGCGCGCCTCGCGGCCCGGCTGGGACGCCGCCATCTCGCCCCCCATGGCGGCGCCCCCCGAGGCCGGGCGTGCCGCCACGAGCAGGGCGCCGGCGTCCCGGAGGAGCGGGGGCTGGGCGCCCGGCCCATGGCCGGCTCCGGATCCCGGGCCGCGCAGGCGCTCCCCGGATCCGGTGGTGAGGGAGCCACCCGGATCCCGCCTTGGGAGCGGCGGCGGCGCGGCTGGCTCGAGCACCAGGGGAGCATCGAGGCCGCGTGTCAACGGCAGATGTGCGCCGGGTCAACCCTGATGGCGAACGCGCGGCCGGCCGGGCTCAGGCGGGACGACGAAGCACGTAGCCGACGCCGCGAATGGTCTGGATCAGGGCCGGATGCGCCGGGTCCGGCTCGACGGCGGCGCGCAGCCAGTGGACGTGGACGTCGACCGTGCGCGTCTCACCCGCGTAGTCGTACCCCCAGACGTGCTCGAGCAGCTGGTCGCGGGTGACCACCTGGCCCGGATGCCGGAGCAGGTACGCGAGCAGCTCGAAGACCTTGGGCTTGACCGGCACGTCCGTCCCGTCGCGGAGGATCCGATGGCCCGCCAGGTCCACCAGGACCGGCCCGAGGTCCACGGTGGTGCGAGCTCCCGACGCCACGACCTGCTCGCCGCGGCGGAAGATCGCCCGGATGCGCGCCGACAGCTCGCGCAGCGAGAACGGCTTGGTCACGTAGTCGTCGGCGCCCAGCTCGAGGCCCACGACCTTGTCGAGCTCCGAGCCGCGAGCAGTGAGCATGATGATCGGGACCGAGGATTCGGCCCGGATGATGCGGCAGACCTCGATCCCGCTGATCTCGGGCAGCATGAGGTCGAGGAGCACGAGGTCGGGGCTGTCGGCCCGGAATCGCTCGAGTGCTGCCCGCCCGTCGGCGGCGGTCGTCACGGCGAAGCCGTCGGCCTCGAGCGCCTCGGCCACCGTTTCGCGCAGGGTCGTCTCGTCATCCACGACGAGGATCGTTCGCGCCATGGCGTCGAGTCTACGAGGCCGTGTTAACGCGGTATTGGCCGCGTCCGTCGGGGACGCCTCTTGGGCTCAGCGCTCGAGCTGGTAGTTCTCGGTGAACCGCCGGCAGCGCCCGTCCGCATCGAACTCGAGCAGGTAGGTGTTGTGGTACCGACGCTCGCGCGTAGCCTGCGTGGCGTCGCTGAAGTAGTCCGAGGTCCCGATCGCCACGGCACGGTCGCCGTCGACCGCCCAGGCCTCATAGACCGCGTCGTACGTGCCGGGCGCGTCGCGCCGTGCCGCATCGCCGTTCGGCGCAAGCCAGTCGCGGACGATGGCGTCGCGTCCCACCACCGGGTCGGTCCACGGGTGGTAGCGATACTCGGCGTCCTCGCTGAAGAGGTCCGCGATCGCGGCCTCGTCATAGGTCTTCCAGGCATCGACATACCGGTCGAGCCAGCGCTGGACCTCGGCGCGGGTCATGCCGCTGCTCCCGTGATCAGTGCGATCGCCGAATCGATGCGGGCCAGCGTCCGCTCCCTTCCGAGGGCCACCAGCGTGTCGAATAGCGGTGGGGTGGCGGTCCGTCCGGTGACGGCCACGCGGACGGCCATGAACAGGTCGCCCGCCTTCCAGCCGCGTGCCTCGGCGAGGGCCCGCATCGGGGGTTCGAGCTCGTCGGCCTCCCAGCTCACGGCCCCGACCGCGGCCAACGCATCACGCGCGGCGGCGAGGCCGGCGCGGGTCGTGGGCGCGTCCCAGCGCTTCGGGACGAGCATGGCGGGATCCACCGTCAAGGTGTCGACCCACAGGAACCCGACGAGGTCCCCGATCGCGCCGAGCAGCGGAAGGCGCTCCCGGATCATCGGCAGCAGCACCCGGACCTCGGCGTCAGTCGGCATCCGGTCGATGCGCCCGGCGACATGCTCGGCCTCCAGGAACGGGAGCAGCCGGGTCACGAGGTCGTCGTCCTCGAGGCGGCGGATCCACTGGCCGTTGAGCCATTCGAGCCGCTCGCGATCGAACACGGCGCCGCCCTTCTGGACGTGCGCGAGGTCGAAGCGGGCGGCGAGGTCGTCGAAGCCGAGGATCTCCTCCTCGGTGCCGGTCGACCACCCGAGCAGGGCGAGGTAGTTCACGAGCGCCTCGCGGATGAAGCCCTGCGCGATGTAGTCGGAGATGGCCGTCTGGCTCTTGCGCTTGCTCATCTTCGTACGGTCCGGGTTCAGGATGAGCGGCAGGTGGGCGAAGGCGGGCACCGGGTAGCCGAGGGCACGGAACAGGAGGATGTGTTTTGGCGTGTTGGACAGGTGGTCCTCGCCCCGGATCACGTGGCTGATGGCCATCGCGGCGTCGTCGACGACCACCGTGAAGTGGTAGAGCGGCGTGCCGTCACCTCGGACGATCACGAAGTCGCCGCCCAGGTTGAAGGTGTCGATCTCGACGCGGCCGCGGACCAGGTCGTCGAAAGCAACGACCTCCGCAGGGACGCGGAAGCGGAGTGCCGCAGGCCGACCCTCCGCGACACGCGATTCCCGTTCCGCAGGCGTCAGCGTCGCGCACCTGCCCACGTATCGGGGCGGCTGCTTCGCGGCCTCCTGGGCGGCCCGGTCCGCCTCGAGCTCCTCGGGCGTACAGAAGCACGGGTAGGCGAGGTCGCGTGCTCGCAGCTCGTCGGCGGCAGCGGCGTACCGGTCCAGGCGCTCCATCTGGCGATATGGCGCGAACGGCCCGCGATCCCCGCCGCCGGCACTGTCCGGACCCTCGTCCCAGGTGATGCCCAGCCAGTGCAGGCCGGACAGGATGTCCTGCTCGAAGGCGGTCGTGCTGCGCGCGACGTCGGTGTCCTCGAGCCGGAGGATGAACGTGCCTCCGGTATGGCGAGCGTGGAGCGCGTTGAACAGGGCGGTCCTGGCCGTGCCGATGTGAAGCGGGCCGGTGGGGCTGGGCGCGATGCGGACGCGGACGTCGGACATGGGCCCGATTCTAGGGGCGCGGGTGCCCGGGGATCGATCGCGCGCTCAGGACCGCGCCGGCACCCGGTGAAACAGCGCCGGATCCGCCGCCCCGAGGAGGACCCGGACCAGGGCTGCAGGGCGCAGGCCGAGCGTCGCCCGTCCGAGCGGCCCGTCGAGGGTCAGCGAATCGAGCGATTCCGACCGCGCAAGCACCGTGATCGCCGCGCCGGGTCGCAGCCCACGCGCCTCGAGATAGGACAGCAGGCCCGCGTCCTCCTCGGCCTCTTCGGTGATCCGCAGGATCGTCGCCCGCTCCCCCGCCCCGACGCCGGCCAGGGGAATGCCCGCGGGCCTGCGTCGCGCGGCCTCGACATCGATCGGGTTGCCGTGCGGGCACGTTTCGGGATGCCCCAGGAGGGCGTCGAGCCGCGCTTCGACCTGGGGCGAGATGGCGCCCTGGAGGCGCTCCGCCTCCGCGTCCGATTCGGCCCACCCGAGCCCGATGACCTCGGTCAGCAGCCACTCGCACAGGGCGTGGCGCCGGAAGATGCCGTCGGCCGCGGTCCGGCCGGCATCGGTCAGGTGGAGGTCCCGCCCGTCCGCGCGAACGAGGCCGTCCGACACCAGGCGACGGAACATCTCGCTGGCGGCCTGGGGGCTGACGCCGAGGTGGCGCCCGATCTCCGCCGCCGTGACGCGGTTCCCAGCCCCGGTCTTGACGCGGAGCGCGAGCAGGTAGTCCTGGGCGGCCGAGGACAGGTCCCTCGATGGCGTGCGGCGCGTGCCGGGCGGGGCGGACATGCCCGGAGCATACGGCGGCCCGGCGGCGCGGGTGGGTTCAGGCCGATGCGTGAATCAGGCCGCGTGCCGAGTCCGGAGGGGCCGGATCGCGCCGATCGCCACGCCGCCGAGCCACGCGAGCGCGAGGCCGACCACGAGCGAGGCAGGGCCGTACGTCCGATCGTAGGTGGCGCCGCCCGCCGACAACGCGGCCGCAATCGGGAACGCGAGCAGCAGCACGGCGGCCGTGCCCCAGGCGAGGACCCGGGCAACGAACGGGGCCAGCACGAGCAGCGCGACGATGATGGCCTGGGCGAGCCAGGGCAGGAACGGGGCGCTCCCCGTGCACGACGCCTCGAACGTGGCACAGCCCGTGGCCTCGCCGATCAGGGCGGCCACGGCAACGCCCACCGGAGGCCACGCCACGAGGGCCCGCGCGACGCGGCCCTGGAGCCATCGGCCGGTGGCCGACGGGACCAGGCGCTCCCGGATGAGGCCCTCGACGTCCACGAGGGGCGGATCGGGCATCCCTGGCGCCGCGAACCCGGCCGTCGCGGTGCCCGCCCGCGGTGCGGGCCCGGTCGGCTCGCGCTGCGCGTCGTCCGGCGCCGTTCGGTCCTCCGCATCGGCGGATCGCGGGCCGGAGGTCCCGGTCCGCCCCGGCCGTTGGCCCGAGCGTGGGGAACCGGCCGCGGCCGTGGGTCCCGGGGAGGGCCGGCCGGCGGATCCCGGCTGACCAGCGCCGCGGGCACCGTCCCGCCGACGGTCGTTGGCGGCGGCCCGGGCCTGGTAGTCCGGCCCGTGCTTCCGTGGATCGGCGTACTCGCGCGGGTTGACCCGCCAGTACTCGCCGCTCGACTGGCCATACCACGTCGCCCCGTCCCAGGCGGTGGATTCGGGATCGCGGGCCTCGCTTGCCTCGTCGTACGACGTGGAGCCGAAGGTGGCCTTGCGGGTCCCGCGCGTCCGGCGGCCGGATGGTCCGGCGCCACCGGGACCCGAAGCCGGACCGGTTCGGCCGCCGCTGCCCCTGGCGCCGGCCGCGGCGCCGCCGCCCGGAGCCCCGCGGGCGCC
>CAZVDO010000081.1:0-8364 GCA_964625345.1 uncultured Anaerolinea sp. | reverse complement strand
CATCGAGGCCGTCCCGACCTGCTGGTCCCAGTAGTACGCCGAGAAGGTCGTCGCGTCCGTGACGCCGGCTCGCGCGAGCGCATCGCCCTGCTGCTCCAGGTAGCGGCGGTATACGCAGTCCCCGCCCGTCTGGCAGGTGATCCGTCCGCCCGCGCTGGCGTCGCGGAACCCGTCGTCGGCCACGAAGAACAGCGCCTTCACGCCGAGCAGGAGGGCCGCCATGGTGAGCCCGGTCGCGAGGCCGGCGAACGCGCCGTTCGCCAGGGTTCGACCCCATCGACCTCGAGCAGTGCCGGACCGGTAGTTCGCGTAGTAGCCGATGAGCAGGCCGGCCGGGATGGCGAGCGCCCAGTAGATCGGCTCGATCGGGATGATCAGCAGGAAGCTGATGCCGATCGTCAGCGCCATCCCGATGCCGACGAACGCGGCGGTGATCGCCCCGCGATCCACGACCCGGCTCAGCATCGAGTCACGCCCGATCCAGGACGGCTGAACGCGAGGGCTTGGCGGGACGCCACGATGCGCGCGATCAGGCCGAGAGCGCCGCGCGGCCGAGGAAGCGGGCGCCGGCGCCGAGCTCCTCCTCGATCCGCAGGAGCCGGTTGTACTTGGCGACCCGCTCGGAGCGCGATGGGGCGCCCGTCTTGATCTGGCCCGTTCCCATGGCCACCACGAGGTCGGCGATCGTGGTGTCCTCGGTCTCCCCGGACCGGTGGGAGACGATGGCGCTCCAGCCGGCCCGCCGGGCCGTCTCGATGGCCTGGATCGTCTCGGTCAGGGTCCCGATCTGGTTGAGCTTGATGAGCACGGCGTTGGCCGCCCGTGCTTCGATCGCCCGGGTGATCCGCTTCGGGTTGGTCACGAGCAGGTCGTCGCCGACGAGCTGGACGCGATCGCCGAGCCGGGCCGTGAGACTCGCCCAGCCGGTCCAGTCGTCCTCCGCCAGGCCGTCCTCGATGGAGACGATCGGGAAGCGTGCGCACCAGTCCGCCCAGAGGTCGATGAGCTCGCCGGACTCGAGCGTGCGGCCCTCGCGGGCGAGCACGTAGCGTGCGGGCGCGTCGCCGCCGCCGGAGCCCGGCTCGAGCAGCTCGGTCGTCGCCGGGTCCAGGGCGATCGCCACGTCCTCGCCCGGCCGATAGCCGGCCGTCTCGATCGCGCGCAGGATCACCTCGACCGCCGCCTCGTTGGAGGGCAACGACGGCGCGAAGCCGCCCTCGTCCCCCTGCCCCGTGGCGTGACCGCCGTCGTGGAGGATCCCGCGGAGCGATTGGAAGATCTCGCTGCCGGCGCGGAGGGCGTCGGCAAAGGATCCGACGCCCAGGGGCATGACCATGAACTCCTGGAAGTCCGTCGAATCCTGGGCGTGCTTGCCGCCGTTGAGGATGTTGAACATCGGTGCCGGCAGCGTCCGCGCCCCGACGCCGCCGAGGTACCGGTAGAGCGGCAGGTCCAGGGCGGAGGCACTGGCGTGGGCACACGCCAGGGAGACGCCGAGGATGGCGTTGGCCCCGAGGCGGCCCTTGTTGTCCGTGCCGTCCAGCTCGATGAGCGCGTCGTCCACGCCGGCCTGGTCCGCGGCATCGAGTCCGGCGACCGCCGGCCCGATCTCCTCGACGACGTTGCGGACGGCCGTGAGGACGCCCTTGCCGCCGTATCGCATCTTGTCGCCGTCGCGCAGCTCCACCGCTTCGTGGGCGCCCGTCGAGGCGCCCGACGGCACGGCGGCGCGGCCCACCGATCCGTCGCCCAGGACCACGTCCACCTCGACGGTGGGGTTGCCCCGCGAATCGAGGATCTCGCGCGCGTCGACGAGCGCGATCGAGGTGTCCACGCCGCTCATGCCGGTGCCGCCGCGCCCGCGGGCTCGCGATCAGGCAGGATCGCCACGCCGGGCAGCTCGCGGCCTTCGAGGAACTCGAGGCTCGCGCCGCCGCCGGTCGAGATGTGGGTGAAGCGCTCGGCGAGGCCCTGTTGCTGGATCGCCGCGACCGAGTCCCCGCCCCCGACGACCACGGTGGCCCCGGCGTCGCAGCGCTCGGCGAGGAACCGCGCGATGGCCTTGGTGCCATGGGCGAAGGACGGGATCTCGAAGACGCCCAGGGGTCCGTTCCAGACCACGGTCCGCGCGTCCGCGAGGGCCGCTTCCATCAGTTCAAGGGTCGCCTTGCCGACATCCACGATGTGCCACGAGGCCGGGATCTTCTCGGCCTGGAGCGTCTTGTACTCGGTGCCGCGGGTGACCTCCTTGGCCACGATCACGTCCACCGGCAGGATGACCTTGACCCCCCGGGCGTCCGCCGCCTCGAGCACGCGACGCGCCTCGTCGACCATGTCGTGCTCGGCCAGGCTCTTGCCGACGGCCTTGCCCTGGGCGAGCAGGAACGTGTTGGCCATGCCGCCGCCGAGCACCAGGACGTCGACCTTGGTGACGAGGTTGTCGAGCACCTTGAGCTTGCCCGACACCTTCGCGCCGCCGACGATCGCCGCGTACGGCCGCTCGGGCGATTCGAGCAGGTTCGAGAGGGCCTTGATCTCGGCCTCCATGAGGAAGCCGGCGTAGGCGGGCAGCAGTTTCGCCACGCCGACCGTCGAGGCGTGGGCCCGATGGGCCGTTCCGAACGCATCGTTGACGTAGACATCTGCGTAGGAGGCGAGCTGCTCGGCGAACGCCGGGTCGTTCTTCTCCTCCTCGGCGTGGAACCGGAGGTTCTCCAGGAGGAGGAGCTCGCCGGGTCGAAGGCGCTTGACGGCGTCGACCGTGCCGAGGCCGAGCGCATCGCCCGTAACGGGCACGTTGCGCCCGATCAGCTGGCGAAGGCGCTCCGCCACCGGCCGGAGCCGCAGGCCGTCCTGGACCTTCCCGTCGGGGCGTCCCAGGTGGCTCGCGAGGATGACCTTGGCGCCGTGCTGGAGGAGGTAGGCAATGGTCGGGATCGCCGCCCGGATCCGGGAGTCGTCGGTGACCTTGCCGTCCTCGAGGGGTACGTTGAAGTCCACGCGCACGAAGACGCGCTTGCCCGCGACGTCGGCGTCGCGGATCGTCATCTTGTCCATGGGCCGTCCTGTTCGCTGGTGCCCGGCGCGGGGCGATGTGGGCGCTGCTGCGAGCGCGGGTCCCTCCGCGGGCCGCTCAGCCGGGGAGCTCCGCCGCAACCTTCGCGATGAGGTCGGCGACGCGGCAGCTGTAGCCCCATTCGTTGTCGTACCACGAGATGACCTTCACGAGCGTGCCGCCGAGGACCATCGTGCTCGCGGAATCGATGATCGAGGAGCGCGTGTCACCCCGGAAGTCGGACGAGACGAGCGGGTCGTCAGAGACGCCGAGGATGCCCGCCATCGGGCCGGCCTCGGCCGCCTTGAAGGCCGCGTTCAGCTCTTCGACCGAGGTCTCGCGTCCGACGGTGGCGGTGAAGTCGACCACGCTGACGGTCGGGGTCGGGACCCGCAGGCTGAACCCGTCGAATTTGCCCTTGAGGTCGGGGATCACGAGGGCCAGCGCCTTGGCGGCACCGGTCGTGGTCGGGATGATGTTCTGGCCGGCGGCCCGGGCCCGGCGGGGGTCCTTGTGGGCGACGTCCAGAATCCGCTGGTCGTTCGTGTAGCTGTGGATGGTGTTCATCAGGCCGCGCTCGATGCCCACGAGGTCGTGGACGACCTTGGCGGCAGGCGCCAGGCAATTCGTGGTGCAGGACGCGTTGCTGATGATGTGGTGCCGCTCGGGGTCATACCGATCGCCGTTCACGCCGAGGACGATCGTGATGTCCTCGCCCTTCGCCGGCGCGCTGATGACGACCTTGCGAGCGCCCGCGTTGAGGTGCGCACGGGCCTTCTCGGCGTCCGTGAAGATGCCGGTCGACTCGAGGACGATGTCGACGCCGAGGTCGCCCCAGGGCAGGGCGCCCGGGTCCTTCTCCTTGAGGACCTTGACCTCGTGGCCGTCGATGATGAGGGCGTCGTCGGTGTGGTCGACGGTGCCCGGGTAGGCGCCGTAGGTCGAATCGTGCTTGAACAGGAGTGCGTTGAGGCTGGTGTCGACGAGGTCGTTCACGGCGACGACCTCGACGTCCGGGGCCCGCTCCATGATGGCCTTGAGGGACTGCCGGCCGATCCGGCCGAACCCGTTGATGCCGACGCGTACGGTCATGAGGGGGAACCTCCACGGGGGCCGGCGCGCGGCGTCGTGCCGCTCGGCGCATCCCGTCTGTTGAGCGTGTTTCGAGTCCCCCCGAGTCTAGCAGAGGGCCATCCGGGCACCCGCGGGCCACGGGATGCTCCGATCCGGGCCGTTCGGCCCGAAGCCGCGAGCGGCCGGCCGGGCGGAGGAGCTAGCCGCGCCGCGCCAGCAGGGGAACCGCGCCGAGCAAGCCGACATCGTCGCCGAGTTCGGCGAGCACGATCCGTACGCGGGTCCGGGGGATCCGGAAGGCCTCTGTGGCGACCGTCTCGCGAATCGGTCCGAACAGGCGCTCGCCCTGGGCCTGGGCAATGGCCCCGCCGATCACGATGACCTCGGGGTTGAAGACGTTGACGAGCCCGACGAGCAGCTGGCCGATCGCCCGGCGGCCCGTGGCGAGGATTCCGGCCGAGACGTCGTCCCCGGCCTCGGCGAGCTGGGCGATGTCGCGCGCCTCGAGGCGCTTCGGCGCGATGGCGGCCGCACGTTCCGCGAGGGCCGGGGCCTCGCCCCGCTCGACGAGGTCCGCGGCGATCCTGGCCATGCCGGTGCCCGACGCGAAGGCCTCCGCGTGGCCGCGGCCGCCGCAACCGCAGATGGGCCCGTCCAGGTTCACGGGCACGTGGCCGAGCTCGCCGGCGACGCCGTCGGGGCCGCCATGGACCTCGCCGTTGATGACGATGGATCCACCGATTCCGGTCGAGACGGTCAGGTACAGGAACTCGCTCGCGCCGCGCGCGGCTCCGAAGGCATGTTCGGCCAGGGCCGCGACGTTCGTGTCCCGCTCGAGGGCGGCCGGCAGGCCGAGGGCGTCGGCGATCGGGTCCCGGAAGGCGACATCCACGAACCCGGGCCCGAAGTTGGGCGGCTCCACGAGCGTCCCGGCGCGTGGGTCGAGCGGCCCGGGGGAGGCCAGCCCGAGCCCGACGATAGCCGCCCGCGTGGCCTCGTCGACCTGGTCGCGTGCCGCCCGGAGCTCCTCGATGCAGGCAGCGATGACGGGTTCCGGCCCGCGGCCGAACGGCGTGCGGCGCTCCGAGCGGGCAATCACGCGGCCGTCGGGCGTCACCACGGCAGCCCGGATCCGCGTGCCGCCGAGATCGAGTGCGAGGACCGGACCGGAGCGTGGAGTCATGGCCTCGGAGGATACGCCGGATGCAACAGGCCCCCGGCGGGCGATCCGCCGGGGGCCTGCAGGTTGACGAACGTCGGGCGTCAGCCGCCGATCTTGAAGACCTTCGTGCCGCACTTCGGGCAGGTGCCCTGCATGGCCGGCTTGCCGTTCTTCATGGTGATCATCTGCGGGTTCTGGACTTCGACCTTCATCTTGTCCTTGACGCAATAGGCCTGGGCCATGGGTCCGGTACCTCCTGGTTCGGTGCGCTCCGGGCCCTCACCCGGAGTCGCGGTGCTCTGGTTACAGGCCGAGTGACGGACGCCAGCGTTCCGTCCCGGCCTCCGACGTGCGGCGATCCATGTCCGCGAGGATCCGAAGGCTCTCGAGCCCCGTCTCCACGCAGGCTGACTCCGCCGCCTGCTTGGCGTCGCCGACGACGAACTCGCCGGTCGTCCGCTGGGCGAAGACCGCGCACACCACTCCGGCTCGACAACGAGCGAGACCCGCGAGCACGAGCACGGCCGATGCCTCCATCTCGAAGTTCATGACGCGCTGGCGCGCCATGTCCTCAGCGAGGTCAGGGTATCGGATGGGAAGCTGTGGGATCGGGCGTCCCTGCGCACCGAAGAACCCTGGCGCGGTGGCCGTGATTCCCACGTGGTGGCGATGTCCGAGACGTGTCGCCGCCTCGATGAGGGCGATCACCGCTTCGTGATGGGCGACGGCCGGGTACCCGTCGCTCACGAACCAGCTCGTGGTGGTCTCGAGCCGAACCGAGCCGGTCGAGATGCACAGGTCGCCCGGCTTGATGTCGGGCTGGAGCCCGCCGCTCGAGCCGACCCGGATGAACGTGGGCCGCTCGGTGATCGCGAGGATCTCGGCGATGACGATCTCGACGTTGTCCGTGCCGATGCCGGTGGACACGATCGAGACCCGCACGCCCTTGTACGTGCCGGTGACGGTCGAGAACTCGCGGTTCCGCCGTTCGAGCTCGATCGAGTCGAGCCGGGTGGCGATGCGGGCGGTGCGGTCGGGGTCGCCGGGGAGGAGGATGTACTCGGCCAGTTCGCCTGGACCGAGGTCGATGTGGTACTGCCGTTCCCCGACGGGGAGTGCGACGCGGCGGTCCGCGATCGGCAAACCCGCTTCTCCTCGTGCGCAACGCCGCCTCGCGGCGCGAGGCTCGGGCAAGGGTAGACGCGTGCTCAAACGGGCGTCAAGCACGCGCAATCGGGGAATCCGGGCGCCGGCGACGGGTCGCCGGCGCCCGGTCTGCCGCTCCCGGGCCGCGCGAGGCGGGCCTTCAGCCCCGCACAGACCCGCCGCGCCGCGAGAGGGCGGTGATCCGGACCCGCGCCCCTTCCAGGGCCCGGAGGTGCATGCGGCGCCGCCGCAGCACCGCCACGGCCAGGGAGAGCAGGCTCATCAGCGCGATCGTGCCGATGCCGAGCCACCCTCCGCCGGGCAGGGTTCCGGGTCCGCCGAGGTTTGCCCGAAGCGGGCCGCCGGCCGCCGACGGAGCCGACGGTGCTGGCGTTGCGAGTGCCGCGATCGGGACAACCTCGCCCAGGGAGCCCAGCCGCACGATGCCGGCGGGATCCTCCACCGTGAGCCGCAGCCCGCCCGTCGCACGCTCGACCAGGCCGACCAGGCCGACCGCATCGCCGTGGCCGATCAGCCCGATGAAGGAGGCGGCATCACCCCGAAGGACGACGCGGATCGTGCCGGTGCCGTCGTCGAGGTCGAACCCGTCGCCCGCGACCGCACCCACGATGCCGCCCACCCGCACGAGCCGGCCTGCATGTTCCTCGATGGCGGCCAGGTCGGCGTCGATCGGCCCGTCGCCCGACGTGGCCGGACCAGGGAGGTAGGCGGTGGGCGACCCCGCCGAAGAGCCGCCGCCACCGGTCGCGGCACCGGATGACGGGCCGAGCGCGACATCGAACGTGCCCCGGGGCGTCACCGCCCACCGCCGATCCGTCGACGTCGGGTAGGGGCGGCGAACGATGCCGACGATCGTCGCGGACCGACCGGCGACGAGCGACGTGGACGGGATCCCGCTGCCGGACAGCCCGGAGACGAGCACGTCGTCCGAGCCCACGCGCACGTCGGCCCGCCACCGGTCGCCGAGGCGCTCGACGCGCGTTACCGTGCCGGCGATCCGAACGAGCTGCCACTCCTGCCCTACGCCCGGGAGCCCGCGCAGGTCCCGCGCCGCGATCGTCTCGCCGGTGCCGGTCACGGCCACCGTGGTGGCCTTGAGCCGCGGCGCCGCGTACGCGCTGCCAACCACGCCGCTCACCCGGATCCGGGTTCCCTGTGCCGGCGGTGTGGCATCCACCGGCAGGAGCACCTCGATGCCCGCGGTCGCGTCCTGGATCACGATGCGCCGGCCACTCGCGTCGAGGAGGCCGGGGCCCCCGATCACGACGCCCTCGACGGTCACCGTGGCGTCGATCCGCCCCAGGACCCCGAGGATGGCGTCGACGTGCCCGGCGGTCGGTTGCGGCCCACCCGACGCCTCGCCACTGCCGGGCGAAGCCGATGCCCCGGCATCGACTGCCCCGAGGGTGGGGCCGATGTCGGCCCGATCTCGCAGCCAGACCCGGTAGCCGTCGAGCGCACCCTTGCGCGACGCCCGCTGACCCACGATCCCCGTGTACGCGTGCCGCGTCCCGGTGGGAACGTTCGCGACGACGATCTGGCTCGAGGTATCGGACTGGACCCTGAACAGGAGCCCGGCGTCGGATCGGACCGTGATCGTGATGTCGCCCGTGGCGCTCTTGCTCGGCGCCCCTTCCTGCGTCCCGATGATCGTCACGAGGCGGCCCTCGGTGGCCTCGCCGAGGTCGCCGACGGTGATCGCCAGGGCCGAGGGGATCGCCGCCGTGCCGAGCACCTCGATCGTGCTCGCGGTGGGGCGCAACTCCAGCTGGCCGTACGGGTCCGCGAGGTGCCCGCGCACGCGGAGGAGCGTTCCGCGTGCCGGGCGGGCGACGCCGTCGGGCAGGCGAACCGGCAGTCCCGCGGTCCCGTCGCCGATCACGATGAGTGGGGGCGCGCCGATCCG
>CAZVDO010000080.1:2919-8376 GCA_964625345.1 uncultured Anaerolinea sp. | reverse complement strand
GCGAGCCCGAAGGACAGTTCCGCCCTCCGGGCTCTTCCCGTGTCGGCCGGCTAGTGCCGACCCGGGCACCCGGAGCGTAACGCACCAGTCGGAACGCGGCCTCCGGGCGAATCCTGGTCAGAGCCGCAGCCGGCCCTCGACCTCGCCGCCATGGACCTCGCCCGTGGGCTCGAATCCGAGCGCCGCGTAGAAGCCCTCCGGGCCGGCCGGGCCGGCGACCCAGCTCACGAGCAGTTCGTGGGCGCCGGGCAGCGACCGCACGTGGTCGACGACCAAGGCGATTGCGGCTCGCCCGAACCCGAGGCCCTGGAACCGCGCGTCGACCATGAACCGCCACAGGTAGTAGGTGGGCGTCTCCACGTCGATCGAGAGCATGACGAACCCGACCGGCACCTCGTCCGCGGTGATCATCCGGAACCAGGCTCGCGGTTCATAGCTGGCCTCGGCGATCGAGACGGCGTTCGGCGCCACCGATCCACGCTGCCCGGGCGCCACCTGGAGCGCCGACACGGCGCGAACGGTGTCGGCCGTGACGTCTCGCAGGGCGACCACGGCGCCCGCCTCCACGGATCGGACCGCCGCCGTGTCCGCGAACTCGTCCGCGTGACGTCGCGCTTCCGCCCAGTCGGCGATCGCGGCCGCTTCCGAACGTCCCGGCAGCGGCTCGTCAGCCACGTACGACGAGGTTCACCAGCCTGCCGCCGCCGGCCACGATGACCCGGTCGGGCGTTCGCCCGGCCAGCGCGGCGACGACCTTGGGGGCGGCCAGGACGAGGCGCTCGAGCTCCGTGTCGCTGACGTCGGACGGCACCACGACCTTGTCCCGGAGCTTGCCGTTCACCTGGACCGGGACCTCCCGGGTCTGCTCGGCCACGGCGGCCGGGTCCACGTCCGGCCAGCGTTCCACGTGGATCGACGACCAGGGCGCGCCTGCGGCCGCCTGCCGGCGCGACCACAGCTCCTCGGTGATGTGCGGGGCCGCCGGCGCCAGCATCAGGAGCAGCAGCCGGACGGCCTCGTCCCACGCCGCGCCGCCGGCGATCTCGGTTCCGCGGTACCGGTACAGCACGTTCGAGAGCTCCATGAGCTTCGCGACCATGGTGTTGAAGCGGAACGATTCGTAATCCGTCGTGACGTCGCGCAGGGTTCGATGCGCGGCTGCGCGCAGGTTGGCCTCGGCCGTCGCCGCATCCTCGCCGGCGGGCAGGCGCCCGGAATCGGCGTCCCCGGCGTCCGTGCCGCCCGGGTCGAGCACGATCGTCCAGACGCGGTTGAGGAATCGGTGCACGCCGCCGATACCCGATGGGCTCCAGGGGCCGCCCTGGTCCCAGGGCCCCATGAACATCAGGAACAGCCGGACCGTGTCGGCCCCGTAGCGCTGCACGAGCTCGTCGGGGTCCTGGACGTTGCCCCGGGACTTGGACATGCGCTCGCCGTCGGCGCCGAGGATCTGGCCCTGGTTGAAGAGGCGGCGGAACGGCTCGCTCTCCTTGATCAGCCCGAGGTCGCGCATGGCCTTGGTGAAGAACCGGCTGTAGAGCAGGTGCATGACCGCGTGCTCGGCGCCGCCCGTGTACTGGTTCACCGGCGTCCACGCATCCACGAGCTCGGGGTCCACCGGCGCCGACCCCTCGTGCGGTGACAGGTACCGGAACCAGTACCAGCTCGAATCGATGAACGTGTCCATCGTGTCCGTCTCGCGCTTGGCCGGCCCACCGCACGACGGGCAGGTCACGTTCAGGAACGCCTCGTCGTGGTTGAGCGGGTTCTCGCCGGACCCGTGGTAATCGACGGTGTCTGGCAGCAGCACCGGCAGGTCCTGTTCCGGGACCGGCACCGTGCCGCAGCGCTCGCAGTAGATGATCGGGATCGGGGTGCCCCAGTAGCGCTGCCGGCTCACGAGCCAGTCGCGCAGGCGATAGGTCACCGCGGCCTCGCCCGCGCCGCGTTCGGCCAGGGCGGCGACGATCGCCTTCCCGCCGGCATCCGCGCGCAGCCCGGTGAAGGGCCCGCTGTTCACGAGGATCTCGTCGTCGGCGTGCGCGACATAGGCGCCGTCGAGCGGGGCGTCCTCGGCGCCCGGCGTCGCCACGACCCGGCGGATCGGCAGGCCGAACTGGACCGCGAATGCGTAGTCCCGCTCGTCGTGGGCGGGGACGGCCATGATCGCGCCCGTGCCGTACCCGGCCAGCACGTAGTCGGCGATGAAGATCGGGATCCGCTCGCCGTTGATCGGGTTGACCGCCTCGGCGCCGATCGAGACCCCGGTCTTCTCGCGATCCGTGGACAGGCGGTCGATCTCGGTCCGGTTGCGGGCCTGCTCAACGTACGCCCGTACTTCCGCCTCGCGTTCCGGGGCGGTCAGGCTCGGGACGAGCGGGTGTTCCGGGGCGAGGACCATGAACGTCGCCCCGAACAGCGTGTCCGGTCGCGTGGTGAACACCCGCAGCGACTCGCCGCCGGCGTGGTGCGCCGAGGGAGCCGTGGCGAAGTCGATCTCGCCGCCCTCGGATCGGCCGATCCAGTTGGTCTGCATGATCCGGATGGGCTCGGGCCAGTCGATGCCCGTGAAGTCCAGCAGTTCGTCGGCGTACTTCGTGGTCCGGAACCACCACTGGGCGAGGTCCCGCTTCTCGACCTTCGCGCCGCACCGCCAGCAGCGCCGCTCGGTGCCCTCCACCTGTTCGCGCGCGAGGGTCCCGTCATTCGGGCACCAGTCGACGGCCGCGGTGGCGCGGTAGGCGAGCCCCGCCTTCAGGAACTGGAGGAACAGCCACTGGTTCCAGCGGTAGTACTCCGGGTCGCAGGTGACCACCTCGGCCGACCAGTCGAACGTGGCGCCCATGCTCCGCAGCTGGCGGCGCATGACCTCGATGTTCTGCATGGTCCAGTCGCGCGGGTTGACCCGGTTCTTGATGGCGGCGTTCTCGGCCGGCAACCCGAAGGCATCGAAGCCGATGGGCAGGAACACGTTCTCGCCGTGCATGCGATGGAACCGGGCCAGGGCGTCCGTGGGCGTCTTGATGTACCAGTGCCCGATGTGCAGTGCGCCCGACGGGTATGGGTACATCGTGAGCAGGTAGTAGCGGGGCCGGCTCGTGTCCTCGAGGTCGGTCCGGTACAGCCCGGCGTCCTCCCAGGCCGCCTGCCAGCGCGGTTCGATCGAGGTCGGTTCATACCGCTCGATCCGGCTGCGCGTGCCTGGTTCGCTGGTCTGGGTCATGGTCGAAGGTGCTCCCGCGGCGGCCCGCCCGAGGACCCGCCGAAAATGAACGACCCCTCGCCGTCCGGCAAGGGGTCACAGGATAGCCGCCCGAGTGGGTGGCTATCCGCGGGCGAGGGCGAGGTCGCTGTCGACGTGCCGCATGGTCTCCGTGATGGGTGGTGGAGCTAAGGGGATTCGAACCCCTGACCTTCTGAATGCCATTCAGACGCTCTCCCAGCTGAGCTATAGCCCCATGCCGGAGCCGGGAGTATAGCAGCGGCTCCGAGCCGGGCCTGAGCGAGCGGGCCCCGCTCAGGCCGGGACGTCGATGATCACGAAGTACGGCACCGTGATCGTCCCGATGTCGGAGACGACCTGCAGCGAGATTCGGACGAGCCACCTTCCCACGGGAGGCGCCGGAAGCTCGGCCGTAGCGAGGCCCACCTCGGATCCGCCATATCCCAGCCCGAACGGCTCGCCAACAGGGCCGCCACCCTGGATCGTCGCATCGGCGTCCGCATACTCGGCGAACCACGACCGCATCGGTCCGTCCTCCGCCCGCAGCCGGAAGGTCGAGCCACTGACCAGCGTCAGCTCCGGCAGTGGCTGGTCAACCTGCCAGGCGTTCACGCACTGCTCGTTGGCATAGGCGCCAATCGCGAGGTCGAACGACGCCCCGCAACCGCGGACCAGCCCGACCGAATCTCCGGCCGGAGTGGCCGCAACACTGGCGGCGGTGACCGGCGGTTCGTCGACGGTGATCCGCCACACGAATGCCTCGGTGCCGAAGCCGGGCACATCCACGGCGACGTGGACGACCGCCTCGCCGACCGTCGACACGTTGGCCTCGATCACGTTCTGCGCCGCCACGGCCGGATCGCGCGAGGGGTTGTCGGTCCAGCCCGCCCAGCTGTCGAACGCCAGGAACGGCGCCCCCGCGGCGGGCAGCGGTCCGCTGTCAACCGTCCAGCGCACGGCGCACGCCTGGCCCGCGATCCGGAAGGCAAGCGGTTCGCCGAGGGCCAGCGCGACGGGCTCGGGGAGGTCCGCAGGCAGGGCGTCGACGCGACCTGGCTCCTGCCAGTCGTTCGGCCCGGCCACCGGGGTTCCGGCGATCGGGACGCCGTTCGCGCCGACCATGGTGATCGGGAGCTCGGCGGGCGGTGGATCCAGGCTGCCGCACGGCAGTTCCGGGGTGACGAATGTGCCGTCATCCGGGGGCGGCTCGACGTTCGGCGGGTACGGCGACTCGTACGGGACATAGCCGCTGTTGAGGCGCCAGAGGTACACACCCCACCGATCCGAATCCCCGGATGGCGAGCCGAGCCGCAAGGCCACGCGCATGACCCAGTCACCTGCTGGCGGTCCGAAGAACTGGAAGGACGACTTGCTCGTGGGGTTCATGTCGCTGATGGAAAGGGCCGTGGACCGCACCGTGCCGACGCTATGCACCTCCACGCGGACCTCGCGGACGCACCGGGGCTCTGAAATGGTCAGCGCGTACGAACTGCCCGCGGCGGCTTCGACCGGACGGGTCGCCGGGACCGGAAACCCGACCGCCACCAGGTCACCCGCAAAGGCGGTCGCCGCTCGGCGCATGCCGAACTGGTTGCCGGCCTTTACGGTGACGACCGGAGCGGGCGCGTCCGCGGCGACTGCCGCGCACGGATCCGCAGACGCTGTTGGAGCCGGCGTGGGCGTGCTGGGCAGGATGCCGACGTCATCGGTTGGCGTCGGGCTGGGCGCGGTTCCGGACCGGGCCGCCGCGAGTGCGCCTCCAAGGCCCCCGACGCCGATGAGTGCCAGGCCGAGGACGAGGATCCCGACCGGGCCGGTGTCGAGCCGCCGCCGGCCCACCGTGATCGACGCCGACGCCAGCGTCGGGAGCGCCGGCAGCGACTGCTCGCCGAGTTCGGTCAGTTCCGCGGCGTCGAGCGGGCCGTCCCCGAACGGCTCGTCAGCCATCGAAGGCCACCGAGCCGAAGAGCGTACCGAAGGCGTGCATCCCGTCCTTGACCAGGTTCACGTAGACCTCGATGACCGGGCCGCTCTGCCGCGGGACCATGATGCCCACCCCGTCAACGATCACCCCGCCGAGGTTGCACGAGTTGACGATGATGACCGGGCTCGTGAGGTCGGGGTTTGCGACGCCGCAGTTCCCAGAGAAGCCCTCGAGGACCCAGTCGTCCGGGACCACGAGCCGGACCACGTCGCCCGGCCGCAGGTGCAGGGGTTCCGGCCCGTCCGGGACC
>CAZVDO010000080.1:0-2819 GCA_964625345.1 uncultured Anaerolinea sp. | reverse complement strand
GTTCGGGTGGTCGTCGAGCTGCCCGAACCCCGCGCTGGAGCTCGAGTAGTCGATCGTCCAGGCAAGGGCACAAGCGTCGCCCTCGGTCCGGATCTCGATGGGTCGGTCGAGGGTCAGGACGAGCCCGGTGTCGACGGACGGCTCGATCGCGCCACGGATCGCGCCGCCCGCGGCCTCGAGCAGCAGCTCGGGCGGCACCCGAGGATCCGGGATCGGCGTGCACGGCACCACCGGGGTGATGTCCGGGCCGACCACGATCCCGCTGCTGACCTTGACCCGGAAGAAGCGCTCGGCGATCCGGTCGACATCGCCCGCGACGTGGGTGGAGAAGTCGGTCACGACGCGGAGGACCCACTCCCCGGTCGGCGGCCGCCCCAGGCGGACCTGGGCGCTGGGCGGCGCCACGTCCAGGGCCCGGAACGGGATGGGGAACGGACCCTCCACGAGCGCCTGGACCGGGACGTACTCGGCCACGACGGAACGCATGCACGTGGACGGTTCGGTGCTGACGACGAGTCCGCCGGCACCCGTGATCGTGACGGTGTGGCTCGCATCCGGAATCGGCCAGCCCTGGGCGGTTACACCCGCAGTCGTCGTCGGCGTCGGGTCCGCGCCGATCGGCGGTGGCCGCGTCCCGCCCGTCGCTGTTCCGGGTTCGCTCCCATCGAGGGCGATCCCCGGGGCGACCACGGCGTCGCCGAGCGTCGACCCCATCCAGACGATCGGCAGCTCGTCACCCTGGATCGGCGGGCAGCCCAGGAATGGGCCGGTCGTCGGGAGCGGGCCGACGGTGGGCCGCACGGTGGCCACGGGTCGCGTCGGCGAGGCGAGCGCGACTTCGGTCGCGGTCGCGGCGGCGGTGGCGTGGGAGGGTTCCGGTGCGAACCCGTTGCCGGCCAGCCCGATCCCTGCTGCCACGACCAGGACGGTCACGGCCGCCACGGCGACGAGCTGGAACCGCAGCCGACGGCGCCCAGTGCCCTCGAGCACCGGCCGGATCGGCGCGTCGAGCCGGTCCTCTCTCATCGCGCCGTCACCGGCAGGAAGAAGGTGTCGCCGAACTGGTCGCCCTCGTGGATCGCGTTCGCGCTGACCTGGATGACCCAGGCGCCGGGCGGGACCAGGAAGACGGCTGGGTCCTCGATTGGCGCCCCTGCGTCATACGCGTCCGAGAAGCCGCCGCCGAGCTGGCAGCCGTCACCGCCGACGAATTGCTCGATGCCGTCGCTGACCTCGATCCGGCCGCAATTGGCGAACCAGCCCAGCAGACCCCAACCCGGGATCTCGAACGTGACCGGTTCGCCGACCCGCACCGTCAGCCTCGAGAGGCCGGCCGGGTACCCGACGGACCCGCAGTCGTCACCGGCCGAGTAGCCGTTGGCGAGGGCGACGTACAGGCCGCAGCCGGCCCCCATGGCCCGCTTCGTGCCGTCCTGCGCCACGAGGTACGCATCCGGGATCACGAAGGGATCGACGACGAGTTGCCACAGGGCCACCACGGTGCGCCCGCCGGCAAACGACGCCGACATCCGGACGAGGGTCGAATCGAACGGGAGCGGGAACTGCCACCTGTTCTGGGCCGCGAAGGCCTGGTCGGCGTCGGGATTGGCGACCTGGTCGAGCGTGACGGCGGCACCGCCGTCATCGATCGCCTCGATCGTCCATGACAGCGCGCACCGATCCGCGTCCGTCACGATGACGAGGGCCTCACCGAGCGGGAGATGCACCACTTCCGGGTCTGCCCCATCGACCGCGGTCACGGTGACCCCGGTAGAGAGCTGCACGGCCAGGGTCGGGGCCGCCGGATCGTCGGATGCGCAGGGATTCCGCGGGGTGACCTGGCTGACCGGTCGTGGGGAGCTGAAGGGCTCAGAGCCAACGAGGACCCGGAAGTAGGTCCAGTGGCCCGGACCGAACTCGACGAACGTTGCCCGCGCCCGGACGAGCCAGTCGCCGTCCCCGAGCGCCCCGAGCTCGAAGGGTGCGGGCCCCACAGCTGGGTCCTGCGCACGATCGATCCACGTGACGAACGGCGAGGTGTTGAGTTCCGGCACCGGGACGCGCTCCACCGTCATCTGCATGACGCACGCGTCGAGGCGTGCGGACGCGGCGAGCCGGGTGCCCGAGCGCACCACGAGCGCGTCGGGCGCGCCTGGCAGCGTCGGTCTCGAGGCGACCAGCCCCGACACCACGCGAGGCGGATCGTCGAGCGCAATGAGCTCGACGGGCACCTCGACGCCGGGGCGGCACGGCAGGACGGTGGCGAGGGCGGTATCCGCCGTCGCGGTCGATGTCGGAGAGGCGGTCGGCCGAGGCTCCTCTTCCATGCTCCCCAGGGCGATGCCCCCGACCAGGAGCAGGAGTACCGCGGCCGCGATTCCGGCGCCGCGTCCCGGGCCCAGCGGCGCGCCACTCCGGGATCGTCGGATCGGCCGGGACCGGTCGTGCTCGGATGCGCGGTCCACCGGGAACTCCCGAGGCGATTCGACGGCGTCGATCTGGTCGGACGAGCGGCCCATGGGCAGCATCATGGCCCCCAGACGCCGCCGCGACCAGTCTCGTGACGCCCGATCGCCGAGACCCGCCACTCGCTCCGGCAGGACCCGCCTCAGCCGCCCGCGATGACGAGGCCGTAGGCGGTGATGACGGCCGTCGCGCCGTCCACGTCGAGCGTCAGGCGGGCGATGACGCCGGGCTGATCGGGCCGGGCCACGAACACACCGTCACCGCCGACGACCACGGACCCCAGGGTGCACGCACGGACGACCGAGACGGGTTCGACGATCGCGGCCGAGACCGGGGCGACCGGGATGCCGCAG